>WFSE01000001.1 GCA_015486135.1 Lentisphaeria bacterium
CAAGGAGAGATGCGCCATGACATCGCCAAGGGCAATGTATCTCCCAACCTCTCCCGGCTTGACAAGCCCGGCGAACACAAAATTCACCCCTCTCCGCTTGGCCTCCTCCTCGATCTCGTCCCGGAGAATCCCATTCCCGACTATTAGAAACCGCGTCTCCGGCAATTCCTTTGAAACAGTCTCGGCGGCATCCAAAAGATGATCGTAGCCCTTTAGCGGAAAAAGCCGGGCGACAGTTACCACCACTGGGGCGTTTTCAGGGATTCCCAGCGCCGAGCGCAACTCCGGGTCGGGCTTCGCCGACGCGTAATCCTCCACCCGCATACCGCTGTAAACGGTTTTGAACTTCGATTCGGGCGCGATTCCCGCGGCGACATACTGCCGCGTCATGGCGTCGGCAACCGAAAACATCTTGTGGCAGCGTTTCGCCGCCCAACGCTCCGCCGCCTTGTAAAGGGCGTTGCGCCAAGGCTTCTCGTAGTTGTGAAACGCCGGACCATGGATAGTGTGGCACACGAAAGAAACACGTTCCTTCCAAGCCGCCGCCCGCCCCAAAACCCCCGCCTTCGAGCTATGCGTGTGGACTACGTCCGGCTTCCATTCCCCAAAAATACGTCGCAACGCGGAATACGCGGCGAGGTCGTGGAACGGCATGATCGCCCTGACCAAAGATGGCTCCACGGTCATCTCGAAGCGAGGCTTCCCATCCGACGATGAAGACTCGGATGTCAGCTCCGACGGCTCGACAGCTACAACCTCCACCCCCTCGGTGCGAGCCCCTTTCAGCAACTCCCCCTCGGGACCAGGAGATGGCCCGGTCACCAACAACACCTCATGCCCCTTCAACGCATGGTCCAGAACCGTCAGAAGCGTGTTCTCCTGCGCCCCCCCGACAATCATTCTCGTTATAACATGGCATATTCTCATGTGCGGATCCCGCTGAAGCTAGGCGTAGCGTTTGGCCAACTCATCGAACATCTCAATCATTTCCGCCAAAGAGCAACGCGCCGCCGGGTCCTTCTCGAGCATCCGAGCCACAGCGTCGGCAAACTCGCTCGATATTCCGGGAACAAGCCCGTCAAGACGCGGAGGGATATCCTGCAACTGCTGGCGTATAATCTCCACGGGACTCTTCGCATTGAAGGGCAGCTTACCGGAGACTATGAAAAACAAGGTCACTCCCAGCGAATAGATGTCGGCCTTGATAGAGATATCCTTGGAGTCCGCAATGAACTCCGGCGATAGAAACTGCGGAGTGCAGTAGAGATCATCGGAGGTGGAAACAGTCTTCTGCCCCGCCTCCTTGGCCAGCCCAAAATCGACAAGCACCACCTGTCCGTCCTTGGAGACGAGTATGTTGTCGGATTTAATATCCCTGTGGATCACTCCAAACTCGTCCATGTGGGCAAACGCCTTCCCCATCTCGCGGGCTATGACTATGGCGGTCTCCTCGCTCACCGGTCCCGACTTCAGATACTCTCCCAAAGACGCGCCATCGATAAATTCCGTCGCAAGATAATACACTCCGCCATGATTGCCGAAATCCAGCAACTTCATTATGTTCGTATGATCGAGTCTGGAAAGCTGAAACGCCTCCCGGAGGAACCGGGGGATAAAACCCTTGTCGCTTTTGTCCTGGACGCATATTTTCAACGCCACGGCGGCGGCTCCATCGTCGGACTCCTTGTCCAATGCGTGGAAAACACGGCTATTGCCGCCACGGCCAAGTTCCCGAACCAGCTCGTAACGCCCTCCAAAAACCATTCCGGGTTCTAGTTTTGACACTCTGGCGTCCAAGTCCTACTCCTTACTCCTTCCCGCCCAAAGCCACCCTGCCATTCAACGCGGCGGCAATAGTCGCGGAATCCGCATATGCTATATCCCCACCAGCGGGAAGACCACGGGCCAACTTGGTGACGGAAACCCCACTTCCCGACAACACCTCCGCGACATACGCGGCCGTAGCACGCCCTTCCACGTCCTCGCCAAGAGCGAGAATAACCTCGGACACCCCGTCCCGCGATATCCGCGCCGACAACGAATCCAAATTCAAGTCCTCCGGCCCCCTCCCCTCCAATGGCGCCAAACGACCGCCAAGCACATGATAAAGCCCACGGAAAAGACCGCTATCCTCCACCCCGGCTATCTGCTGAAATTCCTCCACCACGCAAATTACGGTGCCATCCCGGGAAGCGTCTAGGCAAAAACGACACTTGGCACCCGCAACAGCAATGTTGCCGCACTCGGGACACCAGGAAACATTCTCGGAAAGATTGGACACGATCTCACCTAAACGCCCGCGTTTATTTTCCGGCCATTTGAGAATCGCAAAGGCCATACGGCGAGCGCTTCGCGCCCCGACCCCAGGAAAAGAACGCAAAAGCGCTACTAGCTCGTTCAAATCCCCCGGTAGACCGGTGTCCATCCTAGACCTCCGAATAACGCTCCTAAAAACAACGGAAACGAATATATCCCACGCATCCGCCGTATCAAGGAACGCGTCAAGCGCGAAAGAGAGAGTAGCCACGAATCTTCACGAATTGGCACGAATCGTTTTTCCTCCGCATTCTTCGTGTCTCCGCGAGGAAAAGAAAAAGAGATTGCCTCGCGAAGACGCGGATACCGCAAAGGAATACAAAAAAAGGCGGCGCGGTAACCGCGCCGCCAATATTGTCATCCAATCCATCCGGCGTCAGAGTTGATCCGCCGAAACCTCAACCACATCGCTACCGTTCCCATCGAAAGTCCCCGGCAACGGGTCACCTTCCGCCTGACGGAAAACCGCGTACATCGCAGCTAAAGACAACGGAACAGTGATAATCAAGCCGACAATACAGGCGAAAACCCCCAAAGAGGCAAACAACCCCAACACCAAGCTCCACAAAATCACTATAGGCGCCTTTTTCAACGTGTCGAACGATTTTTTCAATGCGTCTATCCCTTTGTTCTCGCCATGGGCCACATGATACATCGACAGCATGACTATCGGCGAAAGGAGGATTCCCGGAATAATACAGCAAATCGTTCCGAGAAGCACTACCACGTCAGCCAAGAAATAATTCACCACGGAGGGAATGGTATCGCCAATTCCCGAGAAAATTTCGCCAATCTCCGCCGTGCCACCCTCGTACTCGTGCTTGATCCCCTTGAAATAACCCACGTACACCGGAGCGACGATCAGCCCCAACAACGTCGAGATAATAAAGGAAACTCCCATCGCTAAGACCATGGAGCCCGCTGCTACGTTATCCCCTCCGCCGGCAACTCCCGCTCCAACTCCCGCCATCACCATAAGCACGCCTTGAATCATCTGCGCTATAACGCTGGCCGCAATGGAAGCGCCAAATATAACCATGACCCCAACCAAGTAGAATCCGGGATTAGCCTTCAGCCGATCCCAGGCGAACGCCAACGCTCCTCCAAAATCAATTTCCATAACCCTCTCCTCTTTACCCCTTCTTATCTTTAGCCATTCTATAATTAATTGACAACAACACGCCACAAAATCAACGGCGCAACCCCAGCACGTCCATCATGTCGTACAGCCCCGGAGCGGCGTTGCTCAGGAAGCGCGCCGCCTTGAGAGCGCCTAGGGCAAACGTGTCGCGGCTCGACGCCTTGTGGACGAGTTCCACGCGCTCGCCATCCCCGGCGAAGAGCACCACGTGGTCGCCAACGACATCCCCTCCCCTGACGGCGTGCACTCCGATTTCGCGACGCGTCCGCTCGCCAACCAGCCCCTCGCGGCCATGAACCACATCCTTCTCGTAGGAACGTCCCAAAGCCTCGGCAGCGACCTCCGCCAATCTGACCGCCGTCCCGCTCGGAGCGTCTTTTTTCTTGTTGTGATGGGTCTCCACAATCTCGACATCGTAGTCGTCGCCAAGAGTTTGCGCGACTTCCGCGACAAGGTGGAAAAGCAGATTGACCCCAACACTCATATTCGGCGCCATGACAATCCTGCCGCCGTTGTCAGCCAATGCGGCGATCGTCTTTTTCCCAGCATCGTCGATGGCCGTGGCGCCAATTACGACGGCCGCGCCAGCGGCGACGGCCGCCTCCGCGTTGGCGGCGACATCGCCAGTGCTGAAATCGATAATCGCATCGGCCCGCTCCAAGCACGGCGCGAGTTCCGCGGAAATCTCAACTCCAGCCTCTCCAACCCCGGCGACCAATCCGGCGTCTTTGCCCAGCAAGGGACTCCCGGAATACTCAGTGGCGCCAACCAACTCCATATCGGCGGCCTCCATGACGCGAGCGACCAACCGCTTTCCCATGCGCCCCCCAGCGCCAACTATCACAATCCCAAGCTTCGTATCCATGAAATCTCCATCCAAAACAAACGGAAACGCCCGATGGCTTCCGCCACCACACTAGGTAGCGAGAAAATGCCACGTCCACACCAAAATGCAACCTCCCCGACCAGCCCCTTTCCACTAGGCGCCTCTTGACCCTGTGCTACGACATGCTATTTTCGACTTCGGAATGGAGAACACATGCATGGACGTAGGCCCTTTATCCGAAATGTTGCTAGAGAGGAACGATTTCCTCCTTCTCACACACGTCAACCCCGACGGGGACGCCATCGGGGCGACATTGGGACTCGCTCGGATTCTCAAGGACAACGGAAAAAGAGTCGCAGTGTATCTACACGCCCCCCTTCCGGAGGTTTATAAACCATTTTCGGGCGACATTCAGCCGATAACTGGTGACTCCCCTCCCCTTCAATCATTCGCAACAATCGTATGCCTCGATTTCTCCTCGCCAAGCCGATTCGGAGACGCACCTTTCCACGAGCTACAATCAATCAATATCGACCACCACGTAGACAACCAAAACTTCTGCAGAGACAATTTCGTTTTTCCAAACGCCGCGGCTACCGCGGAAATCGTCTTCAACACCGCTAACAAGATAAAATCCTGGCGTATATCCCCGGATGCGGCCACTTTACTTCTATTGGGATTAATAATGGACACAGGACGCTTTCAATTCAACAACACCACTCCGGACGCGCTCAGGGCCGCCGCCAATCTGATTGAACTAGGCGCTAACCATCCCCGTATCATCACTGCGATGTTCCTATCAAAACCATTGAATATGGCGAAAATGGAAGCCGAAATCATTGCGAAACACCTTAAAACCGCCTGCGATGGCCGCTTCGCATGGTTCCACCTCCAAGACGAAACCGTCTCTCAGTTCCAAATCAACCAAAACGAAACGGAACACCTGATAGACCGGATAAGGGAAATCAAGGGATTCGAAATCGTGGCGATTATCAGAGACACCGAGGAAAAGGGGAAATTCCGCGTGTCCCTACGCTCCCGAAATCCGAACATCCCCGTTGGTCCCGTGGCAAGACACCTAGGCGGCGGCGGTCACGACCTGGCGGCGGGATGCTCCATTAACGCCGAGACAATTGAATCCGCCGAACAAACGCTCATTGCGGAAATCGATAAAGTGCTCGAAAGCTAACATCGAGCCCGCTGAATAATTGGCGCGTTTCCGATTTTTTCAGCAATCCCTAACATCTGGATGCAGATTTCAGCCCGACCCTCACCACCGTGCCGTGCTCTTCCGGGAACTCGGCCTCGTCCTTTGACTCCAACTCTATCCATCCCCCGTAGATCCTGACAAACTTGTCCACCATTGGAAGTCCAAACCCCGTCCCCGGCTCCCCCTCCGTCCCTATCCGGCTTCTCGTGGCGGAAATATCAAACACCTTCCCCGCCATTTTTTTGGGAATGCCAATTCCCTCGTCCTTCACGACAAGCACCACACCCCCCTCCGGGGTCCTCTTGGCCGAAACATCAACCCGTCCGCCCCTCTTGGAAAACTTCACCGCATTGGTCAACAAATTCATAACCACCGAATTCAAAAGAGAGGTTTTTTCGGCTAACACCTCTATATCCTTCGGAATATCGCAATGTAATTCCACCGATTTCTTCTCGTAGATGTCCCCTAATATCAGCTCGGCCTCCGACAAAACCTCGCAAAGATTTATTGCGGACAACTCGACCCTGTAAGTCTCCGCCCTGCACATGCCGCGGACTAGCTCGATCATGTCGATGCCATTGTCTATGGCGACCTTCATCGATATTCGGTGACGCTCTAATTCGATCGCGCAATCGTCGCAAACCTCTATAGAGTCCAAGGCCAACTTCACCATGGAAAAGGAATTATTGAGGTCATGGCAGAGGATATGGACCAATTCCCGATACTCAGCGTTCCGCTTCATGAGCATATCCCGCTGACGCTTGATCGTCATGTGGGCGTCCACGCGGCGCTCCAACTCCAACACGTTGAAAGGCTTCGGAACGTAGTCCACCGCTCCGACCTCAAACCCTTTTATTATATCGTCCAGCGCATCCTTTACCGTCAGAAAAACAACTGGAATGTCAGCGGTGCGGCAATCCGCCTTCAGGAGTCTCAGCACCTCATATCCGTCAAGGTCCGGCATGAGGACATCCAAAAGAATCAAGTCCGGAGGAGGGTAGCCACGGGCAATCTCCAACGCCTTTTCGCCACATGTGGCGACTTGAACTCGGTATTTCCCCTTGAAACAACTGGCGACAATGTCGAGATTCTCCGAAGCGTCGTCCACTATCAATAACGATTGTCTTCCACCTTGCCTCATTGTCCAGCCCTCCCTCCATTTAAATGTGCGACACGCACGCCCCCCCCTCATATATCCACATTATACCAATTTTTGGCAACCCTCCGCAAGACTTCAATAGCTTTTTCATAGTCATAATTCCCGACAAGTTCCAAAAGTTCCCCATAAACCCCCGCCTTCTCAAAATCACCACGCAAATCCTTGAGCCGGTCCACCGCCTCGAAGTCGTTATCGCGCAACAAATTGGCCAACTCGCGGATTCCGCGGCGCAATTGCTTGCCATTGTGGGAAGGCTTGGACGGGGAAGTGAGATGAGAAACACCCCGCAACTCATCTAGAAGTCCGCTCAACGCCTGATCCAAATCCTCCAGCAAGTCCACGGCGGACCGGATATCCCCCTGACGGAGAAAGTTGCAAATATTCGATGTGCGTTCAAACAGTCCGTCCGCCCCTATATTTCCAGCGACCCCCTTGAAAGTGTGCGCTAAATTCCCCGCTTCCTCCACCATCCCTTTTTCCAAACAAGAGCGTATATCGGCAACCAACGAGGAATTGTGGGAAACAAATTTCGCCAGCACGTCCACATAAGCGTCTTCGTCCCCCCCCATGCGATTCAGCGCAGTCTCCACGTCCAGGCCAGCTATCGAATGAATATCCCGAAAGGCTGACGACTCGGCCCCGTGTCCCCCGTCCACCACGGCCTTTTCTTTATCCAACCTTATATGCCTACGCAAAGCCGATCGCAATTCGGAAACATTCACGGGCTTCGCCACCACTCCATTAATCCCCGCGTCTAAGCATCTCTTTTCAACTCCATCCATAACATCCGCCGACATGGCGATTATAGGAACCTCGCTCCCGCCTGGGAGCTCCCGAATCTTCTTCGCCGCCTCGTATCCATCTAATTCCGGCATCCGGATGTCCATCAGAACCACGTCAAATCCCCCTTCGGAGGCGAAAATCTCAACCGCTTCCAAGCCATCTTCCGCCATCACCACTTCCGCCCCCCACCGGGAAAGCAACCCCTCGGCCACAAGACGATTTATCTCGTTGTCCTCCACAACAAGCGCCCGCACCCCCGGCAACCCACCCGCATTCCCATCGCCTATCTTTGCCATATCGCAACCCGGTATAACAAATTCGATGCCCTACTTATCTTTCCTGGTGTCCACCTGCCCGGCGGCCACCGATCTCCCTCTCCGGCAAGATGCGCAAAAACAATCCAAATTCATTATACCACGAAGATAGCCGAAAAACAACAACGCCCCTGTTCCCGCAGTCCATTCAAAAACCCAAAAAGCGCACTCCGCGGAAATCGCGGAACGCGCCAATGGATTTTCACATAGCCTCGGGTCAGGGCAATTTTTGGATCTTCGTCTTCTCCTTGTCCAAGAGAAACTGGTCAAACCCGTAGTTGTTGTTGTTCAAGTCCTTGTGCGCCTTCTTCAACTCGTCCTTGACGGATTCCACATCGCTCCCTAGCCCCGCGTCTATCGACTGGGGCTCGAACTCGACAACGGCCACTAGCTGGTATTTCTTCGTAACCTCGGATTCGCTCGAGAAAAGATAGCCCAGCAACGGGATGCTCCCAAGCCACGGCACCTTGCTCACGCTCTTGACCCGGGACAACTTCTCCAGCCCGCCAATGACGAAGCGCTTGTTCTTGTTGTCGCACACCAAGGTGGAGTTGACCTCGCTCGTGGTGGTCCTGGGCATAGCGGCCGCGCCGTTGGCGTTTTCGGAAAATCCCAGCAAACTTGTGTTGCTCATGTTCACCGCCAAAGTAGTCGCCTCCTCGCATATCGTCGGAACTATCGTCATCTCGAATCCATACTGGAATATCCGGGTGTCCCTCTGAAAGCCTTTCTGAACGGTAAGTCCCGCGGAGTTGGACCAGTTCGGAGTGTAGTGCGCCCACCCCGTGAACGCCCCGTCGGTCCCCCCGGAATCCCTCATAATCTCCAAGTTGTAGCATTCGGAGACCTTGGGCCCAAGGTTCTTGCCGTCCTTGACGAAACTTCCGCCACCCTCAATAATCTGAAGAGAGTATATCGTGCGGTTATCGTGGGTATCGTCCACTCGCCCCACGCGGATTGTGCCGGGAACCATGTTGTTCGCCAGCGTAATCATCGTCCCTTGGGAATCATACGCCCTCAACGTATGCTCCGTGTAAAGCGTGTCGGCGACACCGGCAACACCCCAGGGATACCACTCGCCCAATATGTCCTCGTATGCGAACAACGCGTTGTTCGCCAGCGGCGTCCCGTCCGTGAAATAAGGGGCCCCGGTCATGTTGCTCAAATACCCCCGAGTGTTGTTGCGTATGCTCAATGTCCCGGAGACGATCACCCTGGCCCTGCCGCGGGCCTCGAGAAAATCCAGAAACCTCGTGTTCCATCTGGGGCTGAGATTAATGAATTTCGCCTTGCTCCAGGACGTGGCGTCCGCAAATCCCGCGGGATTCATCCCCTGCCCGAAGCGGGTCGCCATCGTGAACAGGTCGGAGCCGGGACCGTTCTTCCACGCCTGGAAGTCGACACCTATCTTGCCATCGTTCTCAGTAGCCACCTCGTAAACCTTGACCGTGACCTTCGCCTCCGGCAATGGACGGTCATAGTCAGACAACCGCTCCTCCAAATTAGCCATATTATAGCTGTTGGGATAGAACAACACGGCGTTCAATCCGGGATCGGTGGCGTATCTATCGCCACCATACTGCAATTCCGTGCGGTCCAAAAGCCCGTTCAAACCAACGTTCCGAGCCATCGTCGCAATCTCCGCCGCGCTGCGGTACTTCGGAAAAAACATCAGTTTGGGCTGTCCCGACGACGACGTGATCCTAGGCTGGTCCAACGCTTTCACTATCTCGTCTATGCACATGCACTCCTTCCCAGCCATCTTCGACAATTTTTCGTGGTCGAATTTGTAGTCCTCGGCGGAAACAATCAAGGCCCCGGTTCCGTCGTTGTATTTTATGCATTCGACAAACGCCGGATTGTCATCGATACGTTCCGCTCCCGCCGCCGTCCTTATGTAGGGACGCAACTCGTATGGGTCGGCGTGCTTCAATATGTACACTTTTGTGATGATATCGGGGTCGTTGGTGGTCGATATCAAATGCACGGTATTCGTTTTCTTCGACACCTCGATATTGACCCGCGTCTCGATGGTGCTCCCGTCCGGCGCCGGATCCGGAGTCGGATCATCCGCCAACAAGACACTCGGCAAAGCGGCCGCCATCCCTAAAACCGCGGCGTATATCGCAAATCTTCTCATTATCTCAAACCTCCTTTTCCACTAACCGCCCGTCCGCGACGAGCGGTGAAACAAAGCGAATCATTTATCCTCTTTCAACTCCTCGACATTAGGCTCGTTGGGCGCCAACGCGTCCTTCTTGTCGGAATCGCCATTAAGCGCGACTTCCGCGACATCAATCACATGGCCCGCCCACGCCGACAAATCGGCCCGCGGCGGTAGCGGATTGGTCTCAACCGTCACGAATATCTTGTAGCGAGTCTTGGAATCGGTGGTCGCTCCAAAAAGGTATTTCAGACCGGGAATCCGGTTCAAAAACGGCATGCCGTTGTTCTGATTGGCGTCCTGCTTCCTGTCAAACGCCGCCACCAATTTCTCCATCCCTGGAACCACGGTCAAAAAGGAATCCGCAGTGGTGGTGTTCACAATCTCGTGCCCGTTGTTGTCGCGGCCCACAACGCTTCCCGAGCTGCAAACCCAACCGAAAGTCATAATCGCCCCCTCGGGCTCGTCCGGACTCTTGTAGCAAATGACCGGACTGCGCAAATGGAGCCGGAACGTCATTGAAGTGTCGTTGGAGACGCTTATCTCCTGGTTCCCGTCCTTGCTGATGTTCTGGAAATGCGGGGTGAAGCTAATCCGGTAACGCGCGTTGTTCCAGTTCAATCCAGGGTCGGCGTAGTCGTTGGCGACCGTTATCATCCCGGATGTCGCCACGCGCGCCTTCCCTTTCTGAGCCAACATACGGAGAAAACTCGCGTCGAAATCGGGCGCCACCAAAAATCCCGCCCAGGAATGGCTCCCCTTGGAAATCAAGTCGGCCACCTGAGCCATAGACTCCTGGCTAATGTCGAAACTCAACAAATCCGCGCCGACATTCAATATGTCCGCACCGGGACCGTTCTTCCAGTGGATGTAATCCAACCCGAGTTCCATAAGGTCGTTCACATCGACCTCGTAAAGATTGACCCGCACCTCCACCTGCGGCACCGGACGATCGAGAACCTTCACGTAATACGCCACGTCCGCCGCATCCGATTTCGAGTTCTTCCCGTAAATCAAGTTCGATGCCGGATCGAGGTAGTACGCCGATTCCCCGGTAAGAAAAATCGGCGAGCGGATGATATTCAATATATCCTGGGTCGCACGGTATTTCGGGCGATAGGTCCAGCGGGTAATCCCGGTGCCGGCTATGATGGAATTGTTAACCGTGTCCTTCTTGGGGTTCTTCGGCGCGCGGTCGAGCTTCTCCACCATGTCGTCCACATACTCCACCATCCAAGTGGGCATATTCACAACCAGATACTGCTTTTCCCCGACCTTGTAGTTAAGCCTTTGAACGTTGGACTGGGGATTGGCGCGCCGGACCGCGCCGAGAATAAAGGGTCTGATGTCCGCCGCCTTCAGATGCTTGAGAATATAAATCTTGGAGGTCATATAATCCTGGTCGCGGTCCTCCAGAATCGTTATCTCGCGGGTGCCGGGCTCCAAATTCTGGAACTCGCCGGACCCGACCCCTGTCGCCGGAGTCCCCGCCTTGTCCACCGCCACGCCCACAGCGGGACTCCCGGCCTTTCCGTTATCGCTCCCCTTGTCTTGGGCGCAGAGCGGAAGCGCCACCCCTAGAGCGGCCGCCAAAAGCGCCACCTTCAATCCTTCCAATCGCATCGCTACCTCCTCCTTCGCGTATCGTGCTTCCTATGTTGATTGCTACCGTCGCAAACCGGGCCTCTCCTTGCGGAAAAACAACGACTTTCGCAATTTCACGGCGCAAACGCTACTTGTCAAGAAAACCAACGACGATTATCCAAAGAGGACGGATGGACGAGGGGACAGGGGGACGGATAGACACCAGGCAAATTCCGGAACTATCCCCCCGTCCATCCGTCCGGCACTGGATTTTCTCCCACCAGCGCATTATATTCATGGCGAATGCTCCAAGGGCGCTTTGAGGAGAAGGACTCGCATGGATATTCCAGAACCGGAATGGCAAAACGGCAAGATAATCCTCGTCGCCCTATGTGGAACGTCTCCCGCCGTTGTGACCGAAACCGTATGGGCTCTGACTGTCTCCAGAAAATGCCGTATCAGCGAAGTAGTTGCAATAACCACCAAAGCAGGCCGGAATCTCTTGGAAAGAGATATTTTCGAATCCGGCGTATGGGACTCCCTCATTGAG
>WFSE01000002.1 GCA_015486135.1 Lentisphaeria bacterium
ATCGCAGATTGAATGGGGATATGTTTTGTGAGTTCGAGCGACACGTTTTTATATATCTCTGGCGAAATGGACTTGCGAACATTTGCACACACGCCAGCGGCATATAACCTCAACGACTCTTCCACTATCTTTTTATTGACTTCCGGGTAGTATTCCCGGGTTGTCTCTTCGTTTTTCACTGAAACTAGCAAGGATTCGCCACGCTCCTCGAAATCATCGTCGTAAAGATCGTAAAGAGTGTTTTTTAACGATCGAGCCCTATCCTTAGGGACGTTGAAAACGATAAGCCTAGTGAATCCCTCGTATTCTCCGCCCATCTCGTTTATGCGGAAGGAGTATGTGGGGTAGTTCTTTTCTAGTCCTTCGAGTATTTTTTTATGAAATTTGTTCATGTTACAGTCCTGCGTTTTTTAGCAATGATTCAAAACGCTCCTCAATGTTTGCCTTCTCGGTTTTTAGTTCATCCAGGTCCACAGGGTCCGGCTCGTAGTCGGCAGTAACTCTCAAGGATTTTATTTGTTTATAGGGGCCATCTTTTTATCTGATCCAAATTGCTTCTTAACGAAATTTTCTGCTTGTTTGTGGACTCCGGGGGTGTTCTTGCCCCTCTTCCATCGAACTCCTTGTGTCTTCGCATATTCTGTCACGAGTTGATATAGCGCGTAATACAGTCTGTTGGCGGCGGAGTCGAAATGCCCCGATTCTATGAGCTGCTCTCCTGTCTTCCAGTTCTGTTCCGCCTTTTTCTTCAATCCCATTCCCGTCCTCCTGAAAAAATACAATATTCCCTTCGCAAAGTTTTGCAAATTGCGCTGACCCCACATCTCTCTTCACTTCGCATCTCTGTGCCTTCGTGTGAGGCACCTTCAAATTGCGAATGTGTGCTTGCCAATTATTCAGTGAGCCCTAATTGGGGGAACACACTGGTCCGCCTCTATGTGGGATGGGACGGATGCGTTGGGTGGACAATTGTTCGGCAAGACGCTAGATTGGGTGGAGGAGAGACCTTATGGGAAAGGCTGGATTGCTGGAAGGGATGCTGTCGAAGTTGGACGAGGCCGTGCCGTCGAGGCGGGACCATGTCGTGGCGGTCGAGACGTCGGACGATGGCCGGGCGGTATTGTTTACGCGCGACGGCGACGGGTCGGCCGGAATGATTGAGACGGAGTTCCATCCGTTTATGTGGCTGGCGTCGGAAGACCTTCTGGAGGGGGCCGGAGTGGACGCCAAGCTGGCCAGACTTTCGGGTGACGCCAAGTTTTCGGTTCTCGCGGAATTCGCGGATGCTAAGAGCTTGGGCAAGACGTTGAAATTTCTTCGGAAGACAACCGGATGTTCGCCATCCGCGCCCTCCGCTCCGTACAAGGTGATCCCTGACAGGTCCCAGCAGCTTATGATGAGCTTGGAGTTCCGCCTATTCAGAGGAATGGCGTATTGCGATGTGAGAAAACTCCGCTTCGATATAGAGACGCTCACCACCCAAGGGTTCGAGTTCCCCAACCCTTCGCGTCCGGATGATCGGGTCGCCATGATCAGTATGGTGGATGATACGGGGTGGGAGGAGTGTCTGGTATTGGATTCCATGTCGGACGAGGCGGAGCGAAAGTTGCTGGAACGCTTCGCCGAATTGATCGTCGAAATAGACCCGGATATCATCGAGGGGCACAATATTTTCAATTTCGACCTTCCGTTCATAGAGACTAGGTCGAAGCGGTTGGGGGTGGAGTTGCGCTTGGGGCGCATGTTGCCATGGCTCGACGGGGAGCGGCCTCCGTTGAAGGGGCGTTCCTCGCGCTTGAGCGTAGCGGAAAGGACCATATCCTACACGAAATACGAGATTGCCGGCCGCCATGTGGTGGACACGTTCCACTTGGTCCAGTATTACGATATCATCAGTCGCGAGCTGGAGAGTTTTGGATTGAAGTCGGTGGCGCGTCATTTTGGAGTGGCCGCTCCCGATCGGACGTATGTGGATCCGAAGGAGATTCCGAGGCTTTTCGCCTCCGATCCCGATCGGTTGCGGGCGTACGCTCTCGACGATGCCAGGGAGGCGGCCGCCATTTCCGACATCCTGGCTCCAAGTTATTTCCATCAAACCCAGCTCGTCCCCTTGTCGTATCAAAACTGCGTGGTCCGTGGAAACGCCTCAAAGATAGAGGCGATGCTCCTAGCCGCTTATTTGGCGGCTGGTGAGTCAATTCCATCTCCAGAGCCGCCTAGACCTTTCAGTGGTGCCTTGACTGCCGCTCCGGAGACCGGCGTTTTCAAGCAGGTTCGGCATTGCGATGTGCGTTCGCTTTATCCTTCCATAATCATTTCAAACCACTGGTGCCCAAAGCGCGATTCCCTAGGGGCGTTCGCGAATCTCCTCGAGAAATTGAGGAGTTTCCGGCTGGACGCCAAGGACGCGGCGACCAAAGCCAAAGACACCAGTTCCAAGGACGCGGACATCCTTTCCGCCCTCCAATCGGCTTTCAAAATCCTTATCAACTCCTTTTATGGCTATTTGGGGTTTTCCCAGGGGAGCTTCAACGATTACGGATTGGCGGAAAGGGTTACCGCGGAGGGACGCGGAATTCTGGAAACCATGATGGATATCCTCCGGTCAGAAGGAGCCGTGATAATTGAGGTTGACACCGATGGGATATATTTCCATCTTCCGGACGACGACGGGACACCGGACGCGGTTTCCGCGATACGCAAAAAGATGGAAACGGAACTCCCGAAAGGAATAGAAGTCGAAATGGACGCGGCGTATCCGGCTATGTTCAGCTATAAAAGCAAAAACTACGCGCTGTTACGCGAGGATGGCGAGATGGCGATAACCGGGGCGGCGCTCAAATCCCGAGGGCTCGAGCCTTTCCAGCGCAAATATCTCCGGGAGCTTCTTGAGGTCATCCTGAAACGCGGAGGCGAGGGCGCCGGCGAGCTGACTCGGAAATATCGCGAAGCCATCATCGATAAAACGATTCCCTTGAGGGACCTCGCCAAAACGGAGGAGTTGAGGGAATCCCCCGACAACTACAAACGAAAGCTGGCGAACGGAAAGGGCCGCCGTTCGGCGGCTTACGAACTGGCCGCAAAATCCGGACTGGATTTCAAACAGGGGGACAAGGTTGCATTTTACGTCACGGGCGGGAAAAAACGTGTCTCAGTGGTGGAAAACTCAAAACTGCTAAGCGACGCCCCGCGGGATTCGCGGGATGAAAATTCGGAGTTTTATTTGGCGAAGCTCGACGATTTGGCCGCGAAATTCGCGGAGTTCCTCCCCCGGGAGGAGGAGGCGGAAGCCGATGACAATCCTTTGGGATTGGAATTCAACTAGGGCTTGCAGGTGAAGCGGAGAACGCCCCCCTGTCCACGTTGCCTGCACTAATCCTGCCGAAGTGAGTTAGTCGAAAGAGCCGCCCATCCGCTCCGACTCCCGAGTCCTAGATTTCTGTGCTCAGGACTTTTTCCCCTCGAAGGATATTCGGGGATCCACGAGAACGTAAAGGAAATCGGCTATCATGATGCCGGCTAGAGTCAGCGTTCCGCCAAAGGCGAAGAGGGTCATGAGAAGGGGGATGTCCCTACTTCCTAGCGCCATCATGGACAGGGATCCCATTCCGGGAATGTTGAAGATATGTTCGATAATGATACTTCCGGCGACCATCCCTGGGAGAAGGCTCGCAAAGAGGGTTATCAGGATAATCATAGCGTTGCGGAGCGCGTGTTTGAACAAAACCGCTCTTTCGGAAAGTCCTTTGGCGCGTGCCGTGCGGATGTAGTCTTGCCGGATGACATCCAGCATGCCGCTTCGAGCGTAGCGCGACAAGCCGGCGAACCCGGCGTAACTGAGGCATATCACCGGTAATATGTAATGTTTCGTCGTGTCCCAGAGAATTAGCCAAGTCGATTCCCCGGGGGCGACGGAGGCTTTCAAGCCTTTCAGGGGAAGCAAAGGCCAGCGACCACCCTCGCAAAAGGTCGATTGCAGTAGCAACGCGACCCATGCGCTCATGAGGGAATACAAGAGAAACAGCACGAATGTTATAGTGGCGTCGAGTTTTTTGTTTTTTGATATTGCGGAATGGATCCCTATGGGAATAGCCAGAAGATAGGTGATGAGGATCGCCCAGAAATTCAGAGACACGGTTACGGGAAGTCGCTCGAGGACGATGTCCGTTACGGGACGCCCTATGTCCACCGAGGCGGAATCGCCAAAATCGCCATGTAACACGACACCCTTTAGCCAGTAGTAGAATCCGACCATGACTGGCTCGTCCAAGTGGAGCTTTTCCCTTAGGGAGGTGTTTCGAACGAGTGCGCCTTTCCCCGCCGCCAGCCCGGCTGAAGATGCTTGCGATTCCTCTAGAAACGAGCTTTTTGTGGGGTCGCCAGGGGCTAGTCGGACGAGGAAATAACTGACTAGAAGGATGGCGAAGAGTGTAATCACCGCCAAAATTAATCTTTTTCCCAAATATCGCAACATGGACGCCTCGCTCGAGCGACTCGCGGATAGTGGTTGTTCAACACGTTCTCCCGGTGCCGTCCAAACACTCTAGGAGCGCTGCCCGTCGATGTCAACTGTCAATTCCATTCGGTTTTTCTCTTGTCGAGTTGAGCCGCTAGGGAAAAATCGCGTAAGTCGATAGAAGAGATACGCCATGAATATCCCGAAAATCCCATCCACCGAGTAGTGCCATCCCAAAAGCGTCGAACCGATTTGAACCGCCGCAAGATATGCGAACATCAACCCTCCCGACATGCGGCTCCTTTCCCAAAGGAAAAACGCGAACAGCGCGATAATCCCGACATGTAGGCTGGGGAAGGCGGCGATCCCCTCGTAGATGAATCTACGGGCGTGCTCCGGGTCGATTAGCCCTAGGTAATAGTGTCTGGCGAGTTGATCTTGCAGGCGGGAGGCTATTGGCGCTTGTAGCTTGGAAAACCATTCCGGATATACATATATGGGGCCCAGGGACGGAATCAACACCGCGGTGAGCCCTCCGAATATCCACATCGCGAAATACGCAGTGAAAAATCTGGTGTGCTCCTCCAAGGGGGGGACTACGGCGAAGTAAACCAGTACTATCGGCTTCAAAGCATACCAGAGGACGTATAGTTTGTCGAATATGCCCGCGGAAATCCCGCCTCCTAAAAAATCCACAAGAAGCTTGTTTGGATTGAAGCCGAATGTCAGAAATCGGTCCATCAGAGCGAGGGCGGGGTCGTGGAGAGTGGAGTTCACGGCGGGGATGGCCTGTTTCACATCGCAATAGAGGAGGAGCACTATTTTCAGCCAGAGAAAGATTTTCGTTAGTCGGATCAGTTTTTCCGCCGTCAAGTATTTTTCGAAGAACGAGGAACGCCATATTCCGTCGAACAGTTTCCCGGAGGTGCCGGAACGCCTGAGCTTCAAGGCTATCAACGCCGCGTCAATCAGAATGTAGACCCCCGCCAGTTCCAGAAATATCACGTCGAACCGCCATTGTCGAAGCAGTTCGTAATGGAATCGGGAGCCGGAAAAGCGGAGAACGCACAAGGCCAGAACAACATAAACCGCGCAAAGAACGTCGTATGGCAGTAGGGCCTTCCCGAAAAGATTGTGGTGTCCGTCCGGCGGTGCTATGGAGCCCCCAATGTCGTCCCGCGCTGTTTCCGCATCGTTCCTCATATTGAAATGGAGCACCCTTGACACGCCCTTGCAAGAGGTGGAAACGCATGCGGGAGCATTTGTTCAGCAAGCTCTCATGAGGCGTTTCGCATCCTCCTCGGAAATTCCCGTTAGCTCTATGGTTTTTCGTCTGGATGCGAATCCCGTGACTACGGAGACGGCGCTTTTGGGGAGTTTCAATTTGGCCGCCAAAAGTTTTTCCACTGCTTTGTTGGCTTTTCCCTTGTCCGGGGGAGCCGTTACTTTTATTTTCATCGCACCTCCGTCAAGGCCGACAATCTCGTCGCGCGATGCCGAAGGGATTACCTTTATCTCTATTTTGCACTTTGTGTTGACGTGCTTCATTACTTGTAGATCAGGTATTTGGCGCGTTTCGCTTTGAAAAGGAGGAGGGCGCGTTGCCACGACTTGGCGATGGCTTTGGATGTCCAACCGGATTGGACTCTTTGCCGTACCGTCGCCGTTCCCATCGCCTTGTCGAATGTCGCCGTTTTGTCACTTCTCCAACGGAACATATTCGGAGCCGAGTAGTATTTCGATAAATAGCATAGAATCGCCACCTCCGTGGTGGCCGGCATGAACCTTGCCGGGTTGATCACGTGTATTTGAACTCCATGGGTGGCCTTTTTGGCATATGCTCCGTAAAATGGGGTGTAGTGGATGGGGCGGAAGCGAATTCCGGGGAGTTTCAGCGCGTTCAAATGGGCCGCCATGTGGTTGGCGTCGATCCAGGGAGCGGTTACCGCTTGGAACGGGAGCGTGTACCCTATGCCGATGTTTAAGACTCCGGTTTCCCCCAACGTGCCGGTGGCGGCGAAGCAACACGCTGCGTCCGAGGTGGGAATGTGAGGGGAGGTGGGGACCCAGGGAAGCCCGGTCTGCTTCCAGGACATGCCCCTCCGGTAGTTGACCATAGGGACCACTTTCAGCTTACAGCCGATGTGCTCTTCGGTGTTTAGGTATCTAGCCAGTTCCCCCACGGTCATCCCATAGACCCGGGGAATAGGATACAGACCTATGAAAGAAAGGTATTTCTTTTCCGAAACCGGGCCGTCCACCACTACGCCGCCAAACGGGTCCGGTCTGTCTAGGACTATAACCAGCTTCCCCGCCAAGGCGGCGGCCTTCATGCACTCGGCAAGATGCCAGATGAATGTGTACGCACGGCTTCCCACATCCTGTATGTCGTATATCAGAGCGTCTATCTTCGCCAGCGCCTCTTTCGATGGTTTGTGCCCGTTGGCTCCGTAAAGCGAATACACTGGCAATCCCGTTTTGGTGTCGTGCCCGTTGCCGAAGGAATCGCCGGCGCGGACATTCCCGCGTATACCGTGTTCGGGGGCGAATAGCGCCACTAGATTCACGCGGGGGTCGCGCTTGAGCAAGTCCGCGCTGGATTGCAGATTGGCGTCAACCCCCGTTGGATTTGTTAAAAGTCCCACGCGCATTCCCGCCACGAGCGACGTGTGCCTCGCCAAAAATAGCTCGAGCCCCGAATATACTCTGGCATGGGATGTGGCGCAGGCTAGGAGCAAGGGAACCACGGCTATTAGGATGCTTAGGCGGCTTTTAGCGGATAATCTTTGCGGTGAACATGTGCCCATGATTACTTTGCGCCCTCCGTTTTCTCCCGTTGGGGGCGGAGAAGGGGATCGTCGAGCTTCTCGGAACCGTGGCTCCAAGGCTTTTTTCGCCTAATCTCGGACAATCTGTAATTGTACAGCATTGCCAGCATGCAGGCGAGGGTGCCCCCCAAAACGAAATAGTTGGTGCTGTCAAAACAGAACAGGATTAGAAATCCCGATGTGAACGCTCCGAATTCGATGAACGCCAGACGCGAATCAAGCCATAACGGAATGGCTATGGTGCCGCGAATCCCGCTTTCGGGCTTCATTAAGGAGAGCACTGTCACAGTGCGGAGATGACGAAAATGTATGCATGCTTCCAAGAGGATGAATGCTCCACAGAGAAATGCGTATATACGCCAGCTCGAATAAAGCCGACATATGTACAGGAACAACCAAACGGTCACTGTGGATATGAGAAGCTCGGAAAAATACCGGAAGACCATCTTTTTCGGCTTGAACAAGTCTCTTTCCGTTATCCTCTTCCAAGGATAGCCTCCTTCCAACACACAGAAGCGCTTGGCATGGTCGTTGTAGAGCCTGGTCCCCCAATAATTCATCAGCCAGTCAGAGGAGTAGATTATCAGCCACAGTACCGCTATCGTCGAGGGGCGTTGGAAAAACGAGCTGTTGACAAGGTTGGCGAGGGATACGTGCAGCGTAATCATGGCTTGGTGAGAATGAGCGACAACAACGAACATCGCGGACTCCTCCAGGGGCGAACAAAAACATGCGGAGCGAGCGCACTAAAAAGGAAGCAGGGAGGTTCTCCGCACGTTCTCGGAACTTTAAAGCCTAGCGGCTTTGATGCGATATTGTTCAGAGGTTCACCCTGCTTCCTATGGGGATAAAAGTAGTTCGGGGGGCGTGGCATTGCAAGCGCCGCTAAGTCTTTTTTATCGACTTTTTTCCCGCCCGGGAGGCGTTTTCACTTTAGCGTCAGCGGAACGATATTTCTGGATATCGCGATATTGCCGCCTTGTTGCTCCAGTATTACGAAAAACAATGTCACGCGGTCGCCGTTGCGTTTGTTAGCCAAGGCCCTGCGAAGGCTTTTGAAGTCGTACACGGGATTTCCGTTCACCCTGACCAGCACGTCTCCACGCTTGATGGTGTCGGAGGGAAATAGCACCTTGCTCACCACCAAACCGCCGTGGAACGGGTAACCCATGGCGACCGCCAGTTTCGGTGTGAGGATATGGAGCCCCAGTCCCAATCGGTTTCGGGCGAGTTTCTCACCGTCCAGAACCTTGATGGCGCGGACCTTCAGGACGACCCGCCCTCTTTCCGCCACGTCCAAGGCGACCTTGTCCCCGGAGTCGAGACGCCACAGCGTTTCCCCAACCGCTAGAACGTTTTTGGGTGGGGCTCCATTGACAGCGGTTATGATGTTGCCGGCTCTCAATCCAGCGTCCCAAGCCGGACTCTCTGGAAAGACCGTTTGGATCTTGAACGTCACTTTGTCGTTTTCGTCTTCCACCGCGGGAACAATTCCAAGCGAGACATCGCGGAAGCGTTCCGGTATGAGCCATTTCGCCAGGACGTTTTCCACTCGCTTTATCGGCACTGCGAATCCTATCCCGTCCGCAGCCTCGAAGATGGCTGTGTTGATGCCGATCATTTCGCCTTTGATATTGATTAACGGCCCTCCGCTGTTGCCGGGATTGATGGCCGCGTCCGTTTGGAGAATATCGGAGAAAATCACTTTTCCGCGATAGGAGACCTCGCGTTGGGTGGCGCTAAGAACGCCTCGGGATATGCTGTTGCCTAGGCCGAAGGGATTGCCGACGGCGATTACGGTTTCCCCAAGCATGAGCGAGTCCGGTTTCGCTAACGGTATCGGGGGAAGATTGACCGAGTCCGCATCTAGCAACTGGAGCAGAGCCAAGTCGTTGAGCTGGTCGCTGGCGACCTCCCTCGCCAAATGATTCTTCCCGTCCGAGGTCCTGACTATGATTTTCGTCGCCCTGTGCACGACATGGGCGTTCGTAACTATCAAGCCGCCGCGGGCTATTACCGCTCCACTTCCCAATGACAAGGTTTTCACTCCGGCTTGTTGATTGAAAAAGTCGCGTAGCATCTTCTCGAACGGGTCGGAGCCGTTCCACGGGGACGCCCCGGTGGATATTATCTTTTCGGTTCCAATGTTGACCACGGAGGGCAATACCCGTGATACCGCTTTCACCGTCGGGGTTATCCGGGGATCGTCCTTCTCGGGGGGAGCTCCAATGGCCATATTGGAAAACACCACGGTCATCATCGCTACGAATGTGGTCCCCTCCTGCTTGATTGGACTAAGAAGTCGGAAAATATTCATAATCGTTTACCACCTGTTGGAATGAGTTTCTGAATTATCGTCCTTCGTGCGGCCACGGTTAATTTCGCATGCTTGTTCCAAGCATCCTATGTTCTTTGCAGTGACTATAAATGCGGGACAACCCAGCATCCCCCAACGGAAGGGGGAAACCTGCGGAAGATAACGCGGAGGCTTGTGTTGTCAACTATTCCGGGGCTGTTCGAGTCGCGCTACGGCTAGTAGAATTTTGGATGCGGAGTTGCCGTCGCCGTATAGTGCGGGGAGATTGGAGAAGTCCGGGGGATTTTTCGCGAACTCCGCGAGAGCCGCGGTTATCGCAGTCGTGTCCGCTCCGGCTAGAATGTTCGCTCCAATCTCCACTGTCTCGACCCATTCCGTCTCGTCGCGCATGGTCACGCAGGGGGTCTTTAGAAAAAACGCTTCCTTCTGTATTCCCCCCGAATCGGTTAATATCGCTTTCGCGCGTTTCTCCAGAAAAAGGGTGTCCAAATAACCTAGCGGGGGAATCATCTCCAACCCGGGAGGCGGACTCCAGCCCAATTCCTCCAACGCCTTGGCTGTTCGGGGGTGTGCGGGGAACACGATACGTGTTTCTAACGCGATTTCCGTGGCGGCGGCGAAAATGGCGGACAATCGCCCTGGATCGTCGGTGTTCTCCGCCCGATGGCATGTCATTAAAACGAATTCACCTCTTTCCGCGGTCTCCGCGGCACCAGGGGAACGTCGTTTTTCCGCGAGATCCGCGAACTTGAGAACGCAGTCGAACATTATGTCTCCCGTCCTAAATACGGTATTGCCAAGCCCCTCGCGCCAAAGATTCTCCACCGCTGTTTCGGAGGAGCAGAGATTCAATGTCGATAGATGGTCCGCTACGATGCGGTTGATCTCTTCCGGCATATTCCGGTTGAAGGAGCGCATTCCCGCCTCGACATGGGCGACCGGAATATGTAATTTCGCCGCCGCCAAGGCTCCCGCCGCCGTGGAGTTGGTGTCACCGTACACCAGGACGGCGCCAGGCTTCTCCTTCTCTAGAACCGTTTCCAGCGATTCCAGCATGCGCCCTGTCTGGGCGCCGTGCGTGCCGGAGCCTATTCCAAGCTCGTACCTCGGAGGAGGGATGGATAGTTCCTCGAAAAATATGTCGGACATCGCGCGGTCGTAGTGTTGTCCCGTATGGATGGATATCTCCTCGACACCCAGCTTGCCCCCGTTTTCCGCGACTTCCGCGGAGAAGGCTGCCGCCTTAACAAACTGCGGTCTGGCGCCAACAATAGAACATATTTTCACGACTACCTCCTAGCTGCGGACATCGCTCTCTTCGCATCCATCATATCCTGACGTCTCTTGAGCGTTTCCCGCTTGTCCGAATGGGATTTACCTCGAACCAGGCCTATCTTCACTTTGACCTTGCCACGGGACAGATGGAAGTTCAAGGGGACCACCGTAAGACCTTTTTCCTGAACGTTGCGGAGGAGTTTTTGAATCTCCTTTTTATGCAACAAAAGCTTGCGCGGCCGTTTCGGATCATGGTTGAATATATTTCCATGGGAGTACGTTGCTATATGAACGTTGACAAGCCACGCCTCTCCATTATCGAATCGAACATGCGAATCGGCCATCGAGATGTTGCGTTCGCGGCAGCTCTTGACTTCCGTTCCTTTCAGCTCGATCCCTGCCTCTAGAGTCTCGATTACGTGATAGTCGTGAAACGCCTTCCTGTTCGTGGCGAGTTCCGCGCCCTTTTTTTTCGCTTTATCTTTAGCCATGTCTCCACCGTTTTCAGTCTCTCCCACTCCATGAGGGGAGAGAAAGATACATCCATATGGTGGTATTGAAAACCCGACGTGTTCCCCATTTTATTTTAGGGACAGGTCAATAGTGGTGTTTAAAAAAACTAGAAGACTTTGAGGATGATTTCGATGCGAAAAGGGGATGATGGGAGTGGAAAAGAGGATGCGGAAACGCGCCAGCAAGGGATGTTGGCGGGTCATGGAGAGAATTCAGGAGGAAATAGGGAAAATCGAGGCGAATCAGAGCAGGCTAAACCCGCCGGAGTGGGATTCCGGAGTCAATTCGGGGATTGGTTTTAGCCAGGGAGTCCCGCCCGTCAGGTAATCTTGCGAAGGCGTTTTAGGCAGTATAGCGCGGATCCGTTGTCCAGGGAACCGCGGCTGAAGCGCTTCCACCTCGACGGGGAGTCGTCCTGGAATTTCGCTGCGACCTCCCGTACGAACGCTTTTGAGCCCAGAATCCCGCCGTCGGTGAGATGTCTGGTCCTGCGCAGGAAACGCACGGGCATGCTCTCGCCCCTTTTCGCCTTCTCCACCGCGGACTCGATTTCCCCGGAGGCGGCTCCGGACTCGGCGGCGATCGTTCTCGCCAACTCGCCAGCGAACATAGATATAATCTCCGAATCGTCCAATTCGGCTCCCTCGTCGCCCAGCGAACGGCGCATATGCCGGCAGAAATCAACCTCGAAAGGATGGCGTCCGCTCCCCTTCGCCCATCCCCAGGCGCTGTGCCGGTAGTTTGCGGGGTCTGCGCACAGCCCCGCCCGGACTGGATTCAACTCAACGTATTTCACCGCCGTCCAGAGCGCCTCCCGCCCCTCGATGATCGCACTCTTGAAACGATCCGCCCAAAGATGCCCCCTGCGGTTGTACAAACGGTTGAAACGGTGCACGAACCTCTGCTGGAAGTCCTTCATGAAGCGGCTGATATCTATCATGCGACGGCCTATCTCCGCGCATGAGGTCTTGTTCCGGGGATCCACCGCCTTCCCGCTATCCTGGCCGTAATACGCATTGTGCCTGGCCGCGATCTCCGCAAGTGACGGCAGCTCCGCCTCGCAGGGAGCGTAGACCACGATGTGAAAATGGTTCCCCATCCAGCACATCGACACGAACTCCAGTAGATAATACCGGGAAAGACGCATGACAAGCTTCATACCGAACTCGCGGTCGACATCGTCGAACGGCAGCGAAGTCTTGTCGCCAGCGACCCGGTTCATCAAATGATAGTAGCAACCAACCTCCGTCAATTTCCGCCTAGCGGCTCTCATAGCGCACCTCCCAATTCTTCAACTCCAATCCCTCTGGCTCACTCGCAAACAGACTATAGACGCACCCAAGCCACCTTGCAAGTGGATTATTAACCTGTCCCTAAGGACTGATAGACGCACCCAAGCCACCTTGCAAGTGGATTATTAACCTGTCCCTAAGGACTGCCTAAGGACTCTAAGGACTCTAAGGACTCTAAGGATTCTGATTCTAAGGACTAAGAATTTCTAGATGAAAAGGGAGGGGTTATTCGTAGAAATGTTCGAGGAGTGCTTTGAATGCTTCATTGTATCTGGTTTTGTCCATGTCCGAGAAAGATTTGCGGGTTTTTTCCATGGCCTTGGCAATATTTGGGGCGGAGGATTCGAGCAATTCGAGGAGATAGGTTCTGATTTGCAACTCCATGCTGGCGAATGTTTCGAGCATGTTTTCTGGGGAGAATTTGCGGTTGTCGCCGATGGCGTATTTAATTTCGGGGGTGTCTGAGCATACCATAGCGCTACTGTTGAGGAGGAAGAGCGCCGCCGATACTAGGTCTATCAGGAGTTGTAGGTACGGGCCTAAATGGGGTGCTGGGAGCTTTTTTTTTGTTTGCGAAGCGATGGCTGCCTTCATGTCTTTGTGCGCTTTATCCGCGATGTTTAACAATCTCAGGATGTCGGTGTAGGCGGAGAGCATTTCACCCGAGGTTGCGTGTTCGTACTGTTGGATAATAGTTTTAGCCGCTCTGTAGGCGGTGTCGCGTCTAGCCGCCAGGGCGGGGATATTCATTAGCACGAGTTGCTCTGTGGCTGTTTTTCGGCTATCGATGATATGAAGGGTTTTGAGGCCGTCAGAGAGAGCCCTGAACATTCCCGTTTCAGATTTGCGTTTTTTATCTGGCATATGCCTCGCCTAAGGGGTCTGGAAGACAAATTTCACACGTCAACTCTACATTGCGTCGTGGCGAAATCAAGTTGACGTGTTTGGGAATATGAGTTTTGCCGTTGCGGATCTTTGTTTTTGCGAGGGCTTGGAATGGAGATTATTTGGGGGAGGGGACGGTAGTCCAATAAGTCGGGAACCACTCTTTAACCTGTCCCTAAGAAACCACTATTAACCTGTCCCTAATAACTTCTAAAGGGGGGGAGGGAGGAGGGGCATATGTCGCGGTTTCCTCAGGCTTGGGATGTCGTAGCCTTGCCGTTTCCTTGACAGATGCGGGAATGCCGCCTATCGTCGGTTTTCGATAAGGAGTTGAAGTTATGATAGATGGAATCAGGGTTGGTGTCGCGAAATTCGCATTGGTGTTCCGCGTATTGTTGCTGGGAGTGTTGTTTTGCCTTTTTTCATGCGAAGATAGGAGGAAGGGGATGTCGGTAATTGACTTCAATGCGGGTTGGCGGTTCGCCCGATTTTCGAACGTGGGTAGGTTAGGGTATCCTATGGAGCCTGGCAGCGAGGTTCCCGAATTCGCTTTTTCCGCGTCTAGCGAGGCCATCCCGCGTGACGGTCAGGTGGCGCACATAGGGGATGGGGACGCGTCGACGTGCTGGAATTCGGCCGCTCGGAACGGGCAATGGGTTCAGGTTGATTTCACTCGGCCGGTGGATGCTGGCGGTGTTCGAGTGAAGTGGGGTTTCGCTGGTGCTCCCGGGGTGGTGTTGAAAGTCCGGAAGAATTTGTCCGAGAAGAGATGGATAGTGGTTTCGGATTTGAGCGACAACAGGAATGAGGGGAGTTTGGATGTCAAGTTTTCCCCGATTAAGATTTCCTCGTTAAAGTTGGAATTGGTGAGGGTTCCCGAGGAGGGGTGGCCCCGGATAGCGGAGCTGGAGGTGTTGGCACCGGACGGATCGCCAATTCCGTACAAGTACCACAAGATTCCTGGCGCCATTCCGGCCTCCCCTGGATTTGACGATACCCAATGGGTTCAGGTTGATTTGCCACACGACTGGGCGATTGCCGGGCCTTTTTCGGACAGATTGGATCATGGCACGGGATTGCTGCCTTGGAAGGGGATAGGGTGGTACCGGAAGAGATTTGAGGTTCCCGCCAGGCTTGAGGGGAAAAGGCTGTATTTGGATTTTGACGGAGCGATGGCGAACGCCGTGGTTTATCTCAATGGGAAGCAGGTTGGAGGTTGGCCATACGGCTACAATTCTTTCCGTGTTGACTTGAGCGACGCCGTGCGCTTCGGTGGCGAGAATCTGGTTGCTGTGAGGTTGGACACGGAGCATTGGGGGTCGAGGTGGTATCCAGGTGCTGGAATCTACAGGGATGTCCGGCTAGTGATTAAGAACCAGGCGCACATATCGCATTGGGGGGTGGCGGTCACCACTCCTGAGATTTCCAAGGAGAAGGCGAGAGCGAGGGTCGTTGTGGACGTGGAGAATCATCGGGACAGCGAGGTTGCCGGCAATGTCTCTGTGGAGATTCTCGACACTGATGGCAAGGTGGTTGGAGTTGCCGGAGCGAAATCGGTGTCTATTCCGGCGCATAGTGCTTCAAGAGTCGCACTAGAGATGGAAGTGGCATCTCCTAAATTGTGGAGCGTGTCCGAACCGAATCTTTATACCGCCAAGGTGTCGTTGTTGGACGCGTCTGGAAGAACGCTTGACACTTGCCGGGAGTCGTTTGGGATTAGGAGAGCGGAATTCACGGCCGACAATGGCTTTTTGCTCAATGGCGAGCGTGTTCAAATAAAGGGAGTTTGCAACCATCACGATTTGGGGCCATTGGGAGCGGCTGTGAACAAGCGAGCCCTTGAGCGGCAATTGGAGATTTTGAAGGGGATGGGGTGCAACGCAGTTAGAACGAGCCATAATCCACCCGACCCCAAGCTGCTTGATTTATGCGACCGCATGGGTTTTTTGGTTATGGAGGAGGCGTTTGACTGCTGGCGCAGGGGGAAGCGCCAATACGACTATTCGGCGTTGTTTAGTAAATGGTGGCGCAAGGATTTGGATGCCATGGTAAGGCGCGACCGCAACCATCCCTGTGTTATTCTCTGGAGTATCGGGAACGAGGTACCCGACCAAAGGAATCCGCGTATGGCCGCGGAGTTGGCTGGAGTTGTTCGCGGGATTGATCCCACGCGTCCCGTGACGTTGTGCGTCAATAGCGGTTCCGTAGGGGCTACGAAGGTGCCCCAATCCGTGGACGTTTGGGGGTACAACTACAATATTGGATGGTACACCAAGTTTCGCAAGAAGCCCGAGAACGCGTCGATTCCGCTAGTGGGTTCGGAGACGGTGTCGTGCGTCAGTTCCCGTGGGGAGTATTTTTTTCCTATTCACAAGAACAAGCGATCGGATTTTCAGGTTACCTCCTACGATATCGACTATCCAGGGTGGGGGTGCACTCCGGACAGGGAGTTCGAGGCGTTGGAGAAGCATTCCTACGTCGCCGGGGAGTTTGTCTGGACGGGATTTGACTATATTGGGGAACCTACGCCTTACAACGACGACGCTACCGTGCTGCTCAACTTCCACGACCCCAAGATGCGCGAACGTTGCCGGGAGGAGCTTGAAAAGATGGGGGAAATCAAGGTTCCGTCCAGGAGCAGTTACTTCGGGATTGTTGACTTGTGCGGGTTCCCCAAGGACAGATACTACATTTATCAGGCCAGGTGGCGTCCCGATCATCCGATGGCGCATATAGTTCCCCAACGGTGGAACTGGTCCGAGAGGGTTGGCAAGGTTACTCCCGTGCATGTGTACACGTCTGGGGACGAGGCGGAATTGTTCCTCAACGGCAAATCTTTGGGGAGGCGGAAGAAGGGGGATTCCCAGTACCGGTTGAAATGGGACGAAGTGAAATACGAGCCTGGGGAGTTGCGGGTTGTAGCGTATAAGAACGGGAAAAAATGGGCGGAGGACGTGGTGAGAACATCCGGTCTGGCGGCGGTTTTGAAGTTGACACCAGACCGCTCCGAGGTTTCCGCCGACGGGAATGACTTGGCTTTTGTGACGTTGAGAGTTTTCGACGCCAATGGGGTGTTTGTTCCGGATGCCGACATCAAGGTTAGGTTTTCCGTTTCGGGCCCGGGGGAGATCGTCGCTACCGGTTGTGGCGACCCGGCCAATCATGAGTCGTTCAAATCTTCCGAGCGGACCACGTTCAACGGCTTGGCGTTGGCGATAGTCAGGGTAAAGCGCGGGGCGGACGCTCCCGTGGTCGTGTCCGCCAAGGCGGAAGGGCTTTCCAAGGCTACGACAAGGATTGCTCCGGGTGTCCATGGACGGGGACGATAATTGGGACTCACTGAATAATTGGCAAATGCTTAATAATTATTGGGTTAAGTCTGTTTTTAGCGGTGTCGTCTCTAGGGTTTTGGGAGCGATTCCCCCAAAAGCCTTGGAGACGACTACTCTTTTCTACTCAATCTAAGGCACTTGCCAATTCCGCGAAAGCCGATAATGGGCCATCGGCTGCGTTAATTTCACCTCGGAGTATGCCTATGCGCCGTCGGCTCATTGCCTAGCCACTAACCCTTTCTCGACTTTTTCAGCAATCCCTAATCTGTGGTTGGTGGACAGGGCAATTAGTAGGAGCATCGGGGTATTTGGGGGGCTTCCTTTTTTCCCCAAGCCACGGCGTTTGTCTTTATCTTCATAGTCCAATTTTTTGTCGTGGTGTCTTAATCATTTCAGAGATGCGGGGCGTTCTGATGGCTTTGATATTCCTAAAACGATATCTGTGCCTTGCGTGAAAGGATGTTCCATATCGAATGTGGCGAAGTTGTCTGTCCTATCACTACCTACGCCATATAAAAGATAATCCCCCTCTTTTTTGAGAAGCTCATGAGGGTGTTTATGGTCGAATTTGAGGTATTGGATACCATTGATTTTCGTAACGTTGGAGCCAAACACCCGTAGGAGGAGCCCATTATTCCGAAATGGATCGATTGGAACGGACTGGAGAAAGTTCGGAACAAGTTGAGAGAGTGTGTCGGGCAAGTGCTTCGTTTTCATTTTGTAACGTTCAATGGCGATAGCGCATTGGGACAACCGTATTTGTGTCAATAATTTTCCTAGGGAATAGGAGGCGCAGGAGATGTAGTAGTAGGACTTCAATATATAAGCGGAATCCGGAGAGTTTTTCCTTGCATTGTCCATGGTTGCCAGCGTGTCAATGACATCGGGGTAGTCATTGTTTTTAATCGTATCCAGATATGCTTTCCGCCATTCCGCCCAGCGTATGCGCTCGTTGGCGTGAATTCCCACCAGTTTCAAGCAATTTATGGTAAAAGAATTGTATTTCGCCAGGTATTTTCCAGATCCAGTGTTTGTGGAATTGGCATTGCTTGCGATGTAATCAATCAAATCTTCAGTGGTGCCGTCAGCCGCCGCTGAAATAAAGCAGGTTTCACCTATGAATCCTGAAAGCAATCCTGATTTTGAGTCCAAGTTGCGCAATTCCTTATCGAACGCCATTAATTCCTTTTCAGGCAACTTGTCGTGTTCCAATAAGTTGTTAAGGCTCTTTAGTCCAATGGTTGAGCATGCTACGTGCACTAGGAAAGAAATAAGAGTCGGCTCATTTCGGATATGTAAGCCGATTTTTAAAATTGCGTGAATGTCTTCAATGGCGCGTTTTTCATCACCTTGGCTTTCCGCTAGAATGGCGTCCATGGACAACAGTCTCGCCCCTTGCCTTAACGGCGATAAATGAGGTAGCCTTGTAGTGGCTCCATTGGTGAGGTCAATAGGGAAACGGCAGAGTTTATGCGTGGTGGCTTTTCTTAAAAGCGCCAAGGCTTTTTTATGCGAATTCAGGTAGAATGCAATGTCGTTTTTGTCCTTTAGGTCATCCCAAATGGCAACGGTGTCGCAAGCCTTCAAAAAAGCTTTTTCCCCCCGGATATTGTCCTGGTAATTGTCAAACGCCTTTTGGTAGATAATGGCAGCGTTTTCCTGGTCGGGAACATAGGAGTAATATGCGTTTAGTTCTTCCAGCGTTACGGGATAACCCGCATTTCTAATCATTGCTTTCGCCTTTTGAACGCGGATATATTGCGTCCCCATGTAAATGCCGTAGGCGCACACGACGAATAGCGTCACGAGCAACAAAAAATTTCTATTGGCGATTTTTCCCATGGCACTGTTAGTCGTCTCCCATCTTGTTTTATTAACGAATCCAATACGTTACTTTACCTTTTTGGATGTTGCAAGGGGGGATCAGGCGTGGGCAGTGTGGACGGGTGTTGGGTTATTTTCCGACGCAGAAGCGGCTGAAGATGTTGTCGAGGACATCCGGGGTAGCTGTTTCCCCGGTTATGACACCTAGCGCTTCGGCGGCGCTTCGGAGGTTCAGCGCGGCGATTTCCCATTCCTCGTTTCTTATGTCGCCAGGGGCGTTGTTCAAGGCGGCGATGGCGTTATCGACGAGCTCCGCGTGTCTCGCGTTAACGGCGATTTCTGGTTCCGGGTGTGGAGCGCCGCCCCATGCGAGGCGCTCCACGGCGTCAAGGAGTTGTTCCACTCCTTGTTCTTTGATGACCGAGCATTGGACGGTTTCGGCGGCGTTTGTCCGCGGAAGCCGCGGGATTTCCCCGGGGTCGAGGAGATCGATTTTATTCCATACGGCGAGGAGGCGTTTTGTTGTTTCCACGTGTTGCGTCATCACCTCCACCTCGTTTTCGGGTGGCTTTGACGATGCGTCCAAAAGCCAAAGGATGATTCCCGCGCGCTCCAGGGATTCGATACTTTTGCCGATTCCGATACGTTCGATGGCGTTGTCGGCATCCCTGATCCCGGCGGTGTCGATAAGTTTTACGGGGATATTTCTGATTACGGCGGCTTCTTCCAACGTGTCGCGGGTGGTGCCGGGCGTTTCGGTGACGATGGCGCGTCCGAATCCGAGGAGGAGGTTGAGCAGACTGGATTTCCCGGAATTGGGTCGGCCCGCTATGACGACATTGAGTCCGTCTCTGATGATGGCGCCGTCAGCTCTGGATTTAACCAATTTGGATAGGGCTTCCGCGATTTCCGCGGTTTTTCGCGCGATTTCCGCGGGGGGCGCCCAATCAAGGTCTTCCTCGCAGAAGTCCATTCTAGACTCGCATTCGGCTAGTATGTCGAGGAGCGACTTCCTGATGCTTTCTATTCTGCCACCTAGGGCGCCGGACATTTGTCTTTCGGCCAGGTGCAACGCGGCGGAGGTTTGGGCGTTTATTATATCGCAGACGGCCTCTGCCTGGGTAAGGTCCATTTTTCCGTTGAGAAATGCCCGGAGTGTGAACTCTCCTGGCTTCGCGTGTCTAGCGCCAGCCGCGATTATGGCGCCGAGGGTTTCTTTTGCGACAACCGCACCGCCATGGCAATGTAGTTCGACGACATCCTCGCCGGTGTAGCTGTTGGGGCCCGGCATAAAGACGGCGAGGGTTGGGTCGCCGTCTTTGTCACCGCGGGCGCCGCAGAGACCTAGGTGGAGGGTTCTCGCTGTTTTTGTCGATAGGGGGTGTAGGCCTTTCCATATTTTATTGGCGGATTGGAGCGCATTGGGGCCGGACAAGCGGATTACGGCTATAGCTCCTCCTGGTGGAGAGCATAGCGCCGCAATTGTTTCATTCAACCGTGTCGAGGGCACTTGCAAATCCGCCTCCGCTAGGTATAGTTGCTCCGCAGGTGCTTGTTGCTCCTGTCGGGTATAGTGGTTAATATTAGTTTGCTTTCGTCGCAAGGCAATTGGTGAAGGGGAGAAAAGGATGATAGAAGAGAAAACCGTTAGGGACATATCCTCCGCACTTAGAGGCAATTTTCAGAATGCGATGAGTGCGGTAGATAAGAACAATGTCGATTACGCTATTCTGCTATTGAAGGGAATCGTTCAAAAGGAGCCTGGTTTTGTTGACGCCCGCAAGGAGCTTCGCAAGATGGAGCGGGTGAAACTGGCGAAGATGGGATTCATGTCGAAGAAGATGAGCGGCATGAAGGCTTCCGGGATAGCTGCCAAGGCTGGATTGCATGTCAAGAAAAATCCTCTTGAGGCGATGAAGCGCGCGGAGGAGGCCTTGGCGCTCAACCTGTCGAGTTTACCTGCTTTGAAGCTTCTAGCCCAGGCGGCTTTGGAGGAGGAGGCGTATTTTATCGCTATTGAAGCGCTCGAGCTGGCCTCCGAATTTTATCCCAAGGACGTGTCGGTGCTGGATTGGCTTGCGAAGGTATACGCTGATGCTGGACATGGATCGAAGACGCTTCAGATCAGGCAGAAGATAGCGGCGATGTTCCCTGGGGATTTGCAGAAACAGCAGGATGTCCGCGCGGCGGCGGCGCTTGCGACGATGGAAGAGGGGAAATGGGAGGACACGGAATCCGATTACCGGTCCAAGCTGAAGGACCAGGGGCAGGCCGTGAAGTCGGAGCAGGAGGATCGAATTGTTCGCAATGTGGACGATGTCAAAGAGGTTCTCGCCGAGTTGGAGGCCAAGTTGGCGTCCGGGGAAGACACGCTTGAGAACCGCCGGAAGTTGGCGGAGTTGTATCAGCGAGGTGGTGAGCCCGAGAAGGCGATAGAGCATTACGAGGCTGTTGTGGAGAAGATGGGGACGTTGGATCCTCATATAGACCAAGAGTTGGAGAAGTGCTACATAGCGCGTTACCAGTCGGCGATAGACGAATGGAATGCCTATGCGGAAGCGGATCCGTCGAAAAAGGAAGAGGCGGATGCGAACGTTGCCGAGCTGACATCCCAGATGGTGAATTTCCGTTTGGAGAAGGCGTTGGATCGGGTGAAGAACTACCCGAACGACACGGAGCTGAGGTTCCAGTTGGCGACCGTTTACTGGGAGAGCGGAGACGTGGACAATGCGTTGAAGGAGTTCCAGACGGCGCAGAAGAATCCTCATCGTCGTTTGGTTTCGTTGGTATATCTTGGTCGTTGTTTCTACGAGAAGGGGCAGTACGACATAGCGGTGGAGCAGTTCGAGAAGGCCATCGAGGGCATGGTTGGAATGAACAAGGACAAGATGGACGCTATTTATTTCTTGGCCATGACTTTGGAGGCTATGGGGGATACGGAGAACGCGCTGGCTCGTTACAAGGAGATATACCAGGCGAAGATCGACTTCCGGGACGTGGAGGAGCGTATGTTGCGTCTCTCTGCCCAGAAGTGATGTTGGCGTTTTGATCGTTTAGTTGGTTGTTGTCGTGTTGATTGAGCGTGGTCCGCGGAGATAGGAGAAGCTATGAGGAGCATTCCCGTGTTGAGTGCGAGGGGACATTCGTTAGCGGATGCGTACGAGGCCGCAGTTGTCGCGCTTTGGCGTGATGGGGTTCGAGTCAAGACACAGTATGACAAGCCTGGCGATCCCGAGAGTGTGGATTGCACGATGAACATCACGGTTGAGGATCCTTTGTCGGAACCGATGATCCACAAGGCGTTTCCCGGTGGGATTGAGGATTTGCGCGAGTATGTGATGGAGGTGAAAGGGGCGAAGGATCATTGGTGCAAGAATATGAACGACCCTTCGGACGAGCGATGGGAGTACACCTATCATGGCAGGCTTGCCCGTTATGGGGTATGGCGCGAGTTGGTCGATGGCGAGTCGAAAGAGGTTGGTCCGTTTTTGGTGGACCAGATATCCGGGGTGATAAAAAAATTATCGGAACGTCCATTCACGCGCCAAGCGCAAATGATAACGTGGATGCCCAATCTCGATCCGGACGTGTTCGACCCTCCCTGTCTGCAATCGCTATGGTATAGGATACTGGAGGACGAGTCGGGGGTTTGGTGGTTGAACTGCAATGTCCGTTTTCGTTCGAACGATGCCTGGGGTGCTAACTTCATGAACATGTTTGGCTTTGCCAAGTTTAACGAGGAGGTCATTGCCGCCGGGGTTTCGGAGCGTTCTGGCCGCGAAGTCAGGCTTGCTCGAATGAACTGGCACGCTGATTCCTTCCACATTTACGGCAAGGACTTGAAGCAGGCGGAGGATCGTTTGTTCTCGAAGTTGGAGACGACTTCTTTCGAGGACCGCGTATTTCGCTTGGACGACGAGATTATAGGCGAGATATACGCCGAGGCTGGTCAGAATGTTCTTGAGAAGATCAAGCGCTACGACGACTCGCACTGAAGCTTTCCTTGATATGCGGGGCTGGGTTTGAGCCGTCGCCATTGTCCGCAAGATTTTCCGAAGGTCCGTGATGACGAAGCATGGCATGTCCGACACTGTTTTCGGCGGGGTTTCCGACCGTTGTTTTGTCGAATCCTATTTTTCCGATTTGGAGTCTGGCGGTATCAAGCTTGGGCTTGAACGGATTGGGCGTTTGTTTTCCGGTTTGTTGGGAGGGGAGGTTGGTGGCAGGTACATCCATGTGGCGGGAACGAACGGGAAGGGTACGGTGGCGGCTTTTTTGGCTTCGGCGCTAAGCTTTTGCGGATACAGGACCGGGCTTTTCACGTCACCGCATCTTGTAAGCGTCCGCGAGAGGTTTCGTTTGGACGGGAGGGCCATTTCGTGGGGTGAGCTTGCGGGGCTTGTGTCGGATGTTCGGAAGTTTTTATTGGCCGAGGGGATGGGGAGCGAACTTGGGACGCCGACGTATTTCGAGATATCCGCGGTGTTGGCGGCGCGTTGGTTTGAGAATCGCAGGGCTGAATTCGTGGTTTGGGAGACGGGGATGGGGGGGAGGTGCGACGCCACGAATGTGATTGTTCCGGAGGTGTCGGTCATAACATCGATAGGTCTGGACCACGAGCGTTCTCTAGGTTCGTCGATAGTTGGTATAGCCGCTGAGAAGGCTGGAATAATCAAGAGGGGGGTACCGGTTTTTTTAGGATTTGATGTTCCGTCGGAGGCACGGGAGGTCGTCGCCGCTAAGGCCTTGGAAGTTGGGGCCGAGTTGTTCGAGATGGAGTGGTCGGCGTTGGATCGTTTTTCATGGATGACGCCTGGGTTTCGCCGTCGCGGGGCGGCGCTGGCCTATGCTGTTCTAGAGCATTTGGTCGAGCGTGTGGGGATTGACATTGGAGATGGGATGGCCGGGTTTGACGCTGTTCGTTGGCCTGGACGCTACGAGAAGCTTTCCGATGGTACGATAGTCGACGGCGCTCACAATCCATCGGCGGCCGCATCGTTGTCGGAGGCGCTTGAAGAGGAGTTCCCCGGGCGGCGTTTTACTGTGGTTTTCGCATGTTCCGAGGATAAGGACGCCTTTGGAGTCATGGGAGAGCTTGCGCCGCTGGCGGCGGAGTTTATATTTCCCGAGTGCGTGAGGGCTTCCGCCAGTAGGGAATTCAAGTCCGCATCGGAGTTGGTTGGAATTGCCGAGGGCCTCGGGATTTCCTCCAGGCTGGTGTCGGACGTGGAATCCGCGTTGGCCGCGTCGAGCGGTAGTTCCGCGTTGGTCGTGGGGTCGTTGTATTTGGCGGGTGAAGTTCTGGAGATAGTCTCATCTAGGGAGAGCGCATGCGAAGTTCTTGATATTTATTGATTTTTCCGGACTAGGATTTGGAGGTGTTTGTTGTGAAAGAGTTGGTGTGTTGTTGTTTTGTTGTTTTGGGGGCCGTGTATTGTCGAGCTGATAGTGCGTCCGATAATTTGGAGGCGCTGAAGGAAGAGCGGAACAACTTGGCCGTGGAGATGCATAAGAAGCGTGTCGAGATGATTAAGAACGACAAGGCGCTCAGGGAGTTGCAGAAGAGGATTATAGCTTTGTACAAGGAGTTGGCCATCCGTATCGACAACAATCCCGAGATGCGCAAGCTCATAGAGAAGCGCGAGGCCTTGGACAGGGATATAAGGGCCCTAGAGAACGGGGATGAGTAGGTCGTTCGAGGTGTTGTCCCGATCTTCCAAGGGGCATGCCAGGCGCGGCGTGATTGAGACTTCCCACGGCTCGGTCGCGACTCCCGCGTTCATGCCGGTGGGGACCCGTGGTTCGGTGAAGGGAATTTCTCCTGCGGAATTGGAGGAGCTGGGTGCGGATATTATTTTGGGGAACACCTACCATTTATTTCTTCGTCCCGGAGTTGATTTGGTGGAGAGGGCGGGGGGGCTTCACGGCTTTATGGGCTGGAACAGGCCTATTCTCACTGACAGCGGTGGGTATCAGGTCTTCAGTCTGTCTAGTCTACGCAAAATACGCGATGATGGTGTGGAGTTCGCCTCGCACATCGACGGGGATAGGTTTTTTCTAGGCCCGAGGGAGTCGATGGAGATTCAAAGGCGTTTGGGGTCGGATATCGTGATGGCGTTTGACGATTGCGCTCCGTATCCCTGCTCGGAGCGGGACGCGGCATCGGCGGTCGAGAGGACGACGCGTTGGGGGAAGGTGTGCCGGGATGCGCATCCTAGCGGGGGGCGGTTGCTTTTCGGGATAGTGCAGGGCTCCACGTTCCGCGATTTGCGCGAGAGGTCCGCCGAGGAGCTTGTGGCAATGGATTTCGATGGTTATGCGATAGGCGGGGTTAGCGTTGGGGAACCCGAGGAGGAGATGATTAAGGCGGTGGAGGCTGTGGCGCCGTTGCTTCCCGAGGATAAACCCCGGTATCTGATGGGGGTTGGGACGCCCCGGCAGATTCGGGCGGCGGTCGAGCTCGGTGTCGATATGTTTGATTGCGTTTTGCCGACGCGTTTGGCGCGGCATGGTTCGGCGTTCGTGGGGGAGGGGGATGTGATTCCCGTCAAGGCCGGGCGCTACAAGGACGATTTCACTCCGGTGGATCCGGAATGCGAATGCTATTGTTGCGCGAATTTCACTAGGGCATATATTCGCCATTTGCTGAATGTTGGAGAGATATTGGGGCTTCGTTTGTTGTCGTTGCACAATCTCCATTTTTATTTGAAGATGATGCGTTCAATTCGGGATGAGACGGGAATTGCGGATGCTTCCGGAGATACTGCTGGCGGAGGGGATAGCGATGGGTAAATGCTTGAAAGGTAAAAGCGAGGCACCGGATAAAAAAGGCAATTACAAATGCTCCAAGTGCGGAGCGGTGTCTAAGAAAAAGAAGCGGTTGTGCGATCCCGCCAAAATCAAAGGCAAGTGAATGCGGCGGGGGCTTGCAACCTTCTTTTGGCGACGTTAGCTTATTGATTATGGAAGAGCATTTCGTACACGAGTCCAGCTATGTCGATTCCGGTTGTGAGATAGGGCCGGGGACGAAGATATGGCATTTCTGCCATGTGCTGTCTGGTGCCAAGATTGGATCGGATTGTGTTTTGGGTCAGAACGTCTGCGTGGCACCGACAGTGGTGATAGGAAATCGCTGCAAAATTCAGAACAATGTATCCCTGTATGACGGGGTGGTGTTGGAGGACGAGGTTTTTTGCGGGCCGTCGATGGTGTTCACCAATGTTATAAATCCGCGGGCCGATGTCGAGCGTAAGCACGAATACAGGCGGACGGTTTTACAACGGGGTTGCACGATTGGTGCCAATGCCACGATAGTTTGCGGTAATACCATAGGCGAGAGGGCGATGGTTGGCGCTGGAGCGGTGGTGACGCGGGATGTTCCCGCCAGGGCGCTGGTGGTTGGAGTGCCGGCGAGGGTTGCTGGTTGGATTTGCGATTGCGGGGTGGGGTTGGAATTCGATGGTGCCCGTGCGGTTTGCGCGGAGTGCGACAAGACATACGAGTTGGTCGACGACCGTTGCCGGTTGTTGGATTGATTTGCTTTCGACGATTTTTTTATTTGGCAACCGTTTGCGCAGAGGGAGGTTGATATGGCTGTGGATGCTATAAGGGATGCGATTAAAGACGTGGTTGATTTCCCCAAGGAGGGGATAGTTTTCAAGGATATAACCCCGGTTTTGAGGTCCGAGAAGTTATTTGAGGAGGCTATTGACTTGCTGGTTGCTCCTTACATGGACTCGCCTCCGGATTGCGTGGTTGGGATAGAGTCTCGAGGTTTTATATTTGGCTCTGCGATGGCACTGAGGCTTGGAACTGGTTTTGTTCCAATCAGGAAGAAGGGGAAATTACCTCGGGAAACTTTCGAGGAGTCGTACGAGTTGGAGTACGGAGAGGCGACGATAGAGATTCATCGCGATGCGTTGAAGCCTGGCGAGCGGGCGGTCTTGGTGGATGATCTTCTCGCCACGGGCGGGACGGCGCGGGCCGCCTTGGGATTGCTGGAACGTCTTGGAGTCGAGGTGGTTGGCGTGGATTTTCTGGTGGAATTGACATTTTTAAACGGCAGGGAGCGGTTGTCCGGGTATCCGGTCAATGCGCTAATCGCTTTCGACTGACCGTTTCAATGTTATTCCGACAGTAAAAACGCGGAAACGGTTTGGCAAACATTGCGATGCGTGTTAGATTGCGTCTAGTCGTTGTTCTAAGAGGGACAGGAAAGCAAATGGTCTTGTAAAATGAAGTATGCGATTTTAAGCGATATTCATGCCAATTTGGAAGCGTTGGAGGTGGTCTTGGCGAAGTGCCGGGACGAGAAAGTGGACCAATACGTATGTCTTGGCGACATTGTTGGCTACAACGCTAATCCGGCCGAGTGCATGGAGATGGTCGGCAATCTTGATTTGGTCGCTTGCGTCAAGGGCAATCACGACGAGTACGCCTCGTCCGAGGACGAGGAGATGATAGGCTTCAACCTCCACGCCAAGGAGGCGGTATTTTGGACGCGCTCCCATCTTTCCGAGAATCAAAGGAAGTGGCTTGGCGCTCTCCCCCTGAAGAAGACCATCCGCGGATCCAACATCACCATCGTGCACGCCACGTTGGATTCTCCGGACGCTTGGGGATATATTTTCGACACGCATCATGCCACGGATAACTTCTCCTATCAGTTCACGCAGCTCTGTTTCTGCGGGCACTCGCACGTTCCCATAGCTTTTTCCAAGAAGTCGTTGGCGATGGGCGGGGAGAATCCGGTGGCGGAGATAGACGATTGGCGGACTCCCGTGGGGATGGAATCTCCACCGGAGCAGATGGAGATACACACGCAAAAGGGGTGGAAATATCTTATAAACATAGGCAGCGTTGGGCAGGCTAGGAACCGTGATCCCGTGGCGTCGTTCGCTATTTATGATTCGGATGCGGGGGTAGTCACCCGTTATCGCTTGGAGTACGACATAGCCAAGGCTCAAGGCAAGATTCGCGCCGCCGGGCTTCCTGAGAGGCTGGCCATTCGTCTTGAGCGCGGGAACTAACAAATGCGTTCACGTTGCGGAATATGTTGTTCTTTGTTCGGCGTTGCATTGGTATTGTGTTTGCTTTTCGCCGCTTTTTCCAATGCGAGGGCGCAGTTGGCGGTGTCGATAACGCTTAGTCGCAGCGGATATCTTCTTTACGAGGATGTGGATGCGAAGGTTTATTTTCGCAATCTCAGTGGTCGGCCATTGGTGTTTGGGGAGAACGATAAATTGCGGGGGACGCTTTCGTTCAGTGTCATCGGCCCCGACGGGAAGAAGCGCGAATTGTTGGACAAGAAGTTGGCTCGTAATCTATTGACTGGGATTGTGCTGAACGCCGGCGCTACGGAATCAGTGATTGCGCCGGTATCGCGGATGTACGATTTGAGCAAGCCTGGCAACTATTCGATATACGCCATTATCACCCATCCGTTGTTGGACTCCGCATACAAGTCTGCCGAGACGGGTTTTTCCGTATTCAACGGGATTGTCGCATGGCAGCGGTTGCTTGGAGTTCCCGATGTTTTGAACGAGAAAAAGGGAGAGAAGGTCGAGTCGCGTCTTGCGAAGATACTGAGTTTTTACGATGGGAAGCGCAAGCTTTTCGCATTGATGATAGAGGACGATGATTTTGTCTATTGTGTGCACCGTTTGGTTCAGGATGTGGAGGGAGGTTTGCCACTTTGCATGGTTGACGGTTTGAGTCGGATTCATATATTCGCCCAGACTGGAGCCAAGATATTCGCCTATTACATTTACAATGTGAACGGCAAGCTGGAGAAACGCGAGATATACCGCAAGAGCGAGGGGGTGAATCCGCGGATGATTCGGGATCCCAACCAGGGTGTCATTCGGATTGTCGGGGGCGAAATGGCCGTGGAAGGCAAGGATTACAGGGACGAGAAGAATGTCGATCCCTTCTTCAAGGACGATTTGGGAGGGAAGCGCAATTAGCGACAGTACGTTGCTGGTGCTTCTCGATGAATGAGGAGGGATGTGGACGTGAGCGAAAAGGAAACCACGCATTCGAATGCGCCTGCCGGGCAAGTGTCGCCTCCACCGGAGGACATATTTGCTCAGAGACTGGGTAAGGTGGAGGATATCAAGGTGTCCGGGGATGTTCCTTTCGGTTCCCGGTTTGACGGGGTTGTTTCCGCATCCGAGTCCAGGGTCAAGTTTTCCGAGGATGGCGACGAGGAGTGCCGTTATCGGATTGCTGGCCGGGTCACCGCTTTCCGCGTCATGGGCAAATCCATCTTCGCCGACGTCAAGGACTCTTCGGGGAAGCTCCAGGTATACGCACGTAAGGACGCACTTGGAGCGGACGAGTTCGCCAAATTCAAAAAACTCGACTTGGGTGATATTATTGGAGTGGAGGGGACGTTGTTCGTCACTCGGATGGGTGAGACGACGTTGAAGGTGGACGAGTTTCGTCTTTTGGCGAAATCGCTGAGGCCGTTGCCGGAGAAGTGGCATGGACTAACCGATGTCGAGCAGCGTTATAGGCAACGGCATTTGGATCTTATCGTGAACGACGATAGCCGGAAAGTGTTTCTCCAGAGGTTCGCCATAATCCGGGGGATTCGCTCGTTTTTGGAGGAACGCGGTTTTCAGGAGGTTGAGACTCCAATGATGCAGGCGATTCCAGGAGGAGCGGCCGCAAAGCCATTTGAGACATTCCACGATGCGTTGGGCTTGAAGATGTATCTTCGAATAGCCCCGGAGCTTTATTTGAAGCGATTGTTGGTTGGTGGCTTCGAGAAGGTGTTTGAGTTGAATCGCAATTTTCGGAACGAGGGGCTTTCGCGCAGGCACAATCCGGAATTCACGATGATAGAGATATACCAGGCGTACGGGGATTGTCGTTCTATGATGGATCTTGTGGAGGAGCTTGTAACCACCGTGGCCGAGGATGTGGTTGGGACGCTTGAGGTTCCAGGGCGCGGCGGGGAGTTGTTGTCTTTGAATCGGCCTTGGCGTCGGGTTGCCTACAAGGATTTGGTGAGAGCGTGCGCGGGCGACGATTGGTTCGAGATCGACACCGCTGGGCGCATTGCCAAAGCCGCCTCGCTTGGATTGGATATTGCTCCCGGGACACCCGACTTCGAGGTTACCAACGAGGTGTACGAGAAGTTGGTTGAGCCTACCTTGATACAGCCGACGTTTGTGACGCGGCTTCCGAAGGAACTAGTGCCTTTGGCGAGAGCCTGCGATGACGATCCGGAATTGGTGGATGTTTTCGAGCTGGAGATAAACGGGCAGGAAATAGCTCCTGGTTACTCGGAGTTGAACGATCCATTGGAGCAGAGGAAGCGTTTCGAGGCGCAACTTTCCTTGTGTGACTCCGATTGCGACGGAAAGATCGACGAGGATTTCTTGAGGGCGATGGAGCATGGGATGCCTCCGGCTGGAGGGATGGGGATAGGCATAGACCGTTTGGTGATGACTTTGACGGGGGTTGAGTCAATACGGGACGTGATTCTTTTTCCGCAGATGCGGCCCAAGAACAGTTGAGATTGGAGCTTGTTCGAGCTTGCTTCTGAAAAAATGGATCGAGCAGGCATTGACTAATCAGAGACCTGCGTTAGATTACGCGCTTTATTTGTGGCTTGTGGCTGTTTTCGTCCGGCACCTATATTGAATGGTGTTCGGGGAGCGAGGGAAAGTGCGATGGCTGGCGGTGGTGGCAGCGTCGATATTTCGGAAGTGTTGTTCAAGCATGTTGCGAATGGCGATGCTTTGGATTTGTTCCCTATGGTGCCTGAGATTCCGCTTCCTTTTGGGATGACGGTCCATTGCTTTATGCTTTTTTTGTCCACCGCTTTGATTCTTCTGTTGTTTGTGCCTGTTTTCAAGAGACCTTCTTGCAGGGTGTCCGGCTTGGCGGTGGCGCTCGAGTCGGTTGTGTTGTTTGTGCGAAACGACATAGTTTATCCAGTGATGGGGGAGAAACGCGGGGAGGTATGGCTTCCTTTCATGGCGACGCTGTTTATCTTTATTCTCACTATGAACTTTGTGGGTTTGGTGCCGGCGTTCAAAACTGCTACGGGCAACATCAACGTGACATCTGCGCTGGCGGTGCTTGTGATGCTTTTGATATTTGTGGTTGGCTTCAAGAATCTGGGCTTCGTTCGTTTTTTTAAGAATATGTGGCCGGATGACACGCCGTTGCTGGTCGGAGTTTTCATCTTGGTGCTCGAGGTAGTGGGATTGTTCATCAAGTCGATGGTTTTAAGCCTTCGGTTGTTCGCCAACATGTTCGCGGGGCATTTGGCGATATTGGCGTTTATCGCGATGATTTTCACCTTGAGCGCGTGGTTTGCGTTCGTATCTGTACCTTTTGCTGTTTTCACCTATCTTTTGGAGGTTTTAATCGCGCTGATTCAGGCGTTTGTTTTTACTTTGTTGAGTTGTCTTTTCATCGACATGGCGAGCACTGCCCATGGCTGATGGCAATTAAGGAGGAGTGAGTTATGGAATCCGGAATGTTTGCGATTGCGCATGCGGTTGCGGTATTGGGGGCGTGTGTCGGGATAGCCGGCGGTGGGATTGGCATAGGGATTGTGGGCGCGCATGCGCTTGACGCGATAGCCCGTCAGCCCGAGGAACGGAAAGCTATTCGAACGAACATGCTTTTGATGGCGGCTTTGATTGAGGGATTGTCGTTCTTTGGCGCGGTGATAGCGTTGATAGTCGTGTTCCAGTCCGCCCCTGGCGGGAAAGAGGACAAGGCCGCGGTAGCCAAAGACGGAGTCGTGGCCGTGCAGCAGGCGCAGGTGGGAGACGCCAAGTAACTGTCGCTTTGCGTAAGGCGGTATTTAGATGGAGCTTTTTAAGATAGAGCCCGGGCTGTTTATCTGGACGTGGATTTCGTTCGGATTGCTGCTGTTGATTCTGAGCAAGTTTGTGTTTCCCGCGCTTCTTGGCGGAGTGAAGGAACGCGAGCGTAAGATAGCGGAATCGATGGACAAGGCCGAGGAGATTGAGCGTCGCTTGGCTAAGATTGAAAGCGAGCGTGAGACGCTTGTCGCCGAGGCCCGTAAGAAAGCGGACGAGATTCTCCGTGGCGTGAGGAGTGAGGCGGGCGAGTTGAAAGACAAGCTTTCCGCCAAGGCCGCTGATGAAGCGGAGCGAATTCTCGAGGATGCCAGAAGAAAAATCGATACTGAACGGGAAACGATGATAAACGCCCTGAGGGATGATTTGGCGGATTTCGTGTGCGAAGCTTCGGGACGGCTGATTGGCAGTTCCGTTTCCGGCGACAAGGAGCGCGAGATGGCCCGGAAGTTGGTGGATGAACTATGAGTGGTACGCGTGTCGCTAAAAGGTATGCCAGGGCATTGCTGGAGGCGGCCGAGGCCGCGGGAGAGTTGGCCACAGTTGTCGAGGACGTGAAGTTTATTGCGTCCGTGATGTCGCTGGACGAAATATGCGATTTTTGCGTAAGGCCTTCCCTTAGCCGCGAGGTTGCCCGGGAATTTGTCGGCACCGCGTTTGAGCCGCGCCTGAAGTCGGCGGTGTCCAAACGTTTTTTGGAAGCCGTTTTGGAGAATGACCGATTGGCGCTTCTGCCTCTGTTTGGCGAAGCGTTCGAGGTGGAGGTTGATACGAGGAATGGAGTTGTCAAGGTTGACGCGGTGTTCGCGTCATCTCCCGATAGCGCTCTTTTGGATAGGTTGAAGGCTAAAATGGGCGAGAGGGCGAAGGGGGATATCCGGTTGGAGTTCCGGGTTGACGAGCGATTGATAAAGGGATTCAGGTTGATATGGAATAATCGCCTACTCGACCGTTCGGTCGCTGGAGGAATTCGGGGAATGCGTCTAGCTCTCAAAGGACAGGTTGGTGGAAAATGAATGATGTTATAAAGCCGGGAGAGATCCTGGAGATACTCAAAAGTAGGATTGCCGGATTCGAGCCGGACACCCGCGAGGCTGAGATCGGTCGCATTGTCCGCGCTGGAGACGGGATAGCCGTGGCGTGGGGATTGGACAACGCTATGGCCGGAGAGCTGGTTAGCGTGGAGGTGGAGTCAGGTGACACGGTTGACGGGATGGTCATGAATCTGGAGGAGGAAACTGTTGGAATAATCCTCTATTCCGGGTACGAGGCAGTGAAAGAGGGGGATGTGGTCAAGCGCGCGGGGAAAGTCGCGGAGGTGTCGGTTGGGGAGAGCGTTCTGGGCCGAGTCATTGATCCGCTAGGGCATCCTATTGACGGCAAGGGGTCGCTCGAGACCGACAGCTCCGGAAAAGTCGAGGTGAAAGGGCCGGGGATAATACAACGGCAGAATGTGGTGGAGCCTTTGCAGACGGGGATAAAGGCGATCGACTCGATGATTCCCATTGGGCGCGGACAGCGCGAACTCATCATTGGAGACCGCAGGACTGGTAAGACGGCTATAGCCATCGACACTATAATACATCAAGGGAAAGCCAATCCGGACGATAAGGATAAGGTTTACTGCTTTTATGTGGCGATTGGGCAGAAGCGTTCTTCCGTAGTTCAAATTGTGGACAAACTTCAAAAGTATGGCGCTATGGAGTACACGACTGTGGTGGCCGCCACCGCGTCCGACCCCGCGGCGTTCCAATATCTCGCGCCTTATGCGGCGTGTGCCATGGCGGAGTATTTCCGCGACAATGGCAAACACGCTTTAGTGGTGTTTGACGATCTTACCAAGCACGCCCAAGCCTATCGCGAGCTTTCATTGTTGATGCGTCGTTCCCCTGGGCGCGAGGCCTATCCGGGCGATATATTCTATCTACATTCCCGCCTTTTGGAGCGGGCCGCGAAGATGTCGGACGAATTTGGAGGTGGCTCGCTGACCGCGTTGCCCATAGTGGAGACGCAGGAGGGCGATGTTTCCGCGTATATTCCCACCAACGTCATATCTATAACCGACGGGCAGATATTTCTGGAGGCCGACCTGTTCAACTCGGGGTTGAGGCCCGCCATCAATGTTGGGATTTCTGTTTCCCGCGTTGGAGGAGACGCCCAAATCAAGGCAATGAAACAGACCGCCGGTTCGTTGCGTATCGATTTGGCGCAGTTCCGGGAGCTCGCCGCCTTCATGCAGTTTTCCTCCGACTTGGACGCCGCCACGCGAAAACAGTTGGATCGAGGGGAGAGGTTGACGGAGATATTGAAGCAGGGGCAATACGAACCACTGGACGTGTTGAAGCAGGTGGTGATAATAAAGGCCGGGGTGTCCGGGCGGCTAGACAAGTATCCAACCGCCAAATTGAGGCGCTATCAGAGTGAACTGTTCGAGTATATCGATGAAAACAAGGCTGAATTCCTGGAGGAATTGCGCCAGGAAGCCGCGCTCTCCGATGCGATTTCCGCGGAGCTCGAGAAGATTTTCGACGATTTCGAGGAGGTTTTCAAGCCAGATGCCGCGGTGGAGGGAATCGACGCTGGGTACACTGTGAATATGGCGATGGCGCTGAGTCAGAGAAGTGGAATAAACCGCGACATGATGAAGCTAGTGGAACGCGTCACGGCGCGGGAGCTTGCGTCGCCTACGCTCGAAAAGGAGTTGGAGCAGATCATCAGCGGCGAAGACACCATGGAAAAGGACCGATTCGACAAACTGGTCGAGGAATGCGACATCGTGGATTGCGACGACGACGATTTGGACAAGGCGTTTGACATAGCGGTAATCAAGCTTGCTCCGCGCATAGGTGTTGGGATGGACGATTTGAAGAAGATGTTGCTGAAACGTGAAGAGACCAGCTCCACTGCTTTGAGCACTTTTTTCGCCATTCCCCATATCGTGGTGGAGGGGGAGAACATGTTCGAGCTTCTGGTCATGCGGAGTCGAAAAGGGATTCGCTTCTCCGAAACGGCACCGAACGTACATGCTCTGTTCTTCCTTGTTGGCACGAAGGACCAGCGCCACTTCCATCTTGTCGCCCTTTCCGCCATAGCCCAGATCGTGCAGACTCCCTCGTTCGAAACCAGCTGGCTGGCCGCGGAAAGTGCGGCTGATCTACGCAAACTTATATTGGCCGCCGAAAGAAAACGCGAGACGGAGAAGGATTGACATGGCTAATATTCGGGAATTGAACCGCAAGATTGGTTCGTTGCGCAACATGCAGAAAGTGATGCGCGCGATGAACATGATTGCGTCGACTAAATTCAGAAAGATGAGCCAATTGCAGTTTTCTCTCCCCTTTTTCAGCGACAATATCGAACGATTGGAGCGCGACATCCGATCTTCATTCTCGCAAAACTCCACGTTGGAGATTGATGGATACGACAAGGTTGGGAGCGTGGAAATAGTGGTTTTTTCCGCGGACAAGGGATTGTGCGGAGCGCATAACAGCACGATTCGGAAGGCGTCGTCGTTACTGGCGGAGACAAAGCGTTCGGAAGGGGTTGAGGTGGAGTTTACTTGCGTTGGCACGAAAGCCGCGGCTTTTTGTCGGCGCAACGGATACAAGGTATATCACACCGCCGAGATTAACGAGAAAACGTTGACTGACGAGACGCTCCGCAAGATGGCCGACGGTCTCTTGGCGAGATTTTACGAGGGGAAAGTTCATGAGATCCACATAATTTTCAACGAGTTTGCGTCGACCCTGTCACAACCGACGCGGGTGCTGAGGGCGCTCCCCTTCGAGCATTCCGACACTCCTCCGGGAGGGGAGGTGCACGCCGAGCCGGAAAGCGACGTGTTTCTCAAGGAAAGCGCCAAGGCTATCTTGAATTACCGTCTTAAAACGGCCTTGCTGCATTCGAGGCTTAGCGAGAACGCAGCGAGAATGACTGCGATGGACAATGCGACGCAAAACTCGGAAGATCTCATCTTCCGTTATTCGAAATTAAGGAACAAGGCTCGTCAAACGACCATAACGAACGAGTTGATCGAGATAGTCGCCGGTAAAGAGGCGATGGGATAGCGCAAGCGCAACACCGGGTGTTTAAATGAGCGAGAACAAGAGGAAAGGGACCGTGGCGCAAGTGTTGGGTCCGGTAGTGGATGTAAGGTTCGACGGTGGCGAGTTGCCTCCTATCTACACGGCGCTGAAACTTACCAACCCCAACATAAGCGACGAGGAGTGGAATTTGACGCTGGAGGTTGTCCAGCACGTGGGGGACAACACGGCTAGGGCCATCGCGATGGACACTACCGACGGTCTTTCGCGGGGACTTCCAGTCATCGATATGGGAGAGGAGATATCCGTTCCGGTGGGCGAGGGGACCTTGGGACGAATCATGAATGTCACGGGAGATCCGGTTGACGAAGCTGGCCCGATAAAGACAGAGAGGAAATATCCAATACATCAACCGGCTCCGACGTACGACAAGCTAAGCACTTCCGATGAAATACTGGTTACCGGCATCAAGGTGGTGGATCTTTTGGCGCCGTATATGAAGGGAGGAAAAATCGGCCTCTTCGGTGGCGCTGGCGTGGGCAAGACCGTTCTGATAATGGAGCTGATTAACAATGTCGCCAAAGTCCATGGCGGCTATTCCGTCTTTTGCGGTGTTGGCGAGCGCACGCGGGAGGGAACCCAGCTTTTCGGGGAGATGAAAGAATCGGGCGTTATCGACAGGACCGCGTTGGTTTACGGGCAGATGAACGAGCCTCCGGGAGCCAGGGCCAGAGTCGCCCTTTCCGGATTGAGTATCGCCGAGTATTTCAGGGAGGAGAAAAAACGGGACGTTCTACTCTTCATCGACAATATTTTCAGGTTTGTGCAGGCCGGAGCGGAGGTTTCGGCCTTGTTGGGACGAATTCCTTCCGCTGTTGGGTATCAGCCGACCTTGGCGACCGAACTAGGCGAGTTGCAGGAGCGGATAACTTCCACTAAAAACGGGTCCGTCACGTCGGTGCAGGCGGTTTATGTTCCTGCCGACGACTACACCGACCCGGCGCCGGCAACCACATTTTCCCATTTGGACGCCACGACGAACCTCAGCCGGGCGATCGTCGAAATCGGAATATATCCCGCTGTGGACCCTCTCGCCTCCACTTCGAGGATGTTGGCCCCGGATATCATCGGGGAGCGCCACTATACAACCGCCAGACGCGTTCAAGAGATTCTCCAAGTTTATAAGAACCTGCAGGACATAATAGCCATTATGGGGATGGACGAGCTTTCCGAAGAGGACCGGAAGACCGTCGAACGTGCTAGAAAAATTCAGAAATTCCTCTCCCAGCCATTTACCGTGGCGGAGCATTTCACTGGAATGAAAGGTGTTTTTGTTCCTCTGGAGGATACCGTGCGTTCCTTCGAGGAAATTATCGAGGGTAAGCACGACGACCTGCCGGAGCAGGCTTTCTATATGGTCGGCACCATCGAGGACGCCCGAAAGAAGGCGGAGACCCTTAAATGAGCACTTTTCATTTGAGAATCGCCAAGCCTGAGAAAAAGCTGTTCGAGGGCGATGTCTCTTATTGTCAATTCTCGACTCCGGAGGGAAGCATGGGGGTAAAGGCTAGACACGAGCCTTTTCTTGCCACGTTGAAGGATGGGACGGAGTTCGTATATTGGTTGGAGAATGGTGATGAGAAAACTCAAGTCGTCTACAATGCCATGATATCTTTCAAAGACAACGCCTGTGTTTTGACAATGACGTGACACCGGTTTTTTCCGCACCCAATCTATGAAGATGCGGCTACTGGCTGAGAATAGTTGCGTGAGGGGTATTTGGGAAACGCTCGTGGAGAATTGTATGAATTGCGCGAAGGAGCTTGCAAGGGGATCTCTGAGTGTTTTGTTTCTTTCCATTGTTTTGAAAGCTGTTTCCGTGGTCGGTGACGACGCTTCTGTCCCCGCTTCGAACAAGACAGTAAAGGTCGCCGCAATACAGGCCGCAACTAGAGTCGGATTGATTAGCTACAATCGCAAATTGTTGGCGTCTCTAATCGTTAAAGCGGCGAAAAACGGTGCGAAGATAGTCGTTACTCCGGAATGTGCGTTGCAGGGGTATATGGATGTTGGTGGCGACGTGGTATGGGCTGCGAATGCGGTTTCCGAGGACAACGAGCTTCCTGTGGAGAAAGGGGCGGCGACGTTGAAGGATCCCTCGATAAAGTATTTTCAAGGACTGGCCAAGAAGCTCAAAATATATATATGCCTCGGATTCATTGAGAAGGCTTTGGAGTCTCGGGAGAAGGGGGCTACGGAGGGAGCGTCCAGTGCTGCGGAAAAGGGGGCCCGTGATGAAAAAAACGACGCGAAAAACGCGGCTAAAGTTTGGAAGTATTACAATGCGCAGATTCTTATCGCTCCGAATGGCAAAATAATCGCCCATCATCGAAAATGGAACTTGTGGCCCCCGGGAGACGGGGGATGGGCCTCTCAAGGGAAATTGGAGCCACAGGTCGTTGATACCGAATACGGCCGCATCGGACTGATGATCTGTTTCGACCTGCATGTGCTCACGCCTATCCTAGCTAAGCAAAAGGCCGACATCGTTCTTTTCTCGGTTGGCTGGCTTGGACCCAACGAGGAGAATTGGTTTCACAACGTCTTTCCCCGGGACTACGTGAAACCTTATGGTTTCAGCCTAGTGTTGGCTAATTGGTCTGCCGAGGAGTTGGCGGAACCTTGGCCTGGAGCTGGATATAGCTCCGTGTACGATGGCACCGGGAAGGTTTTGGCCAAAGCAAAAGGGGTGAAGGGATCAGAGATCGTTTACGCTGAGATAAAAGCACACCCGATTCCCTTTGGGAAAAACGATTCATCTCCCAAATAGGGCTCGCCAATTATTCAGTGAGCCCTATTTGTTTTTCGTTCCATAAGCCATGACTTCCACTAAATGAACAAAGTTATTATGATTATGCTTTAGCATGTTAACTCTGATGTATCGCATCCGCTGAGGCTGGATGTTAAACGAATATCCGCTCCCGTCCTTAGGGGTGAATTTTGTGTTTTTACTGAAATCTATAATCTGCTTCCAGTTTTTTCCATCCATGGATCCGTCAATAGTAAACTGGTAATATCTGTCAGGCGGTAAATAATAAGTTACTACGACAATCTTACTTACTGTTTCCGGTTTCTGCATATCCACCTGCCACCAGGCGCTTCCTATTGTCCCGTTAGTAGTTGACTCCCAGTACCTCGAACTGTTTTTCTTTTTTCCGTCATTGGCAAGTGATGCGCTTTTGCTATGGTTGGAGCTACTTACTGGTTTCCCGGTTGTCAGGCTGTATGCCTCGCGCATTGCGAGATTCGATTTATCAATCTTTTCCCAGTTGCGCATGGTAACGCCAAGGTTCAGGATAACAGATGGAGTTTTTGTTTCATTAATGGCTTCATATTTAAGAGTGACATTACGAGTTGTGCCAGGACGCCAGGAAGGCAGGTCTCTACGGTAGCCGGGCAGATGAGTTTCCCCGATTACGTTATGGTTTTTGTCATATATCCAAGCAATAGGTATGTTGTAAGGTATGGAGATATACTGCCCTGGTTTCAGTGTCACTGGTAATTCAATGGTATTGCCACTGAAGGCGACCCTGATGTTTTTTACAGGGCCTGAAGCGTTTGCGGGAAGCCTTACAATCATCATCGGGAAGAAGTTCCTGCCACCCTGGTCAGGATAAGTAACACTCCACTCCGCCTTGCCTGGAAGAGGCTTGTGTACAAGATCAACCGAAAGTCCGGCGCAATTGTAATAAATGCCGGGATTATGAGTCCATTTCCAGGAGATTGAACATTTCTTAAGTCCCGCAAGATTATTAGATGTCTCAATGTCAAATTCGGAAGATGGAATTGTTTTAAGTTTAGGGTTCATCCATCGTCCAAGATATTTCAATCGGACCTTTCCATCTCGTCCTTTTGCAACATCATACTTGGTGTCAATTTGCCGCAAAGATATTTTCTTGATTTCGCTTAGGTTATTCTTATCTCTCAGCTCTTCCCATAGGCTAAGTTTCTCGCAAATTTTATCCTTGAGAGGATTCTTGTCAAAGCTATTAACACCTAGGGCGAGGTCAACTCCAGATTCCCACCCGACAACACGTGCCATCAACCAATTTATATCATCAACGCTCTTTGCTTTTTCAGGATAATACTGCCCCATCTTATTTGGCATAAGATTATTTCTGAGCTGCACCTGGCGCATCAAGCGGTATGTCAGCATAGTTCCCCTGAACCCTTTCTCAAGCTCAAACTCACCCCAGCTCTGGTATGATATAGTATGCCAGTCATAGTTGTCCTGATTACTTGCAGAGTAAAGCATGTCGATTTTTTTGAATTTGCTGTATATGGTTTGTAGAAATACGTTTTTAGAGTAAGTTCCATGCCCCGTAACAAGGCAACTTTCAAACCCATCCAAAACGACCTTTCTATTGTTGCACTCTTTTGTGATGCGTACAATATTTCCGGCGAGTTCGTTGTTCATATCCACAGTTCCCGGAAACAAGTTGCTATACCCACCGAAGTAAAGCAACTTAACTTTAGAGCCTTTTTTATGCGCTTTAGCATTTGTGTAGAAATAGCCGCGCTCACCATCAGATACAACAATTTCGTCTCCTTTAACCTTACAATGTTTAAATTGGATAAGCTCGTTGCCAATCTGAAGGACAATATGTCCCGGATCTTTCATTACACTCGCAACAGCAGGTGAAGACTTGAGTTTAATTATCTTGGAACCGCTATCAAGATTTTTGCCGAGAACGGCTTTTGGGGCATAAGCGGCAAGGCGTTTATCGGGTATAGGTGCAAGAAATGGCTCGGGCCCACTCATTGGCTTTGTGAATCCGCTAAGAGTGTATGTTGTCAATCCGAGACCAGCCTTAAGCGCTTTGTCTGCGTATTTATTGTAAACAGGCAATCCTCCCGACCAAAATTTGTCGCTTATTTCAAAATGTCCCCAGTTTTTATAATAACCTTGAAAACGGCAGATTGTTCCTGCATTCATCGCCTTAGCCAGTTTTATGCAACTTTCAGCGGTGCTTTGCTGAATGTCGGCCCATAAACAAATTTTTTGAACATCTTTTGAACGCTTTTGCCATTTACCATGATATGTTGGATGTGGGAGGTTTTCTCCACGTTCTATCTTTTCAATAACGCTCAATTCATTGTTTTTTCCAGCTTTGACACCGAAAACAGCAACCTTTGACCCGAGAACAGTCAACCCTTTAATTGGAGTGGAAATTCTGTTAGAGCTAAATTCGCGAGGGTGAGAGTGGTCAAGCGACCACAGGGAAATTTTAGACCCGCCATTTTCAAAGTTGGCGGCAAATGACATACCGTTGCAGTCCTCTCCGTCGGTATTTGGTTCCGCGCTGATCATTCCGATAGTAAAGTTGTCGGAACGATTAAGCCCGAGCCATTCCGCAACTGGACCGCGCATTATTGTATGTACGGGCCCCCATGTAATATGGCTTACTTTGTTAACGTGCGTGATACTATCAAGCTTGAATAGAATATAACCGTTTTTGGGGGATAGTGATACCGTTGCGACTACTCCTTCCGGAAAAGTGAGCGCCACAACACTTTTTTTGCGGCTTTCAGATTTCACTTCCATTGAAAGGGGAACAAGACGTTTGCATTTGCGGATATTCAATGCATCTCTGCCGGATGCGTACAAGAAGCATTCGATGAGGTTGCTACTCTTTGATTTATTAATATAATCCTTTCCATCCGCAGTGTTCTTGAGCATGGAGATTCGGCCTTTTTCATCTATCCTCAACTTTAGAGAGCCGGAATTAACGGTTAACCCCGCGGCGAAGAGGGTTGAAGATAAGGCGATAAAGAAGATAATTGAAATACTTAATCTAAAAACCATGTTACACCTACTATTTGTTAAAACTACGAGTGATGGGACATCCAATTTCCCGACAACACATAGAGTATCTCCTTGGGGGGGGGATGTCAAGTTGATTTGAGGTCGTCGTGCGTGTTCTAATGGTTTTAAAAAAAGTTGGTTCCTTTTCGTTTTGAGTGGGGGATTTTACATTTCAGGCTAACCGTGACAGGAATGCCCCCATCTCCTTCGTTGGAAAAAACGGGGAGGGGCATGCGCTCATCCCCTGTTTTCTTTTGAGAAAGAGCAAAATTAGCCAGGTTGATAATGGTGTGCGTTTTCGGTTTTTAGATTTCTTTTTCCATCACGTACGAGTCTCCAGAGCTTTCCATGCAGGAGCCGATTGTTTTGAACCCATTTTTCTCGTAGGCTTTTATCGCGGGGGTGTTTTCTTTTAGCACTGTTACCCGGAGGTTCTTCGTTCCTTTGTGTTTGGCCTCGGCGCGGCATCTCTCCAAGAGTTTCGCCGCTATTCCGCGTCTTCTGTGTTCTTTCATAACGAGAAGCACCCAGATTTTTCCGAAGGAATCGGTTGGAGGCACGTCAGAGCGTTCGTTGTGGCCGGTTATGGAAAGGGCCACTCGGAGGAACTTGAGCGGTTTGAAGCCGTAGGCGAGTAGAAGGGTTTTCAGCGTTCGGGAATAGAAGCGCCAGTGTTTCGGCCCCGAGAAGGCCCGGAAGGCGATTTCATCGTGGGTGTATATCAGTATGCCGACGATTTCCCCCGCGTCGTTCTTTTCCAGTAGAATGGATTCCGGGTCGAAATCGTTGAAAAGACGCGTCTTGTCTCTGAAAAAGCGAAAGTCCGCGGCTGGTTTCCTCAAATGGGCGTCCTCAACGCTCGGGGATATGTGCATCGCCGCGATAACATTAATCTCTTCATTCGTGGGCATAATTGTTTTCCCTAGGCTGGCTCCGCATGCCCGCTCCCGGGCGGGGAGGGGACATTAGAAATATCGTTCGTCGCTGGCGACGTGTCAAACACGCGTTGTCTTTAATCGGGGGCGGGGTTAATGTGTCTTGGGAGGCATGCGTTTCAATGAAATCGGTGGCGTTGGTCATAACTAGAATGGTCCCCGGAGGGGCCAGCGAGGTCCTCCGGCGCATTGTCGAAGGGGGGAGGGGGAGATACTCCTTCACTTTGATGACAGGCTCGGAGGACGCCAACCAGGCGCTTCTCGACAATTTGGGAGGTCTCTGCGAGGTTGTTGTCGTACCCCACATGGTCAGAAGCATATCGCCGTTGAACGATTTTCTCGCCTTCCGCGAATTACGCGCCATGCTCGAGAAGGGAAAGTTCGATATAGTCCACACTCACACCTCGAAAGCGGGTTTCCTCGGGCGTTTGGCGGCTGCCAACGCAGGTGTCCAAAGGATAATCCATTCAACGCATGGCGCGATTTACGCGGAGGGCGGAAACATAAAAGGAGTGCCATCGTCGACGATGGGACAACGTCTCCTCCTTATGGCGGAACGCCATGCTGGGAAACGTATGTTTCGAATGACGGTGTTGAGCGAGAGCGAGAGGAGATTATGTCTTGAACTGGGACTTTCCTCATCCGACAACACTGTGGTTGTCCCCAATGGCGTGGATTCCGCGGAATTCGCGGTTTCCAAAAAAGAACGCGTCGAGGCTAGGAAAACCACGGGGGTGCCTGGAGAAAGGGCGGTTTTTCTTTCGGTGGGGCGTCTGGCCGCGGAGAAGGGGCATGCCATCCTTCTTGAGGCTTTCGCGTCGGTAGCGGAAAACATGACGGCAAAGGGGCGTCCTCCTCCCTTGCTGGTGCTTGTTGGGGATGGTCCTGAGCGGGGCGCTTTGCTTCGGAGATGCGACGACCTCGGGATCAAGTCTCGATGGTCTCCCGCGGATGGCGCGGACAGCGGTGGCGGCTCGATAGCCGATTTTGGCGATGCCCGCGTTGTATTTACCGGATTTAGACGCGAAATACGCGAATTTCTAGCATTGGCCGACCTGTTCGTTTTGCCATCTTTCTACGAGGGCTTTGGCATTGCAGTTTTGGAGGCGATGGCGGCTGGATTGCCGGTCG
>WFSE01000003.1 GCA_015486135.1 Lentisphaeria bacterium
ACTCGAGCCTCCTCTCGCTCGACAAAGCGGTGAAGAAATTCCTGACGGTGAGGTTGTCGTTCCGAAAATGGTTCTTGATTTTCTGGACGAACGTCCCTGCCGATGGGGTGAGCGAGAAATTCGCGTTCCGGCAGCCTTGGCGATTGAATTACAGGCAGGATGCGGGGGCCGAATAGAGGGATGCCGGGGCGAAATCAACCCTTTCGGAAAAGGCGCTAAAGGCCGCCCCCAAGGGGCGATTTCAATGTTTTTTCACCACAAAACAGCACAACATTGTTCTTATAGACGCACCCAATCCACCATTCAAGTGGATTATTAACCTGTCCCTAATTTTCTTTGTTGAAAGTAGTGATGAAAAGGAGGGTGGTTTTTTCTCAAAGATATGTAGATTGTGTGCATGGGATTAGAATCGTTGTTGTTTGAATGGGAGGAGCGTCACGGTGTCGCCACCATAGGTGCGCTGGGCCTACGGGAATTGGAGGCGAGCGGCTTTTCGGATGCGGTGTTCGAGCGTTTGAGCGCGGATGCCGAAGTGTTGCGGTTTGATGACGAGTCTTTGGTATCGCGTTCGGCGCCTTGGCGGCTGTTTCCTTGGGCGAAGTCCGTGTTTATCGCCGCCATTCCGTTTGACACGTTGCCGTTTCCGCGTCGTTTTCCGCCTTCCCCGGAGGGGGCCGGGGGGCTTGCCGGGCTTGTCGCGGGTTACGCGACCCGCTTGGACTACCACAAGGGTGGCGCGGCGATTATGGAGGATTTGGCCGATGCGTTGACGGAGGTGGCCGGGGCGTTCAGGGCCGCGGTGACGGTAGATTCCGCGAGGGTCGCGGAGAAATCGCTGGCGATGGCCGCCAGGCTAGGGAGGATTGGCGGGGATTCGTTGTTGCGTGTGGGGGAGAGCGGCGACACCGGGTGTTTTCTGGCGGAGTTGTTCGTGGATTTCACGTTGCCGCCTTCGGTGCGGGCTTCCGTGTCGCCGTTGGAATGGGGCCGGAATGATGTTCCGCCGAGCGTGGCGCGTTGTCCGGTGGACGCTATTTCCGGCGATGGCCGTATCAACATTGGCCGTTGCGTTTCTTATTTGAACACGATGAAGCGGGGGTGGCTGGAACCGGAGGAGCGTCGCAAGATGGGGAGGTGGCTGTTTGGTTGCGATGTCTGCTCCTCTTTTTCCGCTGGCGAGGAGTTCCCTAAATCCGTTTCCGTGGATTTGGAGTGGCTATTGAGTGCCTCTTCCGCGGAAGTCGCGCAATCGATAGCCGATACGCCTATGGCACACGCCGGGGTCACCATGTTGCGCCGTAACGCTCTCGCCGTGTTGGAGAACATTGGTGGAAGTAACGCCGAGCGTTTGGTGGAGCGTTTCGCCAATGCCACTGGGAGCCAATTGCTGAGACAGATGGCCGAGGATGTTTTGGAGGGAAGTCTCCGTGTGCTTTGACTTGGTTGAGAGCCAAGGGCGGGGGCGTGTCTTGAAATCTCGCCAGTCTGGGGCAATGTCAATGGCGTTCTTTTTTATTGGGTTTTCCGGGGCGTTATTATGGCTGTTGTGGATTGGCTGGTTGTCGCTCTTTATATTGTCGGGGCATTGGCGATAGGGGCGTTGTTCACGAGGAAGGCGTCCAAGAGTGCCGCCGACTTTTTCGTGGCTGGTCGCTCCTTGCCTTGGATAATAGCCGGGACATCGATAGTCGCGACGACTTTTTCTTCCGACACGCCGTTGCTCGTATCCGGGTTGAGCCGTTCCGTAGGAATTCATGGCAATTGGTTTTGGTGGTGCAATGCGATAGGTGAAGTCGCGGCAGTGTTTTTCTTCGCCAAATTATGGCGCCGTACGGGTGTGGTTACCGATATTGAGTTTATTGTCTCCCGCTACGAGCCGTCCAAGGCCCGATCTTTTCTGCGAATGTTCAAGGTGTTTTACGGCGGGGTTTTGTTCAATTGCGTGGTCGTAGCCTCGGTTACGCTTGCCATGGCGAAAATTCTTTCCACGTTGTTGGGGCTTGGGAACGAGCCGCTGTTCGAAATTCCGGTGTTTGGCGGTGTCACCTCCGCCGGGTTGCTGTTATTGGTGTTAGGCTTATGCGCGCTGGCGTACACGTCATTGTCCGGGCTTTACGGAGTAGTTTACACGGACTTGATCCAGTTTTGCTTGGCGATGGTTGGGTCCCTAGCGTTGGCGGTAATAGCATATTTAGACGCGTCCAGCGGCGAGGGGATGATGAGCCGTTTATCGGTATCTTCGGGGTTCAATCGGGCATTATTGAACATGGTTCCGGACTTGACGGGCGGGGGGATAGTGACGATATCGTTTTTGATTTACCTGTTTGTGGCTTGGTGGGCGGCGGCTCCGGGGCGTGGATACACTGTACAGCGATTACTGTCGTGTCGTTCCGAGCGGGACTCAATGTTGGCATTTTTGTGGTATAACTTCTGCAATTACGTCCTACGTCCTTGGCCTTGGATTGTGGTGGGGGTTTTATCCCTGATATATTTTCCCGATCTACGCGATCCCGACAAATGCTATCCAGCGATGATTGACAGGTTTCTTCCTCCTGGGCTCAAGGGGGTGATGGTTGCGTCGATATTGGCAGCGTTCATGAGCACTTTGGACACGCAACTGAATTGGGGTGCGTCGTATTTAGTGAACGATTTTTATGCTCCGTTCGTAGCTAGAGACCGAAGTCCACGTCATTATGTTTGGGTGTCGCGTGCGGCGATGTTGTTTTTGACATTGTTGGCGTTGGTGGTGTCCACCCGCCTGACTGGGATTATAGACGCGTACAAATATATTGGCGTGATAGGGGCTGGTGCTGGAACGGTAATGATAGCTCGTTGGTACTGGTGGCGCGTGGGAACCGTGTCCGAGATATCCGCGATGGTCGCGTCGTTGATTGTTGGTAACGCGGTTATTTTTCTTGTGCCCGATGCCCGCGACGCATACGAGCATGTTATTGTGAGTTTTTTCCCGGTCAGACTGTTCTTCAATGCGTCGTTTACCTTGGTGGTGTGGGTGTGCGTGACATTTTTAGTATACCGAGCTCCGACATCCAGGACGCTGGAGTTTTACCGTAGGATGAGGATTCCCGGGCCTGGTTGGCGAGTAGTAGCAGAGCGGTTGTCTTTGCGCCCACCCGAGGGGGAATTGTATGTTGCGGTCATTTGCTGGCTATCATGTTGCATCGCGTTGTTCGCGACACTTTTCGGGGTAGGGATGCTGATATTCCACAAGTGGTCGCATGGAGTCGCCTTGCTCTTGTTGGCATTGGTTGCGACGTTTGTGCTCTTCCGGTTCATGCGCAGTGTAAGTTTTTTCGACAATACTGTTGCTGTCGAGAAAGAAAGATAGTTGACATATGGGGTCAATTCCGCGCTTCGACTTATAGCGGAAGTGCAGGCCCCGCCCCCGTCGCCCTTAAGTTTTATTCGGCTTGGTACGCATTGAATCGCGCCAATCCCGGATCATGGGGAGCGTGTTTCAATATCACCAAACGGAATTTTTTTGTCGTCACTGGAGGGAAGACTAGGGAGAATCTCGTTCCCATTTGGCCGCCGGAAAAGAGTTCTTTCCATTTGCCATTGTCGTCGTATTCCACAGTGAATTTTCTTATGAGGAGCCGTCCCGACGGCTCGGCGATAATCAGCCCTCCGACTTTTTGGGGTTTTTCGAATTCTATTTGAACCCAGTGCGGTGGTCCTGAGCCGCCTCTTGCCACCCAAACTTTGTGGCGATGGATTCCCGCCTCGAATTTTCCTTTTTTCATGGAGACCAGGGCATCCGGAGTCATTGTTTTCCCGTAGCTGCTAGAGGCTTCCGCCTTGACTACTGGAATTTTTGTTTCCTTGGGAGTGATAACCGGGACTTCGGAGGCGTGGCCGTCCAGTTTTAGTGCCACTATGTTGTCCAATCCGTTCAGGGTGGCGTTGGAGAGGTCCAACGTCATTTTTCCATTCGCGACGTTTACCTTCACCGGGGTTCCGGTCGGGATGATTTTGGCTTCGAGAACTTTTTTGTTGGGAATGGCGGGGAGTGTGATTTTAGCTGGGCCGGTGTTCGAGAGGGACGCCATTATATGCAGGTATACGGTGTCGCCTTTTCTACACGAGACACCGTAGATTCCTGGTTTGTAGGGGCCACCCCTAGTGCCGTAGATGGCTTCTCCATTTTTTTCCAGCCATTTTCCCATGGCGAGGTAGTTGGCTTTTTCAGGTGGGTCTATTTTGCCATCCGGCCTTGGACCGCAGTCCAGGGCTAGATTCCCACCACCGCCAACGCACTGGACGAGAGTTTTTATGCATGCCTCCGGGGATAAGAGGCCGCCACCACCGCGCCACGACCATCCCCGTCCCATTGTCATGCATGACTCCCAAGGGCGGTCTATTTGGAATTTTCCTATTTCTTGTTCCGGGTTGTCAAAATCCCCGTTGTGCTTGACTCCGGGCAATCCCCACCCCCATCGCGAGTTTATGAGTATTCCTGGTTGCAGGGTTCTTATCATTTTAACCATTTCCGGGGTGTTCCAGTGGCGCCATTTTGTGTTTAGGCAGTCAAACCAAACACCGTCGACTTTTCCGTATTTTGTCAATAGTTCGCGAAGCTGGTCGTAAACGTATTTGCGATAGCGCTCGTGGTGCGGTGTGAGGTAGTCCGGATGGTGCCAGTCCGGTTGGGAATAGTACCAGAACAGCTTTATGCCGTACTTGTGGCATGCGTCGGCAAGTTGCTTGCAGATGTCTTTTCCGTACGGGGTGCTCATGATATCGAAATCGGTAACGGCGGAATCGAACATACAGAAACCACCATGGTGTTTCACTGTGAAAATCAAATATTTTGCGCCGGCATCCTTGATGATTTGGAGCCATTCGTCGGCGTTGAATTTTACGGGATTGAACTGTTTGTAGAGGTTGTCGTATATTTCGTACGGAACCCCGTCTTTGGCAATGTTGGAAATTCCCGGCCTAGGGCCTTTCCTCCCCCAGCTTATTTCGGCTTCTTTCAGGCACGAGGGGTCCCAATGAATGAACACGCCGAACTTGGCGTCTTGAAACCATTTGACGTCTTCGGGCCTGGCGAAAAGGTACGATTTAGTGTCCTCGGGGATGGAATCAAGTGCGCCCTCTCCGACATTTTTAATGTCCTGAGGTCCGCTTGGAGCGGGAGTATCGGCTACAAGATGGGATGTTCCAATGACGAACGCGGCGGTTGCCAGCGCCAAAATGACGGTAATGTGGGATTTCATGTTAGTCAAACCTCCTAATTTTTCACGCTACTTTTAATCTATGGCCTGCGGAATAATTGGCAAGTGCCCAGGAATTATTGGGTTAAATCGGGTGTTAGCAGCGTCATCTCCAAGGATTTGCGAGCACACGTTCGTGCGTTTCTCCGAAACCCCTTGGAGCCGGCTAATGTTTTCCACTCGATTTGAATATCTGGACTCGGCTCCGCGCTTTGACTGAAGTCGGAAGCGCTAGTCCCGACCCCATTGCGCTCCAGGGTTAGGTGCCGAAGGGAGCTCAGCGGGGTTGGGAATTGGGGGTTGCTGGTTTTGACAAAGAACGGGGGAGGTGGTACGGTAGGAGTGTGTTTGCTTTGGGCGTTTTCCGCGTTTGGAGTTCGCCAGCAACTTGCTGGAGGTGTGGCTATGAAGAAGACAACGGTTGTGCTATCGGCGGTTCTTGGTGTTTTGTTGTCGTTGCCGGTCGCTTATGGGGATGCCGCGTCCGCTGATGGCGTTGGAGCCAAGGATGGCTCGCCGGAAAAGGGGGCGAAAGAGGCGGCAACCTCCGATAATGTTCCATCGCCTCCGAAATGGCCTAGAGATATAGTTGTTTCCAATGCCGTTATCACGGTTTACCAGCCGCAATTGGAGTCTATTGACAAGAACCGGATCAAATCCGTGGAGGCCGTGGCCGTCAAGCGCAAGAACAGCGATACAACCGATTATTGCGCGGTGTGGACCACCGCTAAGATTTTGATAGACAAAGAGGCTCGTACCGTGTCGGTGACCGACTTGAAGGTCGACAAGGTCGCCTATCCTGGCGTGTCCGACAAGGTTAAAAAGAGTTTGGGAAGGTTGATACGGAAGTACATGTTGAAGGCGAACTTGACGATGTCGTTGGACCGTTTCATCGCTATGATGGTTGCCTTGGAGCACAAGGAAGAAGAAGCCTCGAATTCCAAAATCAAGAATCCCGTTCCGAAATTCTTTTTCTCGACCGAGCCGGCGGTGCTGGTGTTGATAGATGGTGAGCCGGTGATGAGATCTCAAGGTGACGGGGTCTCGCTGGTGGCGAACACGCCTTATATGCTGGCATTCGACGGGGATACGAAAGCATACTATCTCAGGTGCGCGGGGCGGTGGTTCAAGTCTAGCGAGTTGACGAATGACTGGACAGTTGCTGAAACCGTTCCGGAGAAGGTGGGGAAATTGTTGTCCAAGAGCGATGAGAAGGAGGTGGCCGAGGGTGCTCCTCCCAGGATATTCGTATCGACCGAGCCCGCGGAGCTCATCCAGAGCGACGGGCCTCCGGAACTTGCGACTATTCCAGAGACTAATTTGTCGTATTTGAAGAATAGTGACAGCGATGTTTTCCGCTCCGAAAGCACTGGCAAGCTTTATCTTTTGGTTTCCGGTCGTTGGTATGTGGCGGATGCGAAAGAGGGGCCTTGGAGCTACATTGATTCCAAAAATCTGCCGGCCGATTTCCGTAAAATTCCGGAATCCTCGCCTAAGGGCGGAGTTTTGGCTAGTATCAGTGGAACCGAGGAGGCTGCGGACGCGGTGGCCGAGTCGTATATACCGCAGACTGCCAAATTAAAGCGCGAGCCGGTGGATTTGGGGGTGGAGTACGATGGCGAGCCCAAGTTCGAGCCATTGACTCCAACAACGTTGCAGTACGCTGTGAACTCCAATACGCCCGTTGTCAAATCCGGGGAGAAATACTATGCGTGCTCGCAGGGGGCGTGGTACGAGTCCGACACGCCGCTGGATCCGTGGATTGTCTGCGTCAAGGTGCCCGAGGAAATATACTCCATCCCCCCGGATAGTCCGCTATACAACACCACGTTCGTTAAGGTCTACGACTACGACGAGGAGAACAATGTTGTGGATGTGGGATACACCTCGGGATATTTGGGGAGTTACGCATATGGCGGGCATATAGTTTTCGGGACAGGTTATTGGTATCCGTTCGCCCGCTTGGCGTTCGCCCACTGGGTTTATTGGCATCGTCCCCATATTCAGCCTATATGCACGTTTGGAGCGGTGTACCGGTACAATCGTTACTGGGGATGCTGGAACCGTTACGCCAGATACAGGGCGGCCAACGGCAGATACGTGGCCTGGCGGCGGGCCACAGCTGCCAAGGCGTTGTCGACTCGTCCTCCTATGGGGCCAGGGAACTATATAGGCCGCCAACCAAGGACCTCTCCTCGTAACGCCTACTCGTATAACAAGGCGGCGGTAGCCACCGCCATGGTTAAGCGGGGGATATCTCGTGAAAACGCGGCTAAATTGGCGGCGGCAAAAGCGAGAAAGGCAGCGATATCGAAACACCGTCCAAACAACGTTTACGTGGGTAAGGACGGTCATGTATACCGCCATACGTTAAATGGTTGGGAAAAGCGATCCGGCAAGTCATGGGACCGCGTTGGAGCCAAGCGTCCAGCGTCCAAGCCTACGACGCGTCCGGCCACGAGGCCAACGACACGTCCAGCCACAAGACCGACGACGCGTCCAGGGGGATCCTACGACTACAACAAGGCATTGAACAACTACCTCAAGTCCAGGCAACGCGGGTCATATCGCTCTTCGCGGTATAAATCTTCGCACTACTCGAGGTCTAGGGCAAGGCCGTCGTACCGTCGTTCTTCGTTTAGCCGACGCGGAGGGGGTAGGCGCCGTTGAATCCGGCATGTCCCTTTTGGCTTGTTCCTCGTAGCTTTTCGAGAGTAGAGGGAAGCCTTGGTAGCGGGGTGTGCTGTAGTATTTCTAGTAGCCTCGTGTGGGTGGCACGTCAACTTGGCGGTTTGTACTCGACAAACGTTTTCGGTATCGGTATATTCCGATTTCCCATAACATGAGGAGCATATTTATGAATACAACTAAGGAGTCGCTTGGGGCTGCGGTGGTCTTAAGGTTTTCCGGTCGTTTGGATGCGCTTGCGGCTTCCGCGGCGTTGGACGCATTGGACGCGGAACTGGATGCCGGGGTGGACATTCTGGTTTCGCTGGAGTCGTTGGAATATGTTAGTAGCGCTGGATTGCGGGTTTTCCTGAAAGCTGCCAAGCGCGCCAAGGCGAATGGTACCGGGCTCTGCTTGGTTGCGTTGTCAGGGCCAGTGCTGGAGGTGTTTGATTCGAGCGGGTTTTCGGCTTTTTTCGATATTGCCGAAAACGAGGAGGAAGGGGCGAGGATGTTGATGGATTGATTTTTATCGATGCTGGTTTCGTGCTGGAGGTGGAGGAATGGAAAACAATGAGATTTTGGGATTGTTAACGAAGGATGCCCGTCTTTCCGTAGCGGAAATCGCTAGCATGCTTGGTGTCGACGCCGGCGATGTTGAGATGCGTATATCCGAATTGGAAAAGGATGGAGTGATTCTAGGTTATCAGGCAGTAGTGGATGAATCCAAATTGCCTGAAACTTGCGTCAAAGCTATTATCGAGGTGAAAATTCGTCCATCCGGTACCGACGGTTTCGATGGATTGGCTCGTCGCTTGGCGAGGTTCTCCGAAGTTGAATCGCTCTATTTGGTTTCCGGGGAGTACGATTTGGAATTGGAAGTTCACGGGGCGTCGTTGGGCGATGTGGCGTCCTTCGTCTCCGGGAAGCTCGCCACCACCGAAGGTGTCGTGGCCAGCGCCACGAGATTCATACTTAAGAAATACAAGGAAACCAACAGGATGTTGGGTGATGACAATGGTGGAGAGCGACTCAAAATATCGCCGTGAAGGCAGGGTGTCCGAGATAGTAGCGTCATTGCCCAAGAGCGGCATACGCGACTTTTTCGAGTTGGTGAACGCCATGGATGACGTGGTGTCACTTGGAATAGGCGAACCCGATTTCGCGACACCGTGGCGCATTCGCGACGCAGCGATTCGATCATTGGAGCGCGGGCGTACCAGTTACACGTCGAATTTGGGGATGTTGGAGTTGCGTCGCAGGGTGGTGGAGTACGTCGAGCGCAATTTCGGGGTGTCCTACGATCCCGCCACGGAATGCATAATAACCGTCGGAGTCAGCGAGGCGCTTGATTTAGCGCTTCGAGCCATGTTGAATTCAGGAGACGAGGTGGTCTATCACGAGCCGTGTTACGTGTCGTATTCCCCCTGCGTGAGGTTGGCGCAGGGTAGTCCGGTTGTCGTGCCGACGTTTGCGGAGAACGGTTTTTCTTTGGCTCCGGGCGACCTGCGCATGGCGTTGACACCGCGCACAAAGGCGTTGATGTTGAATTTTCCGTGCAATCCGACCGGGGCATCAATGGATTCCGACGCGCTTTCCGCGATTGCCAGGCTATCCATCGAGCGGGATCTGTTGGTTATAACCGACGAGATATACTCGGAGCTGACGTACGAAGGCGAACATGTGACGATAGCGTCCTTGCCTGGGATGAGGGACAGGACCCTCTTGTTGCACGGATTTTCGAAGGCGTACGCTATGACTGGGTTTCGCATTGGCTTCGCCTGTGGTCCGGCTGACCTGATAGACGCCATGATGAAAGTCCATCAGTATTCCATGTTGTGCGCTCCGACTATTGCCCAAGAGGCCGCGGTGGAGGCGTTGGATAACGCTTGGAGCGATATGGAAGAAATGCGCGACGAATACCATCTCAGGAGGAACATGATTGTCAGAAGGTTGAACGCCATGGGATTGACGTGCGTTTCTCCGAAAGGAGCATTTTACGTGTTTCCCAGCGTGGGATCCACTGGGCTTTCCTCCTCGGAATTCGCCACGCGTCTGCTCAAGGAGCGAAATGTGGCGGTGGTTCCTGGAACTGCGTTCGGCCATTGTGGCGAGGGATTTGTGCGCTGTTCGTACGCCGCATCGCTGGATTCTTTGAATACGGCAATGGATCGCATGGAGGCATTCTTGGAATCTTTGGGCGAATGAAAGGGCATTTGCTTGGGGAGGCTACGCTTTGACTCCGTAGGTGACGGTGGTATATTTGCTTTTGTTATCGGCGGGGGTTCCGTTGGAGCGCTCTTGTCGAATGGTTTTGATTCGAGTGATTACTGTACATTGGAGAATGAGAAATAATGGTTTCGAGAAACGATGAAGGTGGCGAGGACGCGGCGTGCTCATTTTGCGGAAGGAGCACCAGCCAGGTAGGACGGTTGATTTCCAGTCCCACTGGAGCAACCATATGTCAAAGTTGCATCGATATATGCCAAGACATGTATGCCGAAAGAAAGCGGGGAAAGGGAAAAAGGCTTGATGTGTCCAGACTGGCCACGCCCAATCCCGTCGATATAAAGTCTGAACTGGACAGATATGTGATTGGACAGGATTTGGCGAAGAAGGTGTTGTCCGTGGCTGTCCACAACCATTACAAACGCTTGAAAAACGCGGAGTTGTCCGGATTTGGCGAAGATGTCGAGATAGAGAAGAGCAATGTGCTACTCATAGGTCCTACTGGTTCCGGGAAGACGCTTCTTGCCAGGACGTTGGCGCGTTTTTTGGAGGTGCCTTTTTGCGTATGCGACGCCACCACCGTGACGGAGGCCGGATACGTTGGGGAGGACGTTGAGAACATAATACTTCGCTTAGTTCAAGCGGCTGACTACAACATAGCAAAAGCGCAGATTGGCATTGTGTATATCGACGAGATAGACAAGATAGCTCGTCGCACGGAGAACGTGTCGATAACTAGAGACGTTTCGGGTGAAGGGGTTCAGCAGGCGCTACTAAAAATAATTGAAGGGACCGTGGCGAATGTTCCTCCGAAAGGAGGGCGCAAGCATCCGCACCAGGAATATCTCCAAGTTGACACGACCAACATTCTTTTCATTTGCGCCGGGGCGTTCGTGGGGTTGGACAAGATGGTCAAGCGAAGGATTGGCAAGCAGATATTGGGTTTCCGGCGCGTGCTTGAGGGCGACGATTCCAATAAGGGGGATTTGGACGAGGCGAATGTTTTGGCGAAAATGGAGCCGGAAGATCTGATAAAGTTCGGGTTGATTCCGGAGTTTGTGGGGCGGATTCCCGTAGCGGCCGTTTTGCACGAGCTCTCCAGAGACGAGTTGATCCGGATTATGACCGAGCCTCGAAATGCCGTTTTGAGGCAGTACGAGAGACTTTTGGCCATGGAAGGTGTTGATCTGCGTTTTGAGGAGAAGGCCTTGAAGGCAATAGCGGACAGGGCGATAGAGAAAGGCATTGGGGCCCGTGGTTTACGGGCCATTATAGAGGAAATTATGCTTGACATAATGTTCGAGGCACCTTCCCGAGACGATGTGTCCGAATGCGTGGTGACGGAAAAGTCGGTGCGCACGGGGGCCCCCGTGTTCAAGGCTAAGCGTAAGCGAGCCAAGGGCAAACGCGCCACCTCGGTGAGAAAGCGTAAAGCAACGGCGTGATTCTAGGCCCTACTTGGTTTTAATCTTCTTGAAATACGCTTCGATGGCGCTTTTGAATTCTTCGGGTATGCCTTTGGAGACACCCGCCGTACCGGAGACTTCGCGTTCTCCCTCGGAACGGTTGTACTTGTTTCCATTAAAGAACATGTTTGGAGCATTTGTTTTGCCTCCGGCCATGCTGCCTCCAGGGGTTGCGCCTGTTCCTGTGCCCAGCATCATTTTCAATAAGGCCATCATCGCGCCAAATCCAGATCCTTTCCCCCTCCCTTTGCCTTTCCCACCATTTCGGGCGGCACCGGCCAGGATTTCGATTGCCGCCGTTTCCGCAGACACGGTATCGACACCGGTTTTAGGGACTGAGAGAAGCGTTTTGGCATCCGCCATAGCTTTTCCCGCGGCGGCAAGTGGCTGGCAGGCCTGCGGGCATGTTTTCGCAGCGCGTTTAATGGCTTTTGCTAGTTGGTCCTGAATGTTTTGCTGATGCTGGGCCAAGGGGTTCGCCTTGTTTTTGTATTCATCTTGTTTTGTTGGTTTGTTTTTATCGAGCGAGCGGGTTTGGGTCCTAAGGTTTTGTTCTTTCTGGATGATTCTGAGGATGGACATGAGGAGTTGCATGTCAACCTTTCCAGATTGTCCTTGCCCTTTCCCAGGCGCAGCTTTTTTATTCCCCATTTGGGAGAGCATTTTCGCCCATTTATTGAAGTCATCCGAAAGTTTTTTCGCATTGGCGATGGTTGCCATAGAGCGGTTTTCCGCCAATGTTTTTTCCAAAGACTCCAATTTTTTCTCCATATGCGTTTTTTGCATGTCGTCACTAACAGTCTTGTATTTTTCTATTCTAGTTCTAGCGAAAAACGCGTCGATTTCCTGATGCAGGGACTTCCCCTCCTCCTTTAGTGATTTCTGCAATTGTTGCTGGGCCGTGATAATATCTTTTGTTTTTTGGGGGATTTGGTCTGGAGGGAGGCCAATGATATTTTTAGCCGTAGTAGCTGTTGTGCGAGCTATTGAACGCTCATCTTTAGCCACACGCTTGAGTCTATTGACGAAGTTTTCGAGGGCCAGCGATTTCATTGACTGGTCCATTTTCGAGAGCATGTCTTTGAGCTTTTTAACAAGTTGTTGCTGTTTTTCCACCGATTTTTCTACTTCCGATCTGCGTGTTTTCGGGGTTTTCGTCGAGGATGCCTTGGAAAGGCTGTTCACCAAGTCCTTCATTTCCTGTTGGGAAAGGTCGTTGAGCTTGTCAATCATTTTTGCCCATTCAGCAATTGTTTTGTCGGGAAACTTCTTGTTTCGGAGGGCCTCTTTCATGAGTTTCGCCATTTTGTCCGCCATCTTCCGTGCTTCGCGTCGCTCCGACCGTTCCGCGTCGCGTTGCTCCGAAAGTTTGTCCGTTGTTTTCTGTTTCGTTAATTTCTTGTCGGACATTTTTTTAATTGACTTGTTTTTATTGAGGGAGCTGTTTTCACGCCGGACCATGTCTTCGAGTTGTGACATGAGTCTTTGCATTTGCTCTTTAAGGAGTTCCGCATGTTGTTCGTGGCTCAGAACATATATGCTTCGAGGAGCCGATAGGATCTCCTTTCTTCCGGGAAAGTAGTCCGTAGATGCTCCATGTATAAGGACGAGGGATTTCTCGGGGATGCTCATCGCTTCGGGAGAAAAAGCGAACGCGCCTTCCAGAGCCTGTGTGGTTGGTGATCCGGAAGCGAGTTTGCTTCTTTCCTCGGATGGGTATGGCAATTTTTTCCCGTCGATGGACACCACTTTGTACAATCCATCCACATATTTCAGTCCGAAATCGTCCTTGGCTTTGATCCTCACCATTAGCACCTCGTCCTTCAACATGGCGGAGAAGGGGGCCAAAGAAGGGCACTCGACGAACGGTTCGGTGTCGGACTCGGCTTCAACATGTATATCGTAAGGGGTTTTAGGAGAGAGGCCGTTCAGGTCGGTCCAGTTCAGTCGCAACGCCACTGTTTCAGCGGCGGTTCTTTTCGGTAATGCGATACGGCTTTCGCGGGTAGACAAGGTAATTGTTTTGGACGGGGGGTGCTTGGGGTTTTCCGGGAGTATGCGCATGGTGGCGGAGTCGAGGGGACGGTTTATCTCGAGGTTTATTTTGTATTGCGAGTTCAATGTCAGGGATAGAGCGCCTTCCTCCATGGGGATAGAAATCGGGGGGCGTTTGGTATATGCGGGGGGAGTAATTGTCGCCGTAACGCTTTTGGGGAATGGTCTCGGCAGGGGGATAACTTTGACTTGGACGGTAGCGTCTCCAGCATGGATTGAGAGGACCGACACCTCATTGAGGCCTTGTAGTTTCAACGTGGTCTCGCAGTTTGAGATATTCGCCTCTCCGGAGCCTGCGCCTGGGAGGGAATAACTTGCTTTTTGGGGGATCCATCGCGAATTCCTATACAATACGCATTTGATGGAAAACGGCTCGTTTTTTGGGACGATAATTTCCGAGGAGGGACTGGATATAACGGTAAATGTGTATCGAGGCAGTGCGCGGAACGGGGCGATCCAGCGTTGCAGCGCATTCTTAAAGGCATCTGGAAAAACCGCCACCAAAGTAAACGTTCCCGCCAACAAGGCCAATGTCGCGCATACCGCGAGAATTGGACGTTTGAAATCGACATCTTTCTTGAAGTCGATATCTTTTGTGGAATCGGCGATTCGCTTTATGGCGGCATCAAGTAGCTCCTCCGATATTCCAATGTCGGTTTGATCCGATTCGGCGAGTTCCACAGCGCTAAGCAGTCTATCTCCGAGCCCACCATGTTTTTTTTGCGCTTCTAGCGCCAATGTTCTAACATCGCGCCTGTGTACAATCCAAGATTTGATCCACCGCACCAAAAGCAGGATCGCTGGAAGGAAGCCCGCCGCGAATATCGCGGTTCTCGCCAAGGCTGGTGTGTCGAATAGCCGGTCCACCCCGAAGAAGACGAGTAACGAGGCCGCCAACGCCGCGATTGACGCTCCCAACGCCAAAGTTGTTTCGGCCAGAAACAACGTGGATTCATAAGCGGAAAGCTGGCTTCTTATCGATTCCGGTATTTTATCGCTAAAACGCATGTTATAGAATTCCTTTCAACGGCGATGAGGGGGAGGCAGAGGCCCTGGGCGAGGCTGGTTTTGCGTTCTTGGCTTTCTCGGCGGCCCTTATGGTATCTGCGAACGCTTCGGCCATTAACCCCGGGTCTCCAGCGGAAGCGATAGCAGTATTGATCAAGACCGCGTCGGCTCCCATTTCGATTGCCTCCGCGGCGTGTGATGGCATACCAAGACCGGCGTCCACCACTACCGGGACCAAGGAGTTGGCTATTATCATTTCCAACATGGGACGGTTTTCTATCCCCCTGTTCGTCCCTATGGGAGCTGCTAGAGGCATCACTGCGTGGGCTCCGACATCCTCCAGCCTTTTCGCCAGAACTGGATCAGCGTTGATGTAGGGTAGCGCTATGAGGCCCTTTTTTACGATCGCCTCCACCGCCGCCAAGGTTTCCACGGGATCCGGTAGCAGATGATGTGGGTCGGGGTGTATTTCCACCTTGATCCACTTAGTACCAGCGGCTTCTGCGAATTCCGCGATTCTAATCGCTTCGTCCGCGGTTCTCGCACCACTGGTGTTGAGCGCCACTGTTATGTTGTCGTCTATAGCGGAAAGAATATTATCCGTAGGGTCGCCTGGATCCACTCTGCGCAGGGCTACGGTGACGAGCTCCGAGTGCGATTTGGCGATCGCTTCCCTCATAGTGTCGGGACTTCCGAATTTGCCTGTGCCAACAAAGAGTCTGCTCGAGAATTTTTTCCCTGCTATTTGCAACGGTTTCATTGTTCCAAAATCCTTCCCCCGACAAATGTTTTCCTACGTTTAATTTTGCCGGACTCGTAATACGTTATTACCACTCCGTCGAGTTCGTCCGAGACGAATCGTCCCTCCATTTTGAGTTTTCCACTTTCGTAGTAAAATTTCACCGGACCGTATTTTTCCCCGTTTTTGTACTCGACTTCCGATTCGACATTGCCGTTTTCGTAGTACATGACCTGTTTGCCGTCGGGCACGGAATCCTTGAATTGGAGCTTCGCTTTTATCTTCCCCGAGGGATAGTACAATATCGTGGGACCGTTTTTCTTCCCATCCTTGTACATGGAAACCCCTTTCAACGTGCCATCCGGATAGTACAACTCGCTTTTCCCTATCTCCTTCCCATTTTTGAATGTCCCTTTTCGCTCGATAATTCCGGAACGGAAAAACACTTCGCAAAGCCCGTTTAGGGAGCCGTTTTTGAATGAGAACGTGCGCTTGAGCTCCCCCGAGTCGAAGTAGGCCTGGTAAACCCCGTCGGGAATATTCCCCTCCGTGATTTGGAATTCCCCCGCGTCGACCCATTTCCCTTTTCCGAGCTTTTTGCCGTTGCGCGAAAAAGTGTATTCGGTGTGTTCGTCGCCTTGGAATCGCCTTGTCCGTTCCGCCAGCAGATCGAGTTTCTCATAAAGTAGCTTGCCATCTTTTCCAATTATCTTTTGTACCTGCGACTCAGGGATGGAATATGTTTTTCCATTCTTGTCAAAGGTGAAGAATTCGTCGATTTTTTCGAAGTTGTCAACGTTTTCGAATACTCGGCCATCGATGCGGTAGACTGTCTGGGCTTTGGCCAGATTGGCAATGCAGAAGAGCGACACCACCGCGATTAACGCGGGCGCCCAGTTGACAATGCTGGCAACTTCTGTTGATTTTTCACTGAGAGTCATATATCGTCCGCCGTTGTTTTTCCGTGGAGGGCGTTGGCGAAACTCTACATTACATCTGGCTAAAAGGATTGCAAAGGGATGTCTGGAAGAGACGAGATATTCAAGGATGGCGCAGCGTTTTCCGACGCATTCGAATTTGACGCGAAGGTCGCGGGCGTTTTTCCCGACATGATACGCCGTTCCGTGCCTGGATACGATGCGTTGGAGCGACTTACTGGGCTGGCGGCTGCGGAGTTCGCCGCCGAGGGGACGCGGTGCTATGATCTGGGGTGTTCGCTGGGGGGAGCTTCGTTTGCCGTGGTCGATGCAGTGGAGGCATCGGGAGGAATTCCTGGGTTCGAGGTGATTGCCGTTGACAATTCCAAGGCTATGATCGCTGGTCTTGAGGCGAGGTTGGCGCACCGGGGAACAGGAGGTGTTCCCGTCAATGTTGTTTTGGCGGACGTTTTGGACGTGGAGATATCGCGAGCATCGGTCGTTGTTCTGAACTACACGCTACAGTTTGTTTCAGTAGAGCGACGAGAATGCCTTTTGGAGCGTGTTTTCGATGGACTTGTGCCTGGTGGGGCATTGATATTAACGGAAAAAATCGTTTTCGGAGAGCAACGAACGGATAGCCTGGTCTCGGCTCTGCATGACGCATTCAAGCGCGCGAACGGGTACAGCGACCTAGAGATAGCCGGCAAACGAGCGGCGTTAGAGGACGTGCTGATCCCGGAAACCTCGGAAGCCCACGAGGTCCGCTTGAAAGGGGTCGGATTCTATATTGTCGCAAAGTGGTTCCAAGCCCTGAACTTTGCGTCTTTTCTAGCAGTAAAAGACAAGAGCTGAATTCGAAAATTGGGGAACGGGAGGATACGAAAGCTACAAATTGCAATCCCAAAGAGGTCAGAAACAATCAAAGTCGTTTCGCCCGTTCCCCAGAATTAGCCGAGTGCCATGTAGTTCACATCAAGCCATTAAGCCCCTTCATCCCTTTGTGTAGGGTTTTACTCGGGTTGGCGTCGCCATCTTCTCCGGGGGGATTTTTGGATGGAGATACGCAGTCTTCCAGTGTGCCTCCGCCAGACCCCAAACACGTTGGCAATTCCCTTTCCAATATGTTCGACACCAGCTTGAGCGTGGAGATATTGGAAGGCCACGACAACGTTTTTATCACGGTCCCGTCTTTCGAGAGCAGAGTGATTTTATATCCAAAGAACGACACGCCATGCGCCGGGAGAGAAACAGAGGTTTTTCCACTTCCTACCCTATCGCCGACGGAAACGGTGTCCTGACTTCTGTCATACAACATATATTTGCGGAATTCGCAGTTGAATACCCCCTTGGCATTGAACGAAACTTTTATCTCTTCGGTACCGACGGGGCCTACCTCTTTTTTTCTCATGCTGACATCTCGCCCGTAAAATTCGCAGCGCACGTGGAGTCCCTCAACATCCTTGCCCGTCTTGTTGGCCACCAACACTTTTATCGTTACTATGTCCAGCTTGTCGTCTTTGGCGAAATCATCGTCTCTATTGCTTATCCCGTATTCCGGGGGAATGACTCCTTTTCGTATTTTCCGGGTTTTGACATTGCGAGAAGCGGTGAGTGTTATTTTCTTAAAATCCAGCAATTGGTTGTCGTCAGCAATGGCGACGCATGGAATCCACGCGGAGCACAGAACACCCAATGCGATAATCAACGTCTTCTTCATTTCAATCCTCCTTCTTGAAAAATGTTTAATCTTTAAGTTTACGAACGAACCCCGGCCTCCGTCAAGTCCATGAATGCTTGATTTAGGTGCTTCCTTCCCTTGCGGAATTCGATGACACGGGCCTTTTTCTTCGTTAGCGCTCCGAACACGTCGCCTTGGCTGGCTTTCGACTCGTCCAACTCGATAGTCATTCTCGATTCGTCCTCGGATACCTCTTCCACCTGGATTCCGTCTTTCTCCGTTAATGCTTCCTTCAATCCTTCCACCGGAGCCGCAAGGATGAGGTTGTAGATAGACTTGCTCCCCTCGCGTTCCAGCGCCAAAAGGTCGTTCATTTTTCCAGTGAATTTTGTCTTGCCCGCATCGATGATAGTGACACTGTCGCACAATTCCGCCAACTCGCTTAGGATGTGGGAGCTTATAAAGATGGTTTTCCCCATAGCGCGTAACTCGCGCAAGATTTCCATCAGCTCAATTCTAGCCCTGGGGTCGAGACCCGAGGCAGGCTCGTCCAACAAAAGAAGTTTGGGGTCGTGGACCAGTACCCGCGCCAAGTTAACGCGTTGTTGCATTCCTCTTGAAAGCCCCCTTATGAGGGAGTCTTTTCTTCCCGCCATATCGGTTAGGTCCAAAAGGTCCGATATAACCCGGTCGCGTTCTTTCAGTCCAAGTCCGTATGCGGCGGCAAAGAAATCCAGATACTCGAACACCGTCATTCGTTTGTACATGCTGAAGTGGTCGGGCATAAACCCGATGTCGCGGCGGACTTCCCTGTATTCTCTCGCAACATCCCTTCCGAAGACTGTGATGCGGGACAACCCCTGAGGCTTGAGGAGAGTGGCAATAATTTTCAGTGTCGTGGTCTTGCCGGCTCCATTTGGCCCAACAAACCCATGTATGGAGTTTTTTGCCACCTGAAATGAGAGGCCCCGCAACGCGGCGTGCCTCTTGAATGCGTGGAAGAGATCGCTAGCATCTAGCGCCACATCATTCTCGCTCCATGCGTTCCCGCCCATTGTCGTCTCCTTGAATAACTCGACCATCTTGGAACTAGTCTAACATAGGGCTTGCTGAATAATTGGCAAGTGCTTAATTCAAGGCTTGCTGAACAACACTGTTTCATTGGTCGATATTTCGGAATCAGGCAATTTCGCCGTCCACGCGGGGGACGGGCACTTCCACGGGCATGCGACGCACGACGCCCCCGTGGACGGGAAAGTGTATCCCACGGGGCACTTGTACCTCGTCGACATCCGGACGAATTTCATCCGGTATCTAGATTTGATGAAGCCGCCGGAAGGGGGGAAGAAGGAGCACGACATGGCGACACTGAAGCGTTGCTCGAGCGCGTTGAGGATGAACGAGCTCACGGGCAAGAAGGTGCTGATAATATAGGGCTCACTGAATAATTGGCAAGCGCTTAATAATTATTGGGTTATATCTGTTTTTAGTGGTGTCGTCTCCAAGGTTTTGGCAGCACACGTTCGTGTGTTTTGAAGGCTCCCCTCGCTCCGCTTGGTCGCAGACTCCCAAAACC
>WFSE01000004.1 GCA_015486135.1 Lentisphaeria bacterium
CTCCCAAGAACGCGACAAACGCGGAAAACGCCACGGCCACCACCCCATCCGGAATCCCCCGTAGCCGCTCCCGCGGGCTCCCCTCCCCAGCTCCACCGAAAACGAGAAGCGAAAAGACGAATGCGAACGCCAAAAACGGAACGATATTCTTCAATATCCATGCCCATCCGGGACGATGGAACTCGGTCCCTATCGCTACGGGCGCCCCTCCGGATAACGCTTGGCGGACTACATCCACGCACTGGATTTTCCAATTCACGAAGGTGTGCGGAAACTGCGGATGGATAGTGTATCCGACTAAAACCCCCAACACCACCGACACGGGAACCAACCACCATCCGCGAAACCCACGGACCAACCGCGCCACTGCGAAACCCGCGGCGGGAAGCAACAGAAAATGGGGATTGGAATAACACCACGCCCCGGCGAATCCAATCAAAAAAGGCCCCCATTGCCCCTTGATGCTCCGAGCGCTATCAAATATTGGGAACGAAAGGAGAACCAACGCCAAAAAAAGGTTGTGCGGACGCAACATCAGCACCCTGTCGGTGAAAAACGGCGACCCCACAACCAGCAACACCGCGCAACACGCGGTGGCGCCTATACTCGCCCCAAAACGCAAAGCCGCGTACGCGAATGCGGACAAAAGCAGAAAGGCGAAAAACAACGCCTCCGCGTTGAAAGGCTCGGAACCGGCAACCCCGAACAACTTGGCCTTCGTCGCCCGCACCACCGAGAGAAGCGCGTGGAATCCAAGCTCCTTGTCGCTGAAATTCTTCGTCCACTCGGACATGGTTAGAACCGGAAAACTCCGGCCCATGTAAACGCCCGGCCCACGGTCCGCCATTTCGACATGATAGTAGCAGTCCACCGAGTTCTCGCCGGAAAAGGAGGAGAGTCGAAGCAACGCTAGCAAAAACCATGGAACAACAACGGTAAAAACGGAAATCAACCAGCGTCCGCGTCTTTTTCCGCTGCTGGTATCGCTATCCATTATTCCACCGAGTCAGCCTTTGAGGAATTCGGCCACGCCAGTCCCGCGGCGGGCGCCAGAGGTGTCCAGCGAATTCTCCCCGGCCTCGGCTATGACGGAAAGAAAATATTCCTCCAAAGTCCTTATGGGATTCGCAACATCGACATCGCGCCCGCTGGTCTCCTTCGCTATCGAGGCGACTATCTTGTCGAGCTTCCCCTTCGGAATCGCCGAGCACCGGATAACAAGCTCGTCTTGATTCGAAAGAAGCTCCTTGATACTGCCGGCCGCCTGCAACCGTCCCCCGTAGAGGATCATTATGGAGTCGCTCACGTCCTGCACGTCCGCCAAAAGATGCGTGGTCATCAAAATCGTCTTGCCGCGTTTGCCAAGCGTAAGAATCAAATCCTTGATCTCTCGGCATCCAACGGGGTCCATCCCCGCGGTGGGCTCGTCTAGAAGTAGCAGATCGGGATCGTTGAGAAGCGCCTGCGCCAAACCGAGACGCTTGCGCATACCATGCGAAAACTCCCCGACCAAACGCTTGCCTATTCCATCCAACCCAACCATCTCCAAAAGTTGCGAAATCCGCTCCCGGGCGACGCCATTGGGAAGCCCCAATAAATCGGCGAAAAAACGCAGTGTCTCCGGCGCCGTCAAACTAGTGTAAAACGACGTCCTCTCGGGCAAATAGCCTATACGGGACTTTATTCCGACGTCCCGCGGGGATTTCCCGAACACGGTCAAATTCCCGGAGGTCGGATACAGATGCCCGAGGAGCAATTTTATGAGCGTCGATTTCCCCGCGCCATTGGGTCCCAAAAGCCCTAACGTGACGCCACGTTTTATCTCGATGTCCAAATTGTCCAAAGCGCGCGCCTTGGGTTTGCCCCAGAAATCGCTGAAAACCTTGACAATCTGTTCGCCCTTGACTACGACATCGTCCATATTCCCAACCTCCAAGCCGACCAACACAGAACCAAAACATACCATACCGCGAATTAAAAATCCACAAACAAAAGATAGGGTTTGCGGAAAAAGTCGAAATCCGCTCCGACTCCCCTCCCCCTTCGCAGTCTCAGCGTCTCCGCAAAGCAACACCTTCTTTTTCCCTCGCGGAGAAGCCCTTCGATTAACCCAGGGCGGGGCAAAGAACGCGGAGGACCTATCTTCCTCACAACATGTCGGTTCCGCGGAGCGGAAACGACATCTTCGTGTGCTTCGTGATCTTTGTGGTTGAATACATCTTAAAATACATACAGCGTTGTCATTATTCGCCAGCCTACTCCCAAGCGCATGTGTCCATCGCCTTTTTGAAGACTTCTTTTTCACCACCGAGGACACGAAGCTCACGAAGCTTTTCCATCTCCGCAAACGGAGCTGGAAAAGGCTTGCATGGAAGAAAAATCAATGCACCCTCCCACATTCGCCCCCCTATCCGTGTTTATCCGTGTCCATCCGTGGTTATTCTTCTCCCTAGCTACAATCCCTACACTTCCTACATGGTAAAAACCCCCTCTTTCTCTGCGTTCTCAGCGTCTTTGCGAGGCAATCTCTCACGGACTCCCCGATTTCTTCCGCTTAGCGGCGGCCGCCGCGGCCTTCTTGTCCCGGGTATGCTCGAAAAGCCAAGGTATCAGCTTGGGCTCGGCGTACGCCCAAGCTTGAGCCGCATGGCGGACCGAAAGCTTAGGCGTGCGATTATTGTGCTTGTGAAACTTGTCGTATTTGGTCGTCACGTCGTATTCGGTATAACGGCCATCGGCACCGAGCTTGGCGAATCTCTTCAACAACGCTTTGGCGCCTTTTTTGGCGTCCTCCTGCTCGCGGACATTGACACATGCCCATATCGCAATCTTCTGGCGGTACTTCACGTTTTCGAGAAGCTCCTCGAGCCCGGCCGCCAACGGCACCCCTCCAGCGAATTTGCCGGGAAACTTCGCCAGCATGTCCCACACGCCATACCCCCCCGACGAAAGCCCGGTAAGATATATCCTGTCCGCGTCTATCTGGGGATATTGCCTCAGCATGTCGTCTATTATCCCGACAACGAACATGGCCTCATCGGAAATCTTGTCGGGGCCATACGACATCCAGTCCCCCCCGTCCCCATTCGACAAAGGGGCCAGGAAAAAGCACGGATACTGTTTCTGCACCGAAGGCTGGACGAAAATCAGGCATTGGGGATGCCGGTTCATATGCTGGTTATCCCCCATCCCATGCAGAAACACCACCAACGGGACCTTCCCGGCGCCCTTTAGGTTCTGTTTGTCGGGAACGAAATAGTAGTATTTCATCGTCCCGCGCTCTTCAGGCACGAACAATTGGTCCAGGCTAGTGACTTTGGGATCGTCCACAAGACGCTTCCACGCCGTCTTGAGCGCGTCGTACTCCCCCAATTTCAACGCCTCGTAGCGAACCTTTATCGAATCGCGGAACTTGTACGGATCGTAGTCCTTAGGCAACTTGCTCGAAACCACTTTGGCGACGCCATATTTAAGCGGGAACCGCCGCGGTTCCGATGCTCTTCTACGAACATTAAGGGTCGGCGAATGGAACCAGCGTTTCCGCTCCGCTTCCGACAAGCGAGAGCGGGACACCAAAACCACCTTACCCCCAGGCAACACCACCCGCAACGCATTGTCACCAAACTTGCGCGCTGAAACGAAACGGATCTCGCTACCGTCCGACAACTTCAACACTTTCGAAGACGCGTCCTTCCCCTTGCCCCCCTCCGACGCCGTATCACCAAAGCACTCCCCGACACCAACGCCGCCAAGCGACACCAACAATAAAATCAACAAAACACGCGCAACCTTAGACATGGCGGAAATCCCCATAACACTTGGCGAACCCTAAAAAAGCAAAAAAAATATACCCCGCGGGGCCGCGGGGGCAAGTTGCATCCCAATTCCAGAGATCTCTCAATTTCATCACATCCACGACGCTGATTATAAATCAAGAAACGTCTTGAGCAATTTCCTATCGTTGTCATCCATCGCCGCCAACTTTCGCTTGAGAATATCGTCGGGACAGCAAATGCGCAATACGTTAACTAAGCAGTTTTTTCCGAAATCGCCCAATCCGTCGGGACTCCTGAGAATCTCCAGCACCTTGGGAATCGCCTCTTTTTTTAAAGAGCCATCCCCTTTGGTGATTTTGAAATAGAGCACAACCGATCTAATATCGCCAGATGAGGTCGAATTCAATTTCTCCAACACGTCCCACAGCTTCCCTTTCTCGAACACAACAGGATTAATCAAGAATAAAAAATTTAAAAATAATTCCGGATAGGTGCCATGCCCCAGTTCACTCAAAACCTTTTTTGTCAACTCAACATTACGACTCTTATCCTTGTCGTTAGACAACACATCAAACTCGCCAGCAAGCCGCGCCAAAATAGCCCCCCTTATTTCCTTGGCGTCATTTTGATCTCGGGCTATGGACAGAAGCGACTCCGCAACCTTTTTCGATTCCCCGCTAAACAATATTCTCCCATGTTTCAACGTAAGAAAACGCAGGGCCTTCAATCGGCTTTTTACATCTGCACTCTTATCCGACACAAAAGCCACCAAGTCCAAGTCGGACATGCCTTTAAATTCGGTCGGATTATATTGCGCTCTTAACGGCCCAACTATGTTCTCCAATTTCCGCCGCTCCTCGCTCCCCAAGGGCATCGTGGATATCTTCTGGCCAATTCGCTCCAACTCGTCGGGGGGGATGAACCGCGCTATTTTCGCTAGCAAGGAAGTGTAGGCCGCTATATCATCCGCTTTTTGGGCATTCACAATTCCCGCCACGACCTTCTTGAACAAGTCCTCCTTCAGGCCGGAAGCCATCGCCATTGCAAAGATAAAATCCGCATATTGCGAAATGTAATAACGCCGATACCTCTCCGAGGCGTATTTGTCCAATATCTCGAATAAATAATTATAAATGTCGCTCGACTTAGCACCGGAACGCCTTTTCGCGTTTATCAGAGTTGACAACAAGGCATCCTTCTTCTCGAAATCATCAACTTCCCCAAAGCGCTTCAGCGCAACCGTCACCAAAGCTTGCCCAGTCAGTTTGGGAAGGATCAATTCCGCCAAAGCATCGCAAAATCGCGGCTCTTTGGCACCCAAATAAATCTGCGTTATTTTCGCCAAGGAGCCCTGATCCAAACTCCCCGAATACTTCACGAACAATTCAATTGCCGCTATTTTAGACTCAACACGAGAGTCCTTTTTCTCCAGGAAGACCACCAACTCTTTGGCTGAAATCGGCGTTGAGTCACCATAGGACACAAATGACAGCACTAACAACATCCCAACTAAGCATCTCGACATCATGCTCTTTTCTCCCTATCTAGCAAATACGTATTAGCCTATCCTCCTCCACAATCTTCCAAGCGTATCAACCGCTATACTCCACAGACACCACTAAATATGGAAGAGGCAAGTTTTCAAGAATCTCTCACCATGGTTATGGATTTACGAGGATTTCTTGCACGTGTTTGGATGTGATCCCAACATAAATAGCCTTAATATCAAATGAAACAAAAATAGATACAGGAGATATATCAGGGACCAAATAGTTCGTCGTCATTAGGCCGGAAAAATCTCCCTTAGCATCTGGCAACACGCTCGTTATGGCAGGATTTGGGCTCCACCGCCCCTTTGAAGGAGTAGCCACGATAGTCACAGGCCCCAAGCCGGAGGGCCTTACTTTCCCGAGAAAAGTAATAGTAGCGAAGTACCATACTGTTCCATCTGGAGCGATGATGGAACCATTGTAAGCAGCACCATCCTTGGACAAAAAAACATCCACCACCGTAACCTTGTGCCAACCTTCTCTAAAGTTGTTAGTTTCATTACCTGGCTTGGTATATCTTACGAAAACTTTGGTATCACCTATCTTCCTGGACGGATTCTTCCCCGCAATGGCGGTAAAAGTTCCCACACCGTTGGCACCTGCTTGAGTAACTACACACGTTCCACTTCCAGGACCTTTCATATATCCGGAAGCCGTCTCATCGGACGCCTGCGTCTTATGCGTTCCGGTTATCGTGCCGCCCACCTTGACGAACACCCGGCCTTTGGGGTCCGGCTTGGGGGATTTCACCGTTACCGTGACCTGTCCCCCACTCTGCTGTCCTTGGGCAATGCCAGCGAAAAGCCCCAACACTACCGCCACACAAAAAAGCACCATCCTTTTCATGGACTCTCCCTCCAGCGTTTGAGTTTCACCTACACCCTTGGCGGAGTGGGGATTCCTTTGGAACGGGCCACCTTGCCTGGCGAGCCCGCATGTCCTTGGTATCC
>WFSE01000005.1 GCA_015486135.1 Lentisphaeria bacterium
AACGCTTCACAGCTCGCTCCACCAGCTCGTCCCCGCCCAGCGCGTCAACATCCAGATACCCCGCCAACCGTCCGACTATCCCCAGAATCGGCAACCGCAAAGCCCACCCCCTAGCCGCTTGAACCAAATCGTAAGGAAGACACCCCTGAACAAACGGATCGAACGACGACGAATGATTCTCGACTACAACGTATGGCCCCTCCTCCACCGGAGGCGCGTTCAGAACCTCCACCCGGATCCACGGCCATCCCAAGCAAACCACCGACCGTCCGTAGCGGTTAATCCTTCGCCTCAGCTCCCGGCCAACCGACATCGGTCTGAACAACCGCACGAAAAACATTTCCACAACGCCAATCAAGACGGAAACCACCAAAAGCGCGGGAAACCAGAAGTGAAACCAGATATTCAGCGTCACAGTCGCTAAAAAATGCTTGACTCTCATGAACCTCCGAGTTGAAATACGCACATACGAGACATACCAGAAGCCAATGGCAATGGCACACGGAGACGATAAAGTTGTTTTCGATAGTGTCAACCCAAAATCCACGCAGACGACACCCTCGCAGCTCTCAACGCGGGACGTGAACGAAAAAAACTCCTCCCGCTACTTGCGCAAAACAAATACCCCAATATATTACGCCCCTTTCCGTCCGAAGATTTGGAGTCGGAAGGAAATGGCTCCCGCCATGTGGCGGTTGGGTCCCGCTTCAAACCCGAATGCCCTCGGGGTGTTCCGGACGCGGGAACCACGGGCGACACGTTGGTTCGCGCCCCCCAATTTCAAGGAGCGTTGTTGATGAAAAGTAGCACTAACGGTTTTTATGTGTTTTCGGGAACGGCAAATCGTCCGCTGGCCGAGGAAATAGCGGAACATCTCCGCGTTCCCTTGGGGGACTTGGAAATATCGCGATTCCCCGATGGCGAAACTTTCGTCAAATACAAGCAGAATATCCGCAACGCCGACGTGTTCATTATACAGCCCCTCTGCTCGCCACCAAACGACACTCTCATGGAGCTCCTCATAATGCTGGACGCCGCCAAAAGAGCGTCCGCGGCCAGAATCACCGCGGTCATCCCCTATTTCGCATACGCCCGGCAAGACAGGAAAGACCAGCCCCGCGTCCCCATAACCGCTAAATTAGTGGCAAATCTCATTACCGTGGCGGGAGCATCGAGGATTCTCACGATTGACCTGCACTCCCAGCAAATACAGGGCTTCTTCGACCTCCCGGTGGACCATCTCTACGCATCCCCGGTTCTTGTCCCGTACATCAGGGAAACACTCGGCGAAAACTTGGTGGTTGTAGCTCCGGATTCCGGAGGGGTAAAAATGGCGCACGCCTACGCCGACATGCTCAACGCCGGATTGGCTGTAGTCTCCAAGCGCCGTATCGACGCTTCAAGCGTGGAGTCGTCCCACTTGGTGGGGGCGGTAGAGGGACGCACGTGCATTTTATGCGACGACATGACAACCACGGCGGGCACACTGGTGGCGGCCGCCGACCTACTAGCGAAGGAAGGAGCGAAAGACATATACGCGGCGGTCTCGCATTGCCTAATGAACGACGTGGGACTCCAACGGCTCCAGGCCAGCCCGATAACTCAACTCATCACCACCAATGGGATACCGAACGACATCCCTCTCGACGGAAAAATCAAGGTCCTTAGCGTGGCTGGAATTTTGGCCAAAGCCATAAGGTATATAAACGAGGGGGAGTCCGTCTCGTCTCTCTTTAAGGTGTGAACTTTGAAACGCCGGGGCCACCGCCCCCAAGTTGGAACAACAAACAGGAAAGTGAGAAAATGACTGAGAAGAAAAAACACGTGTTGCATGTGAAACCACGGACGCAAATCGGTTCGGCGGCTTCTAGAAGGGCGCGCCGTGCGGGAACGATTCCATCAGTATTGTACGGACATGGGTCGGCCCCCCAGCACTTTCTGCTCAACTCCAAAGAGTGGGCGGCTATCGCCAAGCAGGAAATTCAGATAGTGGTGCTAGAGGACACTGATAACGACCAAAAGTCCAACGCACTTATCAAGGAAGTTCAATTCGATTACCTCTCCGGACAATTCCAGCACATAGACTTCCAGGAAGTCAAGATGGACGAAATCATACACGCCACTGTTCCCGTACACCACATCGGAACTCCCGTGGGTTTCTCGCAAGGTGGAGTTATGGAGCAGCCCCTGCACGAAGTCGATGTGGAATGTACGCCGTTGACGCTCCCAGATCATATAGAAGCTGACGTGTCCTCGCTCGAACTTAACGACGTTATGACAATAGCCGACCTCCCGTATCCCGAAGGGGTCAAACCCATAGGCGACTTGGATCATCCTGTCTTCCACGTCCTGACTCCAAGAGTGGAATCGGAGGCCGAAGAGGAAGAGGAGGAAGGAGCGACCGCGGGAGAAGAGGGAGTAGCCGACGTGAAGGAGGACGACGCAAACACCGCCGAATAACGGATATCGAGAGTGGCCCACGAAAACATACGAATGATTGTCGGGCTTGGCAATCCAGGACCGGAATACGCGGCCACCAGGCACAACGTCGGATTCATGGTGATGGATGCTTTGGCGGCCAGCCTAAAAAGGGAATTGGTCCCCGAACGGGCGCCGGAGGCCACGCTGGCCAAGACACCAGATGGGAAGTTATGGTTGTTGAAGCCACTTTCGTATATGAACGCCAGTGGAAACGTGGTGGCGAGATGCGCGGACAAATTCGGCATCGCCGTGAACGAGATACTGGTGGTCTACGACGATTTGGATTTGCCGGTAGGGACGATCAGAGTCAGGAATGGAGGTAGTGGGAGCGGCGGACATAAAGGCGTGGAGTCTATGATTGAGCGGCTTGGGTCCGCGGATTTTGCGCGGCTGAGGCTCGGAATCGGCAAAGCGGAAAATGGAAATCAGGCGGAATACGTTCTGACCGAGTTCGATGACGATGAGAAGGAAGCCCTCTCGAAAGTGTTGGGCGAGGCTGTGAAGGCGATAATGGTAATTCTCCACCGAGGTACGGGGGAGGCGATGAACAAATTCAACCGCAGGAGGTGTTTGATTGAAAAAGTACGAAACGATAGTGATCCTAGATGAAAAGGCGCTGAAGGACGATGGCAGCGAATTCCTAGCCAAATTAGAAAAGGTTGTCGCCCACGAATGCGGCGGAAAAATCGTCAGCAGCGAGATTATGGGAAAAAGGCAGTTCGCCAGAGAGATTAAAAAGAGGAAGACAGGCATCTACTTGGACATGGTCCACGAGATGGAACCGAGCAAAATCGACCATCTCCAAGACAAATTCAAGCTTGACGAACTCGTCCTTAGAATGCAGACATACAACTACGACAAGCCGGAGTAACTGGAATTGGCGACCGACTTTCGATGGTTCGCATCGGTGAATTTATGGAGGACTAGGCAATGGCAACAGTAAACAGGGTCTTTTTGATTGGCAATTTGACGCGCGACCCCGAATTGCGCTACACTCCCAACGGCTCCGCCGTCTGTGAATTCGGAATAGCCATAAACCGCGTATTCACATCCAATAACGAGAGAAGAGAGGAAACCTGCTTCGTGGATGTCAATGCATGGGGACGGCAAGCCGAAAATTGTGCGCGTTATCTTCAAAAAGGCTCTTCCGTCTGCATTGAAGGACGTCTACATTTGGACCAGTGGGAGGACAGGGAAACGGGAAGGCCGCGCTCCAAACTCAAAGTCGTGGCGGAAAGAACACAGTTTTTGGGAGCCCCGGCCAACAGAGACAGATCACACGGAGACAACCGAGGGAACTCCCATGGCAACGGTGGCGACTCCCACGGCAACAGCGGATCGAGATATAACACGGGAGGCTCCTCCGGACAGGCTCCTAGTAGCTTCCACCAGCATCCATCAGCGACTGGGACAGTGGAGCAAACACCCCCGCCGGAACGCCAGGCCCCTTTCGCACCGAAGAAAACTCCAGCCCCCATGGCTGGAAATTCGATGCCGGGGGCGGCTCCGTTCCAATCCAACGCACCCTCTCCGGAGGGAACGGAGGATGACATCCCTTTCTAAAGAAAACCATCCCTTGATTATTTGTAGCTAAACCGGCTTGGTGAAATAAAAATGGAGGATTTTAAATGCCAGTAGCCAGAAAGAAGAAACGAAAAAAGAGCACAAGGCCAAAAACTTGTAAGTTCTGCGAGGACGCGATTAAACACATCGATTTCAAAGATGTCGAGACCCTGCGGAAATATCAGACCGAAAAAGGTAAGATACACCCTCGCCGGGCTACGGGAACCTGCCCGAATCATCAGAAAATGCTCGCGGTGGCGATTAAACGCGCCCGTGAACTGTCGTTGGTGTTGTGACTGATTTAAAAGGAGTGTTTGATGGCTGTCGAACTTATTTTACTTGAGGATGTCGAGGATTTGGGCCAGGCTGGCGACAAGGTTAGCGTCGCCCCCGGATACGCCCGCAACTATCTCGTCCCGAAAAAGCTGGCGGAAAAGGTCACCCAAGGTGCCTTGCGGAAGATCGAGGCAAAACGCGAACGATTGGAACAACAGCGCAAAGCCGCTTTGGAAAACGCCCAAGCTATGGCCGCTAAAATAAAAGCTGCGGATATAACCATCCCTATGCAAGCTGGCGAAGACGAGCGACTGTTCGGTTCCGTGACGCAGCAGATTATAGCCGATGCGTTGGCGAAGCAATCCCTGGATATCAAACCTAGAAACATCAAGTTGCCGGAGCCAATAAAGGAACTCGGCGCTTTCAATGTGGATGTAAAACTCCACGACGATGTGGAAGCCACATTGAAGGTATGGGTTGTAAGAACGTAACAACTCCCTAGAACCCATTCAAAAGCTTAAAACCGTCGGCTAGCCGGCGGTTTTTTTTCCCTACCACATTTTCATGATGAATGCGTCACGCCACTTGTCTATTTCGGAAAATTATAGTACAATAGGGGATAATGAAAGACTGGGAACGCATAAGCAATTAGACGGTCGCCCCTAGTATAGGGATTGACATCAAGCCAAGGACAAATGGAATGAATAAGAAAAACACCACGGAACCCTCCCAGGGAATATCCCGGGAAGTTATCCAGCTGACGCTCGATTCCGAAATAGGCAATATCGCGAAAGGCGCGTTCCTCGTTGATATAGGCCATCGCCTCAGAGAGCCCATGAACAGCGTTTTGGGAATGCTGAGGATGTTAGACAATTCACTCTTGGATGATCACCAGAAACAATATGTGTCAACCGCTTTCGAAGCTGGTGAGACATTGATTAAAATTCTAGATGACATCTCGGCTTTTCCGCTAGGCGCTAACGACATTCCAACGAAACACGCCCCATTCAACCTGCTCAAGGCCTGTAAAGATGTCGTCAGGGCTCTTGAAACTACTATCATTGACCAAGAAGTTTCGCTATCCCTTTCCCACTCCCCCGACACCCCGGAAATCGTAATGGGTGACGAACTGAAAACCCAACAAGTCTTGGCAAAAATTCTAGAACGCCTCCTGGAGCACACGAATCATGGAAAAGTCAGCCTTGATTTCCAAGTATCCGGCAATGATTCCACAGGCCGAACCATCTTGGCGTTTGAAATAACATCTTCCGCCACGGGACTTCTGGGAGCCCAGTCGTTGGAGGACTTGGTCAATTTCCATAGCTCCAAATGGGATGAGGCTTCAAACAACAGACGCGCGAGTCTCGAACTGGCAATATGCGAAATAATAGTTGGGAAATTGGGAGGCGATATTCGATTTTCCAGTAACCCAAACCCAAATTTCCTACTTACGCTCCCTTTCGATATCCCTTCCGAGAAGGAAGCTAAAGCCCTCATGGAAAACGCCAACACGGAAAAAGACCGGGCATCCTGGTCCCCCGTCGCACCAGGCCGCTACAATGGCACAAAAATCCTATTGGCCGAAGACGACCCAATAAACCAAGGCTTGGGCGTGGCGTTCCTGACCAACTTGGGAGCCTCGGTCGATGTGGCCAACAATGGAAAAGAAGCGTTAGCGAACTTCGATGCGGAAGAATACGATCTGATATTTATGGACTGCGACATGCCGGTAATGGATGGATTCGACGCAACCAGGATAATAAGAGACAAGGAGAAAGAATCCGGCAGACATACACCAATAGTGGCGACAACCGCCTACGCAAGACAAGGCGACAAGGAAAACTGCATCGCAGCGGGAATGGACGCCCACGTCCCTAAACCCATAACCGTGGATATACTCAAAGAGATCGCCGACCAGTTCCTCTCCGTCTAATCCAGGGCACCGCCTTTGAAATGTTTCTCTCCACGACTCGGATTCCCTATGTTCAAATGGTACACATAGGATAGCACCACACATACGGATACAGCCGCGAATAAATGCCAAAGGAAATGCGTTCCGTACTTGCCGACAATTTCCGGAAACGCGTCCAACTCCCTAAAAAACACCGCAACACAGAACAATAGCGACGCCGCCATCGGCATCCCCATATGCTTTCCTCCCGACCTAAATCCATCAATCGCCAACGGAATTGCCAACGCCAACGCCATCCCAACGAACACCACCGAAGCCGAGTTAATCTTCACATCGTACAGGACAATCCTCAGAAACAACGGAAAAAGCAATGTCAGCAAAAACGCCTTGAACCATCCTTGCGACACCCTCCGCCAAAAATACACACACCCCATGGCGACCCCGTAAAAAGCCATGAGTATATCTATATGCCTCCACGCTCGATATGTGCGGAACGCATGGTGCACCATCCCTCCGACACCACCAACTACGAGCAAAGGCACAACCATCACTATCAATGGATATCGGCATATGTTCAATCTCGTGCGATAGGCCCAATACAATGCCACGAGAATGAAAGCCAAACAAGAGACGGTGTTCAATGGCTCGACTGGGAATCTTCCGACAACTGTCTCGGCGTAAGGCGTAAGCCCGTCGCTCAATCCGCTCGAACCTCCTTCAAGCAAAATCACTCGTTCCTCCCAGCGGCTCGGAGTCGCTCCGCAACCTCCAACACAAGAAACTCAGGGGTCGACGCTCCCGCGGTCACCCCTACACGACATCCCGAGGCCAAAACGCTAGCCGGAATGTCGGCAGCCGATTCAACCAAATAGGAATCGACCCCGGCTCTAGCGCAAACCTCCCTGAGACGATTGGAATTGGAACTGGATTTCGAACCAACAACTATCATTACAGGGCATCGTCGAGCGAGTTCTCCGGCGGCGCGTTGCCTCTCGCGGGTAGCATAGCATATATCGTCGCCAGACACCGCCGGATCAATACTGAAACGCCGCCGCAACACCGCCAAAACATCGGAGACATCGTCGGAGCTAAGTGTAGTCTGCGTCAAACACGCCAAGCTTCCACCTCCCACGGTGGCGCTCATACGTTCGGCGTCCTCCACCGTCTCCACCACATGCCCCATGCCACCCAGATATCCCATCGTACCAACAATCTCGGGATGTTTCGGATGCCCTATCAACACAACCTTGCGCCCCCCCCCCGCCAACTCCACGGCCTTGGCATGAATCTTCTTCACCAAAGGACACGTGGCGTCAACAACATTCAACCCCATTTCCCAGGCCATTGCCTCGACCGATGGCGGCACCCCGTGGGCGCTGAAAACCACCGCCCCCCCATGGGGCACATCCCGCAAATCCTCTACAAATACAACCCCTTGCCCCGCATAATCCTCAACAACCCTCTCATTGTGGACAATCGCATGCAAAGCGTAAACAGGCGCCCCGCACTCCCGCAAAAGAGCGTCAAGCATTCCTAGCGCCCGTTCCACCCCGGCGCAAAACCCCCTAGGCTCAGCTAAAATCACCGACCTCTCCACAACGTCTCATTCCTTACTCTCAGTACATCGATTCCCTCTCACACAAAACCCCGAATCTAATCAACCTCCTATATTTCACCTTGTCAACATGTCTAGTCCCGCAAGATGGAGGTTCTTCCAGTTCGCTGACGTTCTCTTCAGTATGGCGGTAGGTTGAAACAAACCAGTTGGCGAAAAACACCGTTTGATTGCGGCCGCGTGGTCGCTCGCCTCCTCCCCATACGCGATTTCGGCAATTTTACATGCTACGCGGGGTTGCCTTTCTCAGCTAAGCGCGCAAGGTTATCCCTAGGAGCCACCGACACCACGGACAAACCACACAAGGACAAATCATGGCCGACACAAACGATAAAAATACCCAAAACAACAATTTTGCAAGTCGAAGCACCACTCTCGACAAACCATTGCCGCACGACATAGAAGCGGAAGCAGCGGTCCTAGGAGCAATTATCAACGACCCGGACTCGTGCATAGATGTCGCTTTGGACATCCTGGCCCCAGCCCTCCTCCCCTCGGACAACTCGTCCCGAGCCAAAACACCATCGCGCCGCCCAGTCTTCCACCTGCCGAAACATCAACGCATATACAGTTGCATGTGCGAACTCCACTCACAGGACACCCCTATCGACCTACTCACACTCTCCAGAGCCCTCAAGTCCAAAAAAATATTAGACGAGGTAGGAGGTGAAACATACCTCATGGAACTCATGCGCTCCGTCCCGACAACCGCAAACATTGACAAGTGGTGTGTCATCGTCAGGGACAACGCCATCCTGCGAAACCTCATCATCTCATGCGAAGAAATCAAAGAGCAATGTGTCGACGCTACTACCCCCGTTGCAGACCTCCTCGGCGAAGCCGAGAAAAAAATCCTGGATATCGGGGAAATGGAACAACGCGTCGAAATGCGATCCATAGGGGAACTTATAAGCCCCAACAACGAAAACGGCGCAATGCAACGACTGATTAAACTCGCCCAAAAAGACGATAGCGTGATGGGTATTCGAACCCATTTCCCGAATTTGGACAAACTCATCACAGGACTAATGCCCGGCGACATGTTCGTCATTGCGGCGCGCCCGTCTATCGGAAAGACATCTTTCGCCCTTAACATGATGGTCAATATCGCCATGCATGGGAGTGACCCTAAAGGTGTCGGATTCTTCAGTCTGGAAATGCAAGCGGAAAAAATCACCACGCGCATACTCTGCACCGAATCCGGATTCTCCGAACGGGACTTCATCGATGGAATGGTCACAAACATGTCGAAAATAACCTCGGCCGCGGCAAGGCTCTCTCACGCCAACATCATTATCGACGACACGGAAGCTCTAAAAATACACGAGCTAAGATCAAAAGCGCGGAAAATGAAACATGTCTACAATGTCGATGTCATATTCATTGATTATCTACAGCTCATGCGCGCCGAGACCAGAAGAAACGACAACCGACAGGAAGAGGTCTCCATGATATCCTCTGGGATAAAGGCTCTGGCTAAAGAACTCTCCGTTCCTATCGTCGTCCTGGCCCAGCTCAACCGAGAAGTCGAAAAAACCGCCAGTGGTATCCCCAGACTTAGCCACCTCAGGGAATCGGGAGCCATCGAACAAGATGCCGATATGGTGGCGTTCCTTCATCGGGACAGGGACAAGCAAAAAGAAATATCATCGGATATACAGGAAAAAGGGCTCGACGCGCAGTTGATCGTGGAAAAAAACAGAAACGGCGCCACGGGAATCGTAGACCTCCTATTCTTCCCGAAAACCACATTCTTCAAATGCAAGTCGCGCATCCCCGACGATGCGGTTCCCTGCGACTAAAACCCGCCGGGACCGGGCGTCCACCCGGTCCACCCAGTCCACGTGCCAGTCCGTGTTTATTCAGCGCCCCCCCCAAAGAGCTTGCTGAAAAAGTCGGAACCGTATAGTTCTTCCTCTGCGTTCTCCGCGTCTTTGCGAGGCAATCTTTCTTCTCTCTTACCGACTCACGGATTCATCCTTCCGTTCGCTCCGCGAACCCTCGCGGGCTTTGCGGAAGGACTTTCAGCAGACTCACGGACTCACGGACTCACGGACTTACGGATTAACCTACATCCCCTACAATTCCTACATGGTAAAAATCAATTATTCAGTTAGCCCCACAAAGCGATACAGCACCATCCCCCTCCCCTTTTTGTCCTTGGCGGTTTTTATCAAAGTCAACGACGGGAAAGGCATCCCAGCGTCCTCGAAACACTTTCTAAACCTTTCATCCGACATCCTTACGAACACAAACACCGCTCCATCCAAGCGCCCCAATGCCTTTTCCAATCCAGCATATCCTTTTTCCCGCCCCACGGGAATCCATTTCCCAACCGACTCCCCGCGTCCCACGCGAAATAGCGTCCCCGGCGCCCCGCCAAGCCCCCCACTATGCGACTTGCCCAGAGCCACGCTGTCATCCAGTAACACGAAATCGGCATTAGCGTAGTAGGCCACGCGGCGGTCCGGGTCATCGCTTACGACAACCGTCCTCTTTCCAGCGGGCGTGGCAGCTCTGGCGGCCTCCGCCATCTCACGAATCCATCTCTTCTCGCCAAAGTGGACATGCCAAGCCTTCCCCAGCGATATCGACGCGTAAATCGCGAGAGTCACCACCATCGCCCCGCGCTTCGTGATGGATGGAATCTTCCACGACAACACGCGCCGCGTCCATTCCGAAAACTCCAACAGGCCGGGTGCCGCCGCCACAATGGCCAACACCGTCAGGACTTGGAAGTATCGGCCTGAAAACAACGCCCCCGACATAACAAACAGACACCGGTCGAAGACGATAACCGCCACCATCACAATCAGAAACCGTCCCGCCGCGCCGATACGGGGAATCCCCAATCGACACAACCGGATAATACTGAACCCAAGCAACACAACCACGACAATAAAAAATGATGATACCAACTTGGATATCATTTCCCAATCTCCCGCCTTAGTGCACTACGAACATAAGACAAAATGCGATGATCCACCACGGTCCACGTCGACGACGTGCCGGAAAGCGCGATTTGCGCGGGAAACGACACCGAGCTAAACATAACCCCCGCCAAGACCATCCCCGCCAAAATTCTAATCGCCATTCTGCCCGCTGGCCGCTCCGCTCCCTCCCCTTCGCCGCGATCCCCGCTTCCGCGATAAGCGCGCCAGCCCAGCAAAACAAGCTCCAATACTCCCCACCCCAGGAATGCAAGCATCAACTCGATTCCCTCGCTACGGACCATCACCGCCAAGCCGGCAAACACACCGCCAAGCGTCCACCATAGCCACCAGCGTCCGCGCCCGCTCCCCGCGCCAAGCGCGAAAAACGCCAGCGAATACACCGCCAGCGACAAAAAAGGCCCGTCCCGCATAACCTCCGCGCTGATTCTAATCAATCCGGGATGCGCCATCGCCATGAACGCCGCCAGCAACGCCAAGTCATCCCTTACAAACGCCCGGACAAGAAGAAACACCCCCAATGGCAGCAACGCACCAGCCAGCATCGAGACCAAAACACCAGTGGCTTCCGCGCCAACTCCAATCCGCTCCCCAAGAGCCATCAACGCCACGTAAAGCGGTGGAATACGCGGATTGCGCTCGAACGCTCGGTCAACTCCCCCCGAATCCCAGTCGCGGGCCATGTCAACGTACAATACGGAATCCTTCTCCACCCGGTGGTCCAAAACCAACCGGACGCAACGGACCAGTAAGCCCGCCGCCAAAATAGCGCACAACCACAACGCTGTCCTGCGCCCCGATTCCACCAAGCTATTTCCGTCGCCATCGCGCACTATAAAATCTCCCGTCACCTAGACACCTCTTCTCTCAACTATATGCCGCAAACCGTCAACCATCAATCATCTTCCCGACCCATCCTACCGTTCGCGTAAACGGTAGGGTGAATCCGAGCAACCGTGATTCCGTGATTCCGAACAACCGCAAGTCGGCCCCACAGACTCATCCTCCTCCGCCCAAAGAGCTACGGAGGACAGGCGGACTCACAGACTCACAGACTCACAGACTCACGGTTTTACGGTTTTACGGCAGCTCGGACTCACGGACTCACGGACTCACCGACTCACGGTATTTTCCCCCTACAACACTTGAAAACGCCCTCCAACGGGATAAAGTTTTACAAATTTGTAAATCTGGAGACGGCCGCAATGGAACAATCCGAAGAAAACCCGCTCGACAAGGCGAAATCCCATATCATCAAGGCCGCGGGATGGACCACCCAAGACTTTGGCCTGGGACGAATTCTGGGCGAGGTCATGGCCCACATATATCTCTCGGAAACTCCCGCCACCTTGGAGGATATGGAGAAATCCCTTGGCTTGAGCAAGGCGGCGGTAAGTATAGCCACCCGCCAACTCGACAAACTAAATCTCATAGAACGCGTCCGCGTTCCAGGCGACCGCAAAGCGTATTACAAAACCTCCGAGCACTTCGCCGCATCCCTCAGAAAGGGTATTCTCGAGATGGTTAGGGCAAAGTTAAAAACGACCAACGATGTCTTGTCCCAGGCGGAGACGATGCTGAATGACGCGGAAGGGCAAGACGGGACGAAGTTCCTAAAACAAAGAATCGACCGCGCCCGGCATATCCGGGATCGTATCGACGCAATTATAAACAATCCCCTCCTGAAACTCATCGGAGGATGAGTCCGGGCGTTGGACCGAACGCTCGGCTTGAGGCGGACTCGGCGCGAACACGCACGTCGCCAGGGATTCCACTCCCGCGAGTGACGGGGCGAAGCGCGCCCGGACAAGACACCAACAACTAAGGAAAAAACATGTTTAATGATGCCAACATCCTCATTACGGGGGGCACGGGCTCCTTCGGTCGTAAAACCGTAAAAACCATCCTCGAACGCTACAAACCCAACAAACTGATTGTTTTCTCCAGGGACGAACTAAAACAGTTCGAGATGGCGAAAACATTCCCCGACTCCAAGTTCGGATGTATGCGCTATTTCCTCGGCGACGTCCGCGATCCGGAACGACTTAAAGAGGCCTTCCATAGTGTCGACATCGTAATCCACGCCGCCGCGTTGAAACAAGTTCCCGCCTGCGAATACAATCCCTTCGAGGCGGTAATGACCAACGTCTTAGGCGCGCAAAACATAATCCGGGCGGCGATACTCCAGAAAGTAAAGAAAGTCATTGCGTTAAGTACGGATAAGGCCGCCAATCCAGTAAATCTCTACGGTGCCACAAAGCTATGCTCCGACAAGTTATTCGTAGCCGGCAACGCGATGAGCGGCGGCGAGATTACTAGCTTTTCCGTCGTCCGATACGGCAACGTCGTCGGTAGCCGCGGTTCCGTCATTCCCTACTTTCTAAAACAAAAACAAACTGGGAAATTAACAGTCACCGACAAAAGGATGACCCGCTTTTCTCTCTCGCTCCAAGAAGGGGTTGATTTCGTGTTGACCAATTTGGAAAGGATGCAGGGCGGAGAAATTTTCGTTCCGAGAATCCCAAGCTACAACATCATGGATGTCGCCAAGGCAATCGCTCCAGACGCGGAGGTGGATTTCATCGGCATACGTCCCGGGGAAAAACTCCACGAGCTGATGATTCCCGAGGATGAGGCCAGGCACACGCTGGAATTCGAAAACCATTTCGTCATCCAACCAAACTTCCCGTGGTGGGGCTCCCAAAAACAGCTTGTTAAAGATGGGGGTAAACTCTGCGAAGACGGATTCTCATACCGTAGCGACACAAACACCGAGTGGCTCTCCGTGGAGGATCTGAAAAAAATCGTCGAAGACTTTGTGAGACTGCACCCGGAATACGGACCGCTCTAGGCCCCCTACATGGTAGAAAAGAAGAGTTCAACCATGTAGACACTGTAGGTAATATAGGCTTCTTTCTCTGCGTCCTCCGCGTCTTTGCGAGGCTGCCTCTTACGGACCTACCGTTCACCGATTACCGACTCACGGTTGTTCGGATTCACAGACTCACAGACTCACAGACTCACAGACTCATCCTCCTTCAGTAACCTTACGGAAGGACAGGCCCGTGGATGCCACTTCCGCTCTGCGAAACCGACATATTAGAAAGAAGATAAGAATGCAGCTAATATCAAAAAACCCACAAAGTGAAGAACCACCCTTTGCGCTTTTGTCCGCAAAAGCGGAAAGCTTCGTGAGCTTCGTGCTCTCTGTGGTGAAAAAAAGTCTTAAAAAAGCCAACACACAGACTCATCCTACCGTTTGCTATGCATTACTTTGCGATCTCTGCGTCTCTGCGAGGCCCTCTCTTTTTCTTTTCTTTCTTGCCGCTAACGGATTCACGGACTAACAGATTCATTTCCTACATGCTAGAAAAATAAACATGGAAATAGTCCAATGATAAAAAACTACGATGCCGTAAAAGAAATTGAAATTGCTTGGCTGAAGGAAAATGCGCTAACTCCTAAAGAAGCCTTGGATAGGATGAATGACATGTACGATTTTGCGATAAAACACAGCCATAGGAAGAATATCCCGCCTGAAAATTCTCAACATATCCAATCTCTGATTAAAATGTCAAAATCATTTTCACAATACGGGACCGCCCCAAAATGAATCGGCTAGAGCAAACCCTCACAAAAATCGCCCAACTATTTGGGGACAACGGAATCCCATACATGCTTATAGGTGGATATTCCATGGCGATTCACGGCTATCCACGATTTACGGAGGATTTGGATATTACTCTTGGTGTTGATATAGATGCCTTTGACGAGGTGCTTCGCACGGTATCCAAGGATTTTAAAACATTGGTGGCAGATCCAAAAGAGTTTGCGGAAAAAACAAATGTATTGCTTTTAGAAAGCATCGCCACTGGCGTTCGTGTTGATCTGGTTTTCAGCTTTATTGACTTTGAACGCCAGGCGATAGAAGAAGCGGAGACCATTATAATAGACAAGATTCCCATAAAAAACGTATCAATCGAAAATCTACTTGTCTATAAAATGCTTGCGGGAAGAGAACGTGATAAAGAAGATGTTAAAACCCTCCTTAATGCTTACAATAAAGCAATTAGTAAAGATAAGGTTTCTGAAAAGATTAAACAATTGTCAATAATACTAGAAAATGATGTGTATGCCTCCTGGAGAGCAATCCTGGCAGATCTTGACAAAACAACATAGGACTTACTGGAAAAGCCGCCCCCCCCTACATGCCACTACAATTCCCACATGGTGGGGAAAAGGACTTTTACCATGTAGGTATTGTAGATAATATAGGGGGGGATTCCCCTCCCCGTTCTCCGCGTCTTTGCGAGGCAAATTCTTGTCTTCTCGTTCTTTATCTCCTCGCAGAGAGGAAAAGTGCGCAGAGTTTGTTCTCTCTGTGAAACCATCGCAAGTTCTTCTATAAGCTTTTTCCATCTCCGCGGCAGCGGAGATGAAAAACCTTCGTGAGCTTCGTGTTCTCTGTGGTAGAATAATTCTTAAAAAAACCGACACGCCGCACCATCCCACACTAGATAGGGGTTACTGAAAAAGTCAAGAACGGGTCAGTGGCTAGGCAATAAGCCGACGGCGTGCTTTGCACTCCTAGGCGAAATTAACGCCGCCAATGGCCCGCTATCGGCTTTCGCGGAATTGGCAAGTGCCTCAAATTGAACGGAAAACATTAGTCGTCTCTAGGGCTTTTGGGAGAGTCGCTCCCAAAAGTTTTGAGACGACACCACTACAAATAAATCTAACCCAATGAAAAAGAAGCACTTGCAAATTATTCAGGGGACCCTACCTTACGGGCGCCAATCAATCTCGAAAGACGACATCCAAGCCGTCGTCGACGCGCTCCGCTCCGACTTCATCACCACCGGCCCCCGCATCGCTGATTTCGAAGATGCCGTCGCGGATTTCGCGGACGCGGAATTCGCGGTGGCGGTCTCCAGCGGCACCGCCGCCCTCCACTGCGCGGCTTACGCGGTTGGGGTCAAGCCGGGCGATGAGGTAATCGTTCCCGCTATGACCTTCGCCGCATCGGCCAACTGCGTCCGTTATCTCGAAGCGACCCCGGTCTTCGCGGACTCCCTTCCCGATTCCCTCCTCATCTCCTCTAAAGATGTCGAAAGAAAAATAACGCCGAAAACCAAGGTTGTGATAGCAGTGGACTACGCCGGCCAACCATGCGATTACGACACCCTGCGGGAGATATGCGACAAACATGGATTGCGTTTAATCGCGGATGCCTGCCATTCCATCGGAGCCACCTACAAGGGGCGCAAAGCGGGCGATTACGCGGACATCGCATGCTTCAGCTTCCATCCCGTCAAGCACATCACCACTGGCGAAGGCGGCATGGCCGTCACCAACTCCGCGGAATTCGCGGATAAAATGCGGCTCCTCAGAAACCACGGAATCACCACCGATTTCCGCCAGCGCGAGGAAAAAGGCGGACATTTCTACGAAATGGTCGAATTGGGATTCAATTACAGAATCACCGACTTCCAGTGCGCCCTCGGAAGAAGCCAGTTGCTCAAGCTCCCGGCCTGGCTCGAACGACGCCGGGAAATAGCGGCGCGGTACGACAAAGCGTTCGCGGATATCGCGGAGATATCCCCGCTGGCAAACTCCCAAGATGTATCGAACGCCTATCACCTCTATGTCGTTAGACTGGCGGACCACATCGACCGCGACTCCGTGTTCCGCGAATTACGCAAGAACGGCATCGGAGTCAATGTCCATTATATCCCCGTCCACCTCCACCCCTACTACAAACGCGAGCTCGACACCGGCGAAGGCCTCTGCCCCGTGGCGGAAGAAGCCTACAAACATATTATCTCCCTTCCAATGTTCCCGACAATGAGTGATGAAGATATTGACAACACCATAAAGCGCGTGGCCGCTGTAGTTAGGGATCACTGATTGAGTAAAATTCATATGCAAAACAGTCTTGAAAATATCATTTCCGAAATGGGAAAAGAACTTAATGGAAAAATAAGTATCCCCATTGTTGTAGGAGGTTGGGCTGTCAACCTACTTGGCTTCCCCCGAAGCACTCTCGATTTCGATTTCATGATTTTCGAGGATGAGTTTGAATCAGTTGCCACAGCTTTGCGGAAAAGCAATTATAACTTAGCAGTAAAAACACCTCTATACGCACGGTTCCAATCAGAAACAAATACGGAAATGCCTTATATTGACTGTCTATTTGCAAACAAAAGCACCTATGACAAATTAGTTTCGGCAGGAAAAATGGTTAATATTTTTGGAGTGGATTTCATATTGCCTGATGTGATGCATATAATAGCGATGAAGCTACATGCGATTAAGTATGGAGATGGTTATCGTGATGGAAAAGATTTAATCGACACAGTATCTCTAATTGAAATACACAACATTGATATCTCGAAAAATTCACTTTTTGCTGAGTTATGCGACAGATATGCTGATGCGGAAATTTTTAAAAGGATTAAAGATGCTACAAAGAAAAAATAACTCATTTCTCGATCTTGAATTTAAAATTCCGACTGAGGCTGATAGACCTCCGCCACTGGCATACCATCCCCTCTCGCCAAGAAAATACCTCGATTTCATCTCGATTGGCATAGAGATGTGCCCGGAAAACCTTGAAAAAGCCAAGCATGACCTCAAACGCGCCCCCAAAGTAAGATTTGAACTCTAGAGTTTAACCATGTGGATACTGTAGATAATATAGGGGAGGATTTCCCTCCCCGTTCTCTGCGTCTTTGCGAGGCAAATTCTTGTCTTCTCGTTCTTTATCTCCTCGCAGAGAGGCAAAGTGCGCAGAGTTTGCTCTCTCTGTGAAACCATCGCAAGTTCTTCTATAAGCTTTTTCCATCTCCGCGGCCGCGGAGATGGAAAACCTTCGTGAGCTTCGTGTTCTCTGTGGTGAAAAAAAGTCTTAAAAAAAGCCAACACACAGACTCATCCTACCGTTCGCTATGCATTACTTTGCGATCTCCGCGTCTCCGCGAGGCAACATCTTCCCTCTTGCCGACTCACGGACTCATCCTTCCGTTCGCTCCGCGAACCCTCGCGGGCTTTGCGGAAGGACTTTCAGCGGGCTAACAGATTTACAGACTCACGGACTCACGGTTGCTCGGACTAACGGACTAACGGACTAACGGCTATTCGGGTTCACGGATTCACAGCCCCCCCTACATCCCCTACAATTCCTACATGGTAAAAAATAGCCCTCCGGGAGGAGCACCATGTTTAAAAAACTAATCACCAAACTAAAAGAAATCGCCAAGTCACGGACTTCCGGCCCCGCCTTCGATCCGGCTAAATTCGGCGACGACCTAGCCACGAAAACCGACTGGACTCCGCTCGTCCCGGGCGGCGCCAATTTCAAAACCAAAAAACTTGTTCTGAAAACAGGCACAGCCGTGGCGGCGTTCAAGCCCACCATAGGAGCGCTCCTATTCGGGTTCGCTTTCTTCGCCATCGGAGTCGGAGTCCTCATCTCCGGAATCTTCGTGGCGGTGAAAAAGGGCGTGGCGTTCGAAAGCTTCTTCCTACCCGCTTTCGGCTTGATCTTCGGAAGCGTGGGGGCAGTTCTACTCTATATCTTCTCCAAACCCGTCGTGTTCGACCGCAACTACGGATACTTTTGGAAGGGTCGGCTAGCCCCCGAAAAACTCGCCTACGACACACCGAAAGACTGCGTCCCGTTAGGCGACATCAAAGCGCTCCAAATAATATCCGAGTACTGTTCAGGAGACAAGTCATCCTACTACAGTTACGAGCTGAATCTTGTCCTTGGAGACGCCTCCCGCGTCAACGTCGTGGACCACGGCAACGTCAGGGCACTCAGAAACGACGCCCAACAACTGGCGGAATTCCTCGGCGTCCCCCTCTGGGATGCGTCCAACTACTGATCCCCCCGCAACTCCTACATGCCTACATGGTAGAAAAGCCAATTATTCAGTGAGCCCTAATTCCAGAGCGCGCTCCCCACGTCCACGGAGCGAATCTTAAGAGGTTTTAACTTTTTTTTATTTTTATTTTCATATTCAGCCTGTAAACTACTCACCTTTGACAGCAATGCGGTAGAACCCCCTCCATGTTCCACTGCGACAACAGCGGAAATAATACGAGTGAAGAAGGACTACAAAATCAAGTACTTTTCCGTGGTAGTCCCGGTGTACAACGAGGATGCGTGCCTGGAAGAGTTGATCAAGCGATGCGTGGATGCCTGCGAGGCGACCAAAAAGAAGTATGAAATCATCCTAGTCGACGATGGCAGCCAAGATAAATCCGCGGACATAATGCAGGCCGCGTCCAAGAAACACCCCGACAAGGTTGTTTCGTGCATACTCAATAGGAATTACGGTCAACACAACGCTATTTTGGCGGGCTTCTCCCTGGTCAGAGGCGATTTGATTGTTACAATAGATGCGGATCTGCAGAATCCCCCCGAAGAAATCCCCAAGCTGGTCGAGCAGTCCGAAAAAGGATATGACGTGGTCGGAACGGTAAGGCAAAACAGGCAAGACACGCTATTCCGAAAAATAGCGTCAAAAATAGTCAATTGGATTGTCAAAAAATCCACTGGCGTGGATATGAACGATTACGGCTGCATGCTACGCGCCTACCGACGCGAGATTGTCGACGCCATGATGCAATGCGACGAGCGTAGCACGTTCATTCCCGTGTTGGCCAACAGTTTCGCCCGCAACGCCTGCGAGATTCCGGTCGCGCACAGCGAAAGGGCGGCGGGAGAGTCGAAGTACTCCTTGGGAAAGTTAATCAACTTACAGTTCAACCTGCTGACAAGCATGACAACATTTCCACTACGCATGCTTTCGATTCTTGGCATCGTGACATCGGCGGCCGGCTTCGCTCTCAGCGCCTATATCCTTACGATGCGCCTAATACATGGTCCCGATTGGGCGGTTGACGGGGTATTCACCCTGTTCGCCATTTCATTCATATTCTCCGGCTTCCAGCTCATTGGCATGGGCCTGCTAGGGGAATACATCGGGCGGATATACTTCGATGTCAGAGGCAGGCCTAGATACTTCGTGGAACGGATTTTGGGCAGGAAAGATAACAAAACCAAAACAAAAAAATCAACCTGAAAGGAAGCTATAATGAAATGCGTAGTATTCGGCTATAACAACATAGGATGCGCCGGCATCGAGGCTCTGTTGCGAAACGGATTCGAAATCCTGGCGGTATTCACCCACAAAGACGACGAGAATGAAAATATATGGTTCGACTCGGTCGCCCAGTTGGCGGCGGCGAACGACATCCCCGTCTATGCTCCCGAGAATGCGAACCATCCGATTTGGGTCGAGAAAATCAAAAGCTTGAACCCGGAAATCATCTTCTCCTTTTACTACCGCAATCTTATCGCGGACGAGATATTGAGCATTCCGCCACGCGGCGCCCTCAACCTCCACGGCTCCCTGCTGCCTAAATACCGCGGGAGAGCGCCCATAAATTGGGCTATAATCAACGGAGAAAAGGAAACCGGAGTAACACTGCACCACATGGTGACCAAACCGGACGCCGGCGACATTGTGGCGCGAAAAAGTATTTCCATTGCCCCCGACGACACCGCTAAATCCCTCCACCTCAAAGCCAAAGCCAAGGCTTCCGAGTTGCTGGATGACATTCTTCCGTTGATAAAGACAAACAAGGCTCCGCGAATTCCGCAGAAGGAAAGCGAGGCGACCTATTACGGAGGAAGAACCCCCGAGGATGGCGAGATAGACTGGACAAAAACCGCGGAGAAAACACGCGACCTCGTAAGAGGTGTCACCATGCCATATCCAGGAGCGTTCAGTTTCATTGGAGACAGAAAAATCATCTTTTGGTCGGTTGACACGGAAACCAACAACCAGGGAGCTAGCCCTGGCACGGTCATCTCCTCCCAGCCACTGGTGATTGCGGCTGGCGATGGCGCGGTAAAAGTAAACTTGGCACAGGAGGAAAACGGCGTACTAATGAATGGGAACCAGTTCGCCAAAGAGGCCAAGATAGAAAAAAACATGCGATTCGGAGCCAATCCCAAAGTCGCCGCCGAAAAAGCCCGGAAAAAAAGCGTTTTGATCCTGGGTGTCAACGGATTCATTGGAAGCCACCTGACGGAAAGACTTTTGGATAGCGGCAAATACGAGGTCTACGGGATGGATCTCAAGTCGAACTACATAGACCACCTTGTCGACCGCCCCGGATGCAATTTCCGGGAAGGCGACATCTCGATACATAGGGAATGGATCGAATATCACGTACGCAAATGCGATATAATCCTGCCGCTGGTCGCCATTGCCACTCCAATCGAGTACACGCGCAATCCGCTACGAGTTTTCGAACTGGACTTCGAGGAGAACCTGCGCATCGTGAGATATTGCGCGAAATACAATAAACGCATAATCTTCCCCTCCACCTCGGAAGTGTACGGCATGTGCGAAGACCGCGAATTCGACGAGCATTCCTCCAACCTGGTCACGGGACCGATAAAAATGCAACGTTGGATATATTCATGCTCCAAGCAACTCCTCGACCGCGTGATATGGGCGTACGGCCAAAAAGAGGGGTTGCAATTCACGCTTTTCAGACCATTCAACTGGATTGGTCCCCGACTGGACGCTTTATCCTCCGCGCGGATCGGCAGCTCCCGAGCAATAACCCAGCTCATATTGAATCTAGTTCAAGGCACCCCTATCCAACTTGTGGATGGAGGGGAGCAAAAACGCTGTTTCGTGGATATTTCCGAAGGGATCGAAGCTCTCTTCAGAATTATAGAGAACAAGGGAGGCAAGTGCGATTCCGAAATCATTAACATAGGAAATCCCGAAAACGAATCCAGCATTAAGAGAATGGCGGAAATTCTAGTTCAAAAATTCGAACAACATCCCCTTAGAGGCAAATTCCCTCCCTTCGCCGGGTTCTCGGAGGTGGAAAGCGGGGCATTCTACGGAAAAGGCTATCAGGATGTGCAGCATCGCGTTCCAAATATAAGGAACGCGCGTAGGCTTTTGGATTGGAATCCCGAAATCCCGTTGGAGCAATCAATCGAAAACACCCTGAACTTTTTCCTAGACCAGGCGATAGGCTCCGGAACATTTGTCTGAACGTATGGCAAAATCAAATATGCCCCCTGAAAACAACACAAACTCTAGCGCGGATGAACTCCAAAACATCCGGAAAACACTCCTATCCGCGAAAACCGCGACATACATCCTGATTGCCGTAATATTCGCCAGTGTTCTTTTCCTCACCGGCCTCGGCGTAAGGGAACTGAAGGGAAGCGATGAAAACCGCGTGGCAGGCATCGCCTCGGAAACAGCCATTTACGGGAACTGGGTGATCCCACGCCTGAATAATCAAGACTTTCTCGAAAAACCCCCGTTGTACTTCTGGTGCGCGGCCTTAGCGTTCAAGACGTTCGGGCGGAATGAATTCGCCGCTAAACTAACCTCGGCTATCATGGCCGCTATAGGGGCGCTATCGCTTTTCGCCTGCGTCAGAAAAATGGGATATTCAAACTTCGCGGCGCTCCTCTCCCTGATTGTCCTATCCACTTCCATGCAGTATTTCAACTACGGCCGCAGCTGCGTCATCGACATGATGCTGGCGGCGTTCATAATATGCGCTATGTACTGCTTCCAAGGATTAAGCAAAGCGAAATCCGCAAAAGGAAAGATCGTCTGGCACGCCGGGTTCACTCTCGCCCTGGGCGCGGCGGTATTCACAAAAGGCCTGGTCGGTCTGGCTATTCCAGCCTCGGCGCTAGGCATATACCTACTGGTCGCAACGCTCCGCAAGGAAGAATTCAAAAACATTTTCCGCAGAGATGCCAGGTCGGATATCAAAAGCGCCTTGACGGGAATGAATATCGTCTCTTGGATCGCCCTTTTCTCCGCGGCGGCTCTCTGCTTCATCCCCCTTTCGATCTGGCTCTACTACCTATTCCAATCCGCTGGATTTACAGCGCTTAAAACAGTGGTTTGGACCAATAATTTCGGTCGTTTCACTGGCGGACACGCGGAACATATCGAACCATTTTACTACTACCTTAAAAAATTGCCCGAACAACTGCAGCCCTGGACTATATTCCTCCCCTTCGCGGTTATATGGCATATCGCCAGGGCGTACAAAGAGAAAAACACCGAGTCCCTGTTTCTGCTATGCTGGCTGTTCGTTCCCTATGCGCTCCTGACGGTGTCCGCCGGAAAAAGACCCCTGTACGTGCTGCCTCTTTACGCGGCCGAAGCCGCTATGATAGGAACGTTTTTGGCGTACTTGATAGAACAAATGGACCTTTCAGCGGACAAGAAAGCGATAATTCCCGTCATCTTGAAATCCTCCACTATCCTGCTGATAACACTCTTTTTCGTCGCGCCTTTCATTTTCCTCGGAATCGCGTCTTATTTCAAGGTCCACTCTCCATGGGCGTTCATACTGCCGGGAGTCTTATTGGCGGCGGCTGTCTACGCCACGGTTTCAATCAAGAAAAAACATGCGGGCAAGACATTGATCGCGTTTGCGGCGTGCATCCTGGCACTTTTCCTCTCCATAGATGTGTGCGTAATGGGAGCTATGTGCAAAAAATATTCCTTCAAAAAAATGTTCGAGTTCGCGGCCGAGCAAACAAGGAACCAAGGGAGCCTGGTTCTCTATCAACCGGATGAAAGGATAAGGGGCGCCGCCGTGTTCTACCTAGGAAAAGTGGTTGATGTCGCACCCGATTCCAGCGATCTAGCCACCATGGCGAAAAGCGCTACACGCCCGCGCCTCTTCTTGGCGCGCAAAGAGGCTTTTGAGCAATTGGAAAACGTTACTTCCGTCAAAACGTTCAAGATAAAAAGAAAAGTGTTTGTGTTTTTCAGAAAAACATCCAGTGCCTACGATGGAGAAAAAATATAATGAGAACCAGTTTCCTGCCATTCACCGCTCCGCGGATAAACGAAGACGAAATAGAAGAAGTGGTCAAAGTCCTCCGCTCCGGATGGATCACCAATGGACCTAAAAATATCGAATTCGAATCCAAAATCCGTGACTATACGGGGAAAAAACACGCTATCGCCCTCTCCTCCGCCACCGCGGGCATGCATCTCCTCCTGACAGCCTTGGATATCGGCCCCGGAGACGAGGTCGTGACCCCTTCCCTGACTTGGGTGTCCACAGCTAACATGATAGAGCTCAGGGGCGCTAAACCTGTCTTCGCGGAAATCGATAGGGACACGATGCTGATGACACCGGAAACTCTTGCGGACTGCGTCACGGATAAGACTCGACTTGTCGTGCCAGTCCATTACACGGGAGTTCCGGCGGATATCGACGCCATCGGAGAAATCGCGGGAAGCGCGCCCGTGGCCGAAGACGCCGCGCACGCGTTGGGAACGTTTTACAACGGCAAACATGTTGGTGTCTCAAACACGGCTATTTATTCGTTTCACGCTATAAAAAACATCACGACCGCGGAAGGCGGAATGTTGGTTACCGACGACGACGAACTCGCCGAAAAAATCCGTCTGCTTAAATTCCACGGCCTTGGCGTGGACGCCTTCGATCGCGAAAACAAAGGACGCTCCCCACAAACGGAAGTCCTAACTCCCGGGTTCAAATACAACATGACCGATATCTCGGCGGCAATCGGCATCGGCCAGCTCTCGAAAATCAACAGGATTAATTCGACGAGAAAACAGCTGGCTGAACACTATATCGAGCTCCTACGCGATGTCGAAGAGGTACTCCCTCTAAAATTCCCGAATTACCCGTTCGAACACGCATGGCATCTTTTTGTGGTCAGGGTCGATTCGCCCAAAATCACCCGGGACGAATTCATGGCGGAACTAAAAAAACTCAACATCGGAACGGGCATCCATTTCAGAGCCATTCACACCCAAAAATACTATAAGGAAAAATACAATCTTCTCGGATCCCTCCCGAACACGGAATGGAACAGCGATAGAATATGCTCGCTTCCACTATTTCCGGCGATGACTCCAAATGACGTGGAAGATGTTGTTAACGCGATAAAGCAAGTCCTCGCCCATGCGTAAAAACGCCGCGCCACGGCCCCCCTCTACGGAGGACAGGCCCGTGGGCCACTTCCGCCCCCCGGAACACCAGCATGCTAGAGCGAGGAAAAGACGCGAGAGGAAACCGGAAGTTTACTTTCTCTTCAATGAATGCCTTTTTTCTCTCCCGCGGGAGAGAAAAAAGCTTCGTGCTCTCTGTGGTTAAAAAAAGTCTTGAAAAAATCAGCCTCACAGCCTACCAATCACATCGTCCTGCGTCCTGAGGCGTGCGTCCCCAAAACTTGCCAATTATTACGGATATCCAAGCATAATGGATGAAACAATCGGTCTGAGAATAGATGTCGACACATACCGGGGCACGAAATTCGGTGTCCCGGCGCTTTGCTCTCTCTTGAAAGAATACAAGCTCAAGGCCACTTTTTATTTTTCGGTCGGCCCCGACAATATGGGCAGGCACCTATGGCGTCTTTTAAAACCGGCGTTTTTATGGAAAATGCTCAGGACAAACGCCGCCAGCCTTTACGGCCCGGAAATCATTCTCATGGGGACACTGTGGCGCGGTCCACTCATTGGGGAAAAACTGGCGAACATTATTAAAGCCGCGGCAGACGACGGACACGAAATCGGACTGCACGCCTGGGACCACCACCGGATACAAGCCGCGGCGGACAAACTCGCCCCGGAAGAAATACACGAAAATCTGCGCAAAGGCGTCGAGACATTAACCCGAATAACGGGCGCTCCTCCAATATCATCCGCCGTCCCCGGCTGGCGGTGCAACGAAAAAATACTCGCGGAGAAAAGCAAATTCGACTTCACCTTCAACAGCGATGTCCGGGGAACAGATATATTTGTACCGATTCTCGAAACAACCGCATCCGATGGCGATGCCTTAACGCCACAACCCCAAATACCAACGACAATGCCCACATACGACGAACTACTGGGGAAAAACGGAGTCACCTCCGACAATTACAACGACTCCATAATAGAAAAACTAAGACCAGGCCAATTAAATGTCTTGACAATACACGCGGAAGTGGAAGGAGGAAAATGTCTGGAAATGTTCGATGATTTTTTGCGGACCGTAATGGAACGCGGATGGAATATCGTCCCTCTTGGCGAACTGCTGGACAAAAGACGCGAAACTCTACCCAGTTGCAACATCGCTCGAAGCGCCATCCCTGGCAGAGAAGGTTGGGTCGCGACCCAACAAGCCACTGAAACGCCCTCCACTCCACATGGCTAAGCTCTATCGATTTTCGCCCACTTTCGCAGGCCTCGCGTTCTCCGCGAGACAATCTCCGTTGATTTTCTTTCTTGCCGCATCACAGACTCATCCTCCTTCGCCAAGGCTTCCGCCTATGCCAAGGCTACGGCGTGACAAGACGGACTCTACGGAAGGACAGCCCCGTGGATGCCACTTCCGCTCCGCGGATCCGGCATATTAGAACGAGGAAAAGACGCTAACACCAAAGGGAGCCGGAATTTCGACACTATTAATTTCTCTTCCATACAAGCATTTTTCATCTCCGGCGACGGAGATGGAAAATCTTCGTGAGCTTCGTGCTCTCTGTGGTAAAAGAAAACTCTTGAAAACACGCTCACGGACGCACATATCAACACAAGGCTAACCCCATAGACGACAGGTCAGTATTTTAAGAAATTCACCTCACCACAAAGGACACGAAGCGCACGAAGATGCCACTTCCGCTCTGCGGAACCGGCACGCTAGCAGGAAGATAAGACACTAACGCAAAAGTGGACAACAATTCGATTCATCTCCAATAAAAGCCTTTTTCATCTCCGGAAACGGAGATGGAAAACTTCGTGCTCTTCGTGCTCTCTGTGGTTAAGAAAACTCTTGAAAACATGCTCACGGACGCACATGCCAACACAAGGCTACTCCATAAATGACAGGTCAGCTTTTAAGAAATTCACCTCACCACGAAGGACACGAAGTGCACGAAGATGCCACTTCCGCAAGCGGAAACGCCATGTTGTGGACGAATAGAGAAACTCCGCGTTCTCTGCGTCTTTGCGAGGAAGTCTCTTCTTCCCTCTCTCGCAGGCTCACGGATTCACGGATTCATCCTCCTCCGCCAAGGCTTCGGAGGACAGGCGGACTCACAGACTCACAGACTCACAGACTCACAGACTCACAGACTCACAGACTCACGGATTCACGGATTCACGGATTCACGGATTCACGGATTCACGGACTAACAGACTCACAGACTCACAGACTCACAGACTCACGCCCCCCCCTACATTTCCCACATTTCCAACATGGTAGAAAAGCCAATTATTCAGCAGACCTTAATTTTGGGTTGCGCGCAGTTGGGACTGGCCTATGGTGTCGCCAACAAAACCGGCAAGCCCGACAAGGCGCTCGCCGCGGAGATTGTCGCCGCCGCGCTTGAAAGTGGAATCGACACCTTCGACACTGCTCGGGCCTATGGCGACAGCGAGGCGGTTCTCGGCGAGGCGTTGTCAGGCATCCGTGGCAGTGGGTGCGCGAAGGTGATGACGAAACTCCCCCCCGACATCGACCCCACGGACGAAGACGCCATACTCGCGGCTCTGGATGAATCTATGGACAAACTGCGGACATCACGTCTGTATGCCTTGTCGATCCACCGATTCTCCTGGCTGGAGCGTTTGGATGACGGATTGAGGAACATACTCCGCGATATCCGCGACTCCCGTAAAACGGAGACCCTCGGGGTTTCCGTATATTCACCAACAGAGGCGGCATGCGTGTTGGAAAACGATTTATTCGAATTGATTCAAGCCCCATGCTCGGCGTGGGACACCAGGCTGCTGGATACCGGCATTCCCGAGATGGCGGAGGAAAAACACAAAAAGCTGCATATACGAAGCGTATACTTGCAAGGTCTGCTTCTTATGCCTCCAGAAGATGCGGCCAGACGCATTCCGGCGGCGGCGAAAGCGACCCATGCTTGGAACCACTTGTCCAGCAAACTCCGCATGGACAAAAAAACGTTGGCGATAGGGTTCGTAAGAGCGATTGGCTGTCCAATGGTCGTGGGGGCCGAGACTCCGGAGCAGGTTGTGGAAACCGCGCAAATCGCGCACTCCGTGGAACTAGACACCAACACCATGCGCGAAATCCGCGAAACAATGTCGTCGTTGATGAATGAGGACATCGTCAACCCCGCCCGCTGGGGACGATAATTCCGGCAAATGAAGCAAATACGCATTTCAAACAAGGCGAATCTTTCAACCATGTAGATACTGTAGGGAATATAGGAATTGCTTTCCCTCTGCGTTCTCTGCGTCTTTGCGAGGCAATCTTATCTTTCTTTAACCCCCTCGCAGAGAGGCAAAGGACGCAGAGATAGCAAATCCGAAACTCTAAACCATAAATCCGAAACCTAGCCGAGCAATGCGACGCAACTGCGAAGCAGGATAAATTCGAATTTTCAAAAATTTAAATACTCGAAACCCGAATCATCAAGCATGTTGGCAATCTTATTTCGAGCCAATTTTGAGTTTGAGTCATTCGTATTTTGAATTTGTTTAGGGTTTCTTATTTCGGATTTAGTGCTTCCTCCTCTACATTTCCTACAATTCCTACATGGTAGAAAAATAAACCATGAAAAAGTCAATCATCCAACAGGTTCTAAAATGGGCAAGACAATAGCGATCCTCCAAGCGCGAATGGGCTCTTCCCGCCTTCCCGGGAAAATGCTCCTTCCGATAATCGACGGCAAAGGAGCGCTCGAGTTGATGCTAGAGCGCGTCTCCAGAGCTAGGCAAATCGACAAAATCGTCGTAGCCACTACCATTGATCCCCTGGACGACGGCATAGAAGTATTATGCGGCAAGCTCGGCGTCTCCCGCCACCGGGGCAGCGTCGAAGATGTCTTGGATCGTTTCCACGGCGCTATTTCGGAATATCCGGAGTATGACACCGTTGTCCGCCTGACTGGCGACTGCCCGTTGCATGACCCGGCGGTTATTGACATGGCGATCGCAAAATTCCGCGAATTACGCGTGGACTACCTCTCCAACGTGTCGCCGCCGACATTTCCCGACGGATTGGATGTCGAAGTCTTTTCCCGCGGCACTCTGACTTGCGCATGGCGCGAAGCCGAAAAAACCTCCGAACGCGAACATGTGACGCTATTTATCCGCGAGCATCCGGAAATGTTTTCAATAGCGAATATGGAGAATCCCTCCGGGGACTTATCCCATCTACGCTGGACATTGGACGAAAGAGCGGATATGAAGTTTATAGCGGCGGTTTTCAAATCGCTGTATGAAAGCAACCCGGAGTTCGGCATGGGGGATGTCCTAAATTTGCTGGATGGCAATCCCGGGCTAGTCCAGATTAACACCGGAATAAGCAGGAACGAGGGACTGGAAAAGTCCCTGGAACAGGAAAAAACCCAATGAAAAAGAAATCGTTCGGAACATCCGAGGCGCTGTTGCGCCGGGCATTGAAGGTCACCCCTGTCGGTGCTCAGACGTTTAGTAAAAGCCACCGCTACCTAAGCGGTTCCGCTAGACCGTGTTTTATCGACAAGGGCAAGGGCGCCCGTGTTTGGGATGTCGATGGCAACGAGTTCATCGATTTCATTCTTGGCTTGGGCCCGATAACGGTTGGCTACAACGATCCGGAAGTGAACGCCGCGATAACCGCGCAACTCGCGAAAGGGATAACCTTCTCGCAATCCACGGCGCTGGAGGTCGAGCTAGCCGAAAAGCTAGCCGAGATCATCCCCTCCGCGGAAATGGCGCGCTTCGTCAAGAATGGCGGCGACGCGACTTCCGCGGCGATACGTCTCGCCAGGGCGGGCACGGGACGCGACATGGTCGCCGTATGCGGATACCACGGGATGCACGATTGGTATGTTGGCGCCACCCCATTGAACGCCGGTGTTCCGGAATCGGTAAAGGCGCTAACCAAAACATTTGAATACAACAAAATCGATACACTAGACAAGCTTTTTGCGCAATATCCCAACCAGATAGCGGCAGTGATTCTGGAACCGTGCCAAGGCGATGGTCCCGAAAATGGTTTTTTGGAAGCGGTCCGCGCATCTTGCGAAAAACACGGCGCGGTTCTGATTTTCGACGAAGTGGTTTCGGGATTCCGAGTGGCACTGGGAGGGGCTCAGGAATACTACGAAGTCACCCCCGATATGACCACCATAGGCAAGGGCATGGCGAACGGGATGCCCATATCCGCGGTAGTCGGCAAACGGGAGCTCCTCGACCAGATCAACGACGGCGTCTTCATTTCCACCACATTTGGCGGGGAATGCCTCTCCCTCGCCGCCGCGTTGAAAACCATTGAAATCCTCTCACGTCCCGACGCCTTCGACAAGATATGGAGAGTCTCCTCCAAGCTCCGCGACGGCGCGGTCGAACTCGCGGCCACCAAAGGCCTCGCGGATATCGCGAAAATGTGGGGCCTCCCGCCACACGCCGGATTCATGTTCTCCGAAACAGACGCCCTCTCCCCGACCGACCTCCTCTCCGTTTTCCAACAGCGGCTCCTCTTGGAGGGAATTCTCTCCCTGGGGATAAACAATTTCTGTCTGGCGCATGACGAAAAGGATGTGGATATCCATCTGGCCGCCATCGACAAAGCTCTAAACGATGTCGCCAAGGCCTTGGACGCCAATTCAATCGACTCCATACTCCAAGGCCCCCCTATCAACCCCATCTTCAAACGAAACTAACTAGGGCTCACTGAATAATTGGCAAGTGCTTCATTTTTCTACCATGTAGGGAATGTAGGAAATGTAGGGGGTATAGAACGGTGCGGTTTGTCGGCTTTTTTTAAGAATTTTTTAACCACCGAGAGCACGAAGCTCATCCTTCCGAGCTTCGCTCCCGTTCGGGCTTTGCGGAAGGACTTTCAGCGGACTCACCTACATCCCCTACAATTCCTACATGGTAGCTGT
>WFSE01000006.1 GCA_015486135.1 Lentisphaeria bacterium
ACTTCCCAAAACCCTTGGAGCCGACTAGCGATTTGAGGCACTTGCCAATTCCGCGAAAGCCGGAAACGCACCGCTGATCACGTTGCCTTCGCCTCGGAGTATGCTTATACGCCGTCGGCTCGTCGCCTAACCATCGGCACGTTTCCGACTTTTTCAGCAAGCCCTAGCTTAGGGCTCACCAAATAATTTCCCGTTAGGGACGGCATCGCCTCAGTACCATTCCACCTCTACGATAAGTCGATCGGTTCTTTTGTTGGCGCCAGTGACATTTACCTTAATGTATCTCGCTTTTTCCGGGGAGGCGAATTTGAAATCGTCACCATCTTTCGTTGCGGGTTTTTTGTTGGTTGTCATATCTCCGACCATCTTCCACGTTTTTCCATCGGTGGAGATTTCAACCGTATACTGGAATACGCAGTCTTTGTCGTAATATGGATAGACCTTCACCCCGTTAATCGTTTTCGTTTCTTCAAAATCGACAGTGACGGATTTAGGAAGCGGGAGGGCTCCCCAGGCGGAGGAGAGTCTCCTGTCGCCATCGACAACATTTTGGGGCATTCTACCCCAGCCTCTTCCAGTCGCTGTGACTTTCGGAAGCTTTTCAATGGCTGGAGCGAACCGGGCTATCGTTTTCTCGTCCAATGGCTTGTCCACTGGAATAACAATAGGCTCTCCGAGCTTGGTCTTGTCGTGGAAGTCGGGTCTTGGATACAATTTCCATTTACCGTCACCAAGTGGTTCGAGATGGAATTCGGCGAAAGGATGCTGGAGATATTTTTTAAGCTCCTGTGGGAAAGCTTTCGCCCTACGGGCCTTTTCCCATTCCGCCATGGCCTGGGTTATCTCTTTGTTTATAGGATTCTTCAGCATGGCTTTGGGATTGTCTATCTGAATAGCGTATCCAGCGTTGAACCCGGCGGCTATGGCGCAGAACCATTCGACATCATCGAGCGTGGTGTCAGGGCCAATCTTGTATCCACCCATGAACTTCGGAAGGAAGTTCCTCTCGTAGAACGATTGGTTCATGTTTCTATAGCGCGTGTCTCCGGAGCGTAGGGACAAACTTTCGTCCCCCCACTCAAAGCGGGAGATGTAGTGCCACACGAAATGGCTGGTATCGCTGACACCGACAATCTCGTTGTTTTGCAACTCGGGAGTCAAAGCGTCGTGCCAAGCCTTCAGAAATCGGAGTTTACTGTATTCTCCATGTCCTTCGCTGTACGCGCCTTCTATTCCGTCAAGGGCGACCATTGTGGCGCCATACTTGTTGAAGTACCGCGCGAGATTACGAGCCACCTCTTTGTTTAGGGAACCATCGCCATGAGTGATTTTATAGCCCGGCTCCGTGTAGAGCTGTCCACTTTCCAACCCCTTTTTATGGGACGCTTTTTTCGTGCCGAAATGCCCCCTGTCGCACTCTACAAGCTTGTATCCGCCATCAGGGGTTTTGTCGATTTTCTTGTAGGCTATGAATTCTCTATCCATAAGCACGACATTTTTCCAAGGGACTCCACCCCAGTCTTTCCTTTGGCTGAAGAGGTCTTTCGACGGATCTTTGATGGGAATTTCCGTCGCGTTTTCGTCTATGTCGGCATCCAGGACGAAATGTCCGATAATCCGGAGTCGCGGATCGGCGTTTTTGACGTAGGGATCGTTGAATGAGATGAAATTGGAAAGAGTGTGTGTGCCCACATCGAACCCGGCTTTCTTTATTTTGTCCACAACCTTCTGGTAGTCGGCCGCGTCTTTTGGGAAAGCCCACTTGCGGAAGTGCTGGAAGTGCCCCCAGTCGGAAATGGGGCCCGGAGTAGCGAAATAGATGTATTTAATCGTGGGGCATGTTTTCGCCCACGCCAAGTAATCATCTATGTTTTTCACCGTGTAATAGATGTGCAGATAGGTGGCGACGGTGTCCGGATTTGTCTTGTTCCATTCTCCATGTAGCATCGGATGCGGCAGGCCCTCTGCGACCTCGATTGCTCCAACCGTGTTCAGAACATTGTCTCTAGGACACCCGAAGATGGCGATTTTAGACCCTATGACTCCACCATCGTCCTCGATTACATCTCTTGGGACATGTGTGGCTCCCCAAATGTTCATGTAGCGCAGCTTGGAGCGGTCGCGGCAAAACGCCTGGAGGACGGTCGTGCCGTTTTTCTCGCGCCATGCGGTGTTTCCCCACATTCTATGTCCATTGATGACTTTTTCGTAAATGTTGTCGTATTCGTTTTCGTCTTTTATCCCGGCGATCCTCACTCTGTCCTGGTCATTGGGACCTTGTGGATATCCGCCAAGGGTTTTGATGTTCAACGCTTGTATGCCTACGGCGAATTTCTTGTTGTAAACGACACCCAGCATCTCCGCCACCGTACTGTGAATGGTAGTGGGATAGGGCCCCCATAGCACGAGCTCGACTTTGTCGCGGGGGAGGATGTCGACAACGGAGAAGACAACATGCGTTTTTTTCGCATCGACTTGAAGAAGAGCTCGAACTCCGATGTCTTTATACTGCAGTTCCAGCTTGTCCGAGTCGGTCCACCTCATTCCCGTAGGGGGGTGGTTTTGGGGAGGGTTGGATTTTTCCTCGCTGAAGAGTCTCAGCTGGAGTATCGGAGCCTTGGCGTCCTTCGGAAGATAATTCTCTTTGGTCTCGTTATTGATGAAGCCTGTTATGTAGCCCTTGTCTATTTTTATTGTCATGTATTCCGTGGATAAATCGTTTTTATCCGCTAATACCGCGCCTGAGAAGAGATAAAACGATAGCAACAGGGCCGTGACTCTAACAAATGGGGCGACACCGAGGCCTACCCGCTTCCGATGCGTCTGGGACATGCATTCTCCTTTTTTTGTGGGTGTGTCGTTTTTATTTTTTTGAATCCTCTCCTTCCCCCCCGCCGGACGCGGGGGGAGGAGAAGTCTAGCGTTAGAACCACTTAACTTCCACGAGGAAGACCGTTTTGCTCATGTTGTGGTAGAGCATGTTTATGCGAATGTACCTGCATTTGACAGGACTCGAGAAATTGAACTTGGCTCCTTCCTGGGTGGCCACTTTCGTGTTTTTGCTCATGTCGACCACTTTTTTCCAATTTTTCTGGTCTTTGGAGACCTCGACAGTGTATTGGAAGTAGCGACCGGAAGTGAAGAACGGCCATAGATGTATCCCGTGGAGGGTTTCCATCTCTCCCAAGTCGATTGTGAGAGATTGCGGATAGGGACCCGCTGCCCAATAGGAATGGAGGTTTATCAGACCGTCGATGGCGTTTTTCGGGGGACCTTCCGCAATGAAGCTCGTAGCCGTGAGCTTGTAGTGTTTTTCCGGTGGCGGAGCGAAACGCGCGATCGTTTTCTTGTCCAGTTTCCCCTTGACTGGAATGATGATGGGCTGTCCCAGCTTCGTCCTGTCTTTCGGGTCGGGTCTTGGATAGAGTTTCCATTGTTTCGGCCCTATCTGCTCGATATGGAATTCAGCGCGCACGTCTTGAAGGAAAGGCCTCAGCGATTTCGGGAAGGCTTTCGCCAGTCTCGCGCTTTCCCATGCCTTCATCGCCGTGCGTATCTTCTTGTTGGTTTCGCTCGCCAAGAGCGCTTTGGCGTCTTTGATCTTGACCCTGTAGCCAGCGTCGAAGCCAGCCGATCTGGCGAAATACCACTCTGCTTCATCCAACGTGGTTTTGGGGGTTATGATAATTTGGTCCATGAACAACGGTGTGAAGTTACGGTAGTAATAGCACAGGTTCATGTTCCTGTAGTCTTTGTTGCCGGATCTCAGGTCGAAACTGCCTCCCTCGTCACCCCATTCGTAACGAGTTATGACATGCCAGCCGAAATGGTTTGCGTTACTGGCGGCGGTCACAACATTGCCACGCTGGTTTTTCGGCATGTTTTTGTACCACGTCATCATGTAGCGAGCGCGGCTGTAGTCGCCGTTTCCTTCGGAGTCTAGGAACTCCAAACCATCGAAGGGGCTGTTGCGGATGCCGTAAGTGGAATCGTACGCGGCTTTGTTTTTCGCGATTTCCGTGTCGAGATCCGCATTGCCCACGAAGGGATTGCAGTAGAGCTTATAGCCTTTGGCTCCGGCCTTGTGGGCAGCGGCGCCAGTGCCGTACGCACCCCTTCGGCATCCCGTCAATCGCGCGGGATTGCCTTGCTGGACTCCGGAGTATTGTATGAGCTCACGGTCTATCCTCAGTACATTGGGACGACCCGGGTATGCGAACTTGAGGACGGAGGGCGTCGGGTTTTTAACGGCGATAGAGGTTGTGGAAGCGTCAATGGAGCTCGCCAGCTTGCATTCCCCTATGGACTTCAACCTGGGGTCGGCGTTCCTGACGTAGGTCGTTTTCGGGCTGATCATCGTTGACAACGTCAAACTACCAACCCAGAATCCGGCTTGCTTTATTTTCTCCACGTAGCGTTTGTACCCCGCCACGTCGCCACCCACTACGAAGTGCTTGAACTCTCCGTGGTCGGCGAAAGGCCCCGGGGTGTCGTAGTAAATCGTTTTAACCGGAGTGTCTTTCGCCCACTCCAAATAGGGGTCCATGTTGTCCAATTGACAACTCCACGCCAGGAATATGGAGATGGCGTCGGGGTTTTTCTTGGCCCATATGCCATCCATGACTGGATGGGGGAGCCCCTCCGCCACTTCTATGGCGCTAAGAGTGTTCAAAATGACCGAGCGCTTCCCGGGACACCCGAAGAGCGCTATTTTGGAGCCGGTGACGACACAGCTAGGATAGGTGTCGGCGTGGAATCCGGGATATATGTCTTTGGGCTTGGTCCTGTCGCGGCAGAACGCCTGCAGGACGGAACCGTAACTAGTGCGCCATGCGGTGTTACCCCAAAAACGATGTTTTTTACGCACGGTCGCGACTTCGGCTATATCGTCGTAGACGTTTTTGTCGTCGCCACTGGAGACCTTGATTATGTCCTGCCCTTTTCTGGGACCGGGATAGCCTCCCAGCGTTCTCAGATTTAAGGACTGTATGCCGAGAGCGAATTCTTTGTTGTACACGACACCGACGGTTTCTCCGATGGTTCTGTTGATTTTTGTTGCGTACGGTCCCCAGAGGACGAGCTCCACTTTGTTCTTAGGGGAGACTTTCAGAACTTTGAACACCACGTGCGTGGGCTTCGCTTTCACTCCCACCTGCACCGACACGCCTCCGGCGTAGCTCAACTGAAGGACGCTGCCGGGCTTAACCCATTTCATCCCTGTGGGAGGGTAGTTCTTAACGCTGTTGTCGCCATCGCTGAAGAGGCGTATCTGCAGGATGGGGGACGGCTTCGCCAGGTATTCCTTGCCTGTGGCGTTGGCTTTCATCGACACGATATTTCCGTTGTCCAAGGAAATCGTGAGGTACTTAGTCTTGAATGATACGGGCTTCGCCGCTACCGCCGCGCTGAACGCGACTAGAAACGCGACAGATAGAATTCTCCCGACCGCCGTGCTAGATCCAGTCTTCATCATGCTGTCCATCCTTGATTTAAGGTAAACATAAACTCACAAACAAAAACCACCATCCGCCGTGGACGGTGGAGGTGGCATCTAACCTAATGCCACGCCACACTACTTAGCCTCCCAACGCGGGAATGTCAAGGAGTTGTGGGGAAAAAAAGGGTTCGTGATTGCTTGTTCGCAATCCTGCGCGGAGCTGTTCGGCAGGCACTGTTTAAAAATCTATCTTCTCAGGTTTTTTGATAGTATTCTTCTCGGCGGCTTGGGCGTTGGCTTCGTTGAGTTTGTCGATGCTGGGCTTCAGCGCGATGAACTGTTTGAGTTCTTTTTTAACGGCGTCCAGGATGGATTGGTATTTAGCCTTGAAGTACTGGAGGTGGAATTTGTTCGACCCGTCTTTTCCAGACGCGAGCTTGCGTTTCACTATCGCCAGGTCGTTGTAATACATCCGGGCGAACTGGCTTATTTTTTTGTGGTTGGTCCCGTATCCGTCCTGGACGGTCTTCATCAAGGTCGCTATGGCCTGTTTATATTTAACGCATTGAACTTTGATTCTTGCCAGTAACGCGTTCGCGTCGGCCAGGGTCTTGGTGTCGTCTTCGAATTCACTCTTCTTGAAATTCACGAACTCATAGGCGGAATCCACACGGGTGGCGACGCAAGACCTCGTCTTTTTCTCCCCCTTAGGGGGCGCCGAGATGACTCCCACGACTTTCCCCGTGGATTCGGCGATGACGGGGCCGCCGTTCATGTTGTAGGCCATGGTGCCCTTTATCTCCACTCGTTCCGGACCTATAGCCGTTATTTTCCCTTTGGAGTAGGTGACCGTGGCCCAGTCGGAGCGGCATCCGTAGGAGAGGACCTTGTCGTCGATATTGACGTTGCTTGTCAGGTGGTCGTCGATTTCCAACGGGACGACGTCATTTTCCCCGAGTTTGTCGGTGTCGAGGACGAAAACCGCGATATCCCGCCTGTCCTTGGGGATCAGTATCTTTTTGACCGGCAATGGCTTGGCGTCTATGGACTTCGGAATCGGAGTGAGGGTTTGGAACATCATGTTGAGGTTCGATATGGCGCAAAGCTTGCCTTTGTAGTTGGCGGCGAATCCAGTGCCTACGGGGGTGGCGTGTTCGATGCCGTCATCCCCTTTCTCCACATTGTAGAAAACCACGATACTTCTCAAGTGGTTGGGAAGCTTCTTTTTCTTTGACGCGGCTGTGGATTGGAAGGGAAGAGCGTAGAGAATGGTGCACGCCATCAAAACCGATGTTATTTTGGCTGAAACGTTTTTCATTGGTGTGTTACCCTCCTGTGATGCCCCTTGAATATAATCCTATGTTTTTGGTTTGGCAAGAGCTCTGCATGGCCTAGTGGCTCCTGGAAAGGCCGGAAACGTGCCAATCCTTCCGTTCGCTTGCGAACCCCGCGGACTTGAGACGGAGGGGGGGGGCGAAGACGTTCGCTCGCCATACGAAAAGATATTAGCGTGTCTTGGCGGTTTTGATTTTTTCTTCGCGACAAGGCTTGAAATTTTCCGCTGCCGGTGTTACGGGTTCTCTCCGCGTTTGTAGCGGGGAAACAGGGAAAGGAAGGACCAGGGAAATGGGCCAGGGGTTTTCGAAAGTTGTAAGTGCCCCCCCCCCCAAGGGGTTACATAGAGATCGCCGAATATAGGCGTCCCTCGCTTCACAGGGACGCCCTTGAAT
>WFSE01000007.1 GCA_015486135.1 Lentisphaeria bacterium
CCCGATGTCTTGAAGATATTCATGGAATCCATCTTGAACCCGAAAAAGGCGGACGACAATCTAGCGTTGAATCTCATTGAGGCGCTCAACGATAAACATATCGAAATACTGATTCCGCAATCCAGATTCGCCTCCATCAAGGATAAAAACATCTCCGCAAAATTCGCGGTTCAAGCCATTAAAAACTCCGACAAAAACATTCCCGCCGCCATGCCCACCTTGAAAAAGGCCCTGAATGAAGATGCGCTCATGGAATGGCCGATTTGGTTCTTGATGATGAAATCGGAAAAATTGCGCCAAGCCCTTCTTCCGCTCGTCTCCGAGGCATTCCTCAACGCCCATCTTGATTCAAAAAACCTGCTGAACATTATCAAACAGTTCCCCAGCCATCTCGAAACCATCGCGCCCAAACTCCTCGACACCTACAAGGCCGCCACCTCCCCCGAGATAATCGACCACCTCACATATCTCGCCGCGTTCATCCCCGCGGAATCCGCGAAGCCTTTCGCGGAAATCGCGGAAAAACGCTACGCCGACACCAAAGCTCCCGAAAAAAAGCTACTTCTACACTTCCTCCTGGCGCGGGTCGCTCCAGACAAAACAACGCGCGATGAAAACGCCAACGCGTTCTTCGCGTCGCTCGGCAAAAAACCCGTCCCCGAAGGCTGGCTCGGCAATGCCATCGTCGATTCCGCCAGATTGAACGCATATCCAAACTTGCAAAAGAAGTTCCTGAATAAAATGCTTGCGTCGAGGCCCTACAATCAGCAAGAAAGCGCGTATTGGGCTATACTCACCTTATACCCCACCCCCAAGTTCGCGGAGGACGCGCTCGCCAGACAGATCGAAAAACTCGCCCGATATCTGAAAAATCCGAATACGGGCGCTAACGTTTACCCCGACCCGCTAATGAAAACGCTCCGGGATCGACCGGAACTGGGGCTAAAATTCCTGGATAAACTAAAAGCCATACCGGAAGAGCTCCGCAACGACGATATCCAAGAAACCATCAAAGTGCTTGAAGCGGCAAAGGCGAAAGCGGCTAAAACCGAAGAAGCTGCCCCCCCAATAAATCCCTCAACCTCGGAGGATACCCCCTGACATAGTCACTCCACATCCCCTACGGATCCCACCTCCGTGGTTGTTCCTGCGTCCTGAGTCCTGAGTCCTGCGTCCCCCCAATTATCCAGCAGCTCCCAGCAGAATATTATCGATAAGCCGCACATCGCCGTATTTAGCGGCGACAGCCAGCAACGCCTCCCCCTCCACGACATCCAGGGGTGATAGCGTCCCGGTGTCCACGACACGGACATAATCCACCGTCCCGCCGGAAGCGCCGATAGCCTCTTCCACCATCATTGTCAGCTTGGCGGCGTCCCGCTCCCCATCCGCGACGCGGCGTGCAGCTTCCCGCAGAGAGCGGAATATCGCGGTCGCGGCCTTTCTATTCTTCGGAGTCAGCAAGGCGTTGCGGGAACTCATAGCCAATCCGTCCGGCTCCCGGACGATGGGTGCGGTCTCGATCCTCACGGGAAAGTTCAAATCCTCGACCATCCTCTTTATGATCACCGCCTGCTGGAAATCCTTTTCTCCGAACACCGCGACATCGGGAAGGACAATATTGAAAAGCTTCGCCACAACCGTGGCGACCCCCTTGAAGTGTCCCGGCCTGGACGCGCCGCAAAGCCCACCCGACAATTTCTCCACCGAGACCCACGACAATTGCTCATCCTTCCCGCGGGGATACATCTCACTAGGAGAAGGCGCGAAAACCGCGGCGACCCCCTCCCCGCGGCACGCGTCCAAATCCGCCTCGAAAGTCTTGGGGTATTTGTCCAAGTCCTCGTTCGGGGCGAACTGCGTGGGGTTGAGGAAAATCGACACCACAAGCGTATCGCCAAGCTCCTTCCCGCGACGCATCAGAGAGAGATGCCCCTCGTGCAACGCCCCCATCGTCGGGACGAACACCACCGAACGGCCGGCCTTCCTCTCCGACAACGAGAATCCCCTGGCGTCATCAACAGTATGGAAAACCTTCATTTTCTCTCCATCGCTCCCTCCGCGTCGTCCGTTTCCGTCGCACAATCAAATCGCGCGCAATATACGCCACCGACAGCGTCACGGCAACTATTACAACACCACGCAGACATCCCATTGGATGCCGATACGCAACGGAGCCACCCTAGACGTGCCATGCCAGAATAAGACACAAATCATACTCTATCCGACATAGGCAAACATGTGTTTTTTTCAGCCCAAGCAATATAGTTCCGCTATAACATTAAAGCCAACGCCGAAAAATAAAGGAGCTTGAAATGGGAATGTTCAACACCATCGGAGACCCGACGGGGGATCAATGGCGCAAAGACAGCACCCTTGCTAAGCTCGAAAGAATCAACAAGGCCCTGTCGCACGAAGAACCGGACCGGATCCCTATAAGTGATTTTTTCTGGGGTAGCTTCACCGAACGCTGGAGACGCGAATTAAACCTTCCTCCAGATGCCAATCCATATTTCTACTACGATTTGGACTGGATCGCCACCGTGCCCAACATGGATCCTTGGATAAGACCTTTCGAGACTCTAAGCGAGACCCAAGAGGAAGTCGTCGTTAAAACCGGATTCGGCGCTATCATGCGCAAAAGATTCGACGCTCCAATGCCCGAAATGTCCGAATGGGAGATCGACGAATTCGAAAAACTCGAACAGGCACATTTCGACGATCCCGCCGACAAACGCCGATTCCTAGAGGGTGGAGATAACCAAATAGCCGGGGTCGGAGACGGTTTCGAGAGAAACAGTCCTCCATGGATAGACACGGTATCCAGTCTGAGACCAGACTTTCCAGTCTTTGGAAGCATGATCGAGGTTTCGGAATGCCTGACTCGCTTGGTGGGACAGCAAAACGCCCTTCTGTGGATGGGGTTGTACCCGGACGAAATGGGCAAAGTCATAAATCGCATAGGCGAGTTTTATCTGGAATGCGCCAAAGCCGAACTGGAAGCGGGAAAAGGGCTAATCGATGGCTTCGTCATCTGGGGCGATGTCGCCTATAAACCAGGCCTCTTTTTCTCTCCCGATTACTGGAGGGAGTACTTTAAGCCATGGGTGAAAGCAATAGCGGACGCCGCGCATTCCTACGGATTGCCAGTCATATACCATGGGTGTGGGCATGTCAAAGCAATATTCGAGGACTATATCGAAATGGGAATCGACGCCTACAATCCGCTGGAAGTGAAAGCCGGCATGGACGCGGTGGAGCTCCGTAAGGAATACGGACATAAGATTGCGTTCTGCGGCAATAGCGACATCCAGGTATGGGAACGTGGAGACGAAAAAGAAGTTGAGCGCGAGGTTATGTACAGACTGAACGCGGGCAAAGGTGGCGGATACATATTCCAATCGGACCACTCGGTCGCTGGAGACGTGTCCGGAAAAACCTATGACATGATAGTCAAGCTAGTCCGGGAACGGGGAGTTTACCCCCTAGATCTGGGCGAATTCGACGTGGAAATCTAAACTCCGGGAGGGGCGCATGGTGGAAGTTGTCGCTAATCCGATACTGGGTATCATTTTGCATGCTGGAGGCGCGTTGTCGGCGGCGTTGTGTTACACGCCCCAAAAAAAGCTCCGTGGCTGGAGTTGGCAAACATATTGGCTCGCCCAGGCGTCGCTGTGCTGGTTCGCCCTGCCGATAATCGGCGCGGCCCTGACGATTCCGGACCTGCTCAACGTTCTCTCGGAAGCGCCATCCAAAGCCATGATCCTCACTTTCGCTTTGGGAGCCGCCTATGGCGTAGGAGGAACGAGCTTCGGATTAGCGATAAAAAAGATAGGGTTTTCGCTCACTTACGCCATAGCCATCGGTATTTCGTGTATTTTGGGAACCCTCACCGGCCCCATCATCAAGGGCGAACTGGCGGCTATCTTAGACAAACCAGGCGCCGACTGGGTTATGACCGGGGTTTTCATCGGGTTGCTTGGCACTCTCATGTGCGGAGTGGCTGGCAGGATGAAAGAAGTGGAATTGCAAAAAAACGCTAAGGAGGGAGAAGACTCTTTCCAACTGACATCCGGATTGATTCTATGCGGAATTGCTGGAGTTCTATCGGCGGTTTACGGCATCGCCGTCAACGACGCCGGAGCGCCCATCGCCAAGGTAGCGGCGCAACACGGAGCCGGACAATGGCAGACAAACGTCGTGTACATATTCTCGAATAGCGGCGCTTTTCTGACAACAAGCATCTATTGCGCGTTTTTGGCAATGCGCGAGGGGTCCTGGGGAGAATTCTTCAAGGTCAAAGAAGACACCTCCACGGAACAAAGCAGTGGCGCCATCGCTACGAATTATTTCATGGCCTTGTTGACTGGTCTTATGTGGTACGGGCAATTCCTTTTCTATGGCACCGCGCACGTTAGAATGGGAGAATTCAAATTCTCCAGTTGGGCGATCCACATGATCATGCTCATACTCTTCAGCGCCATGTCCGGCGTGGTAATGCGGGAATGGCATGGACGTACCGCTAAAACAAAAACCGCCATATCGATGGCGGTTATGGTCCTTATCGCCGCGGTTCTGATTCTCACATACGGCAACTACATCGGCTCAAACGCGCCTAAACAACAATCGCAAGAGCAAACAACGCCGCCTATGAAGAAAAAACTGGCGCCCCCCACCCTGAAACCGGCAGAACCACCAAAGTTGGAAAAACCAACCCCCGTGGAACCGCACCGGGAGGGTTGACCAGGGCTCGCTGAATAATCGGCAGGCCCGAAAATCAAAAGCGGAGAAGAGCCGTCCTTCGATTGACTCGAAACGCGGTGTCCGTGCGCACCGCTTCGCATTATTGGCTATGCGGAGACCCTGGAGAAGCCTAGGGTCGTAAAAGCCCGGGTCACGTCGGCGCAATCCGCGAATTATAAAATCTATGACCAGGGTAAACCTTAACCTTATCTCACCCCAAAGCCCTAATGCGACATACTACGACACACCGTGAAAAATTGCCGTAAAACCTTGGTTTTGAGTAGAAAAAGAGTGGTGGAGCATATCGGGCTCGAACCGATGACCTCGACACTGCCAGTGTCGCGCTCTAGCCAACTGAGCTAATGCCCCGTCCGCGCGTATAATAACGCAAGGCCCGAAATAGTCCAGTCGGGACAAACGGATTTTCCCACTTTCCTGCGCGACAGCACGAAAAAATCATAATCCCGCCCCCTGCTGCCAACTCCCCGCGAGGAAAAGAAGAAGATATTGCCTCGCAAAGACGCAAAGAACGCAGAGAAGAGGGGAGAAATCGCGCGAAGCGCTTTTGAGCCGTAGGCTCTTTGGAGTGCGGCACACCTGTGCCGCTTTGTATTACCCCGAAGGGGTCTTCTCCCATACCTCCCAGAACCCTCAGGGCTGAAAAACTTAGAAACAGGTTAATTGTGGTACAGACTCACGGACTCACGCCGTTTTTCCCCACCTTCCCCTTGATTGCTAATTTGGACATAGCCGAATAACCGTTGATTCCCGGCTTGTACATCAATTCCGCGGTGGCGGGGGCGGCATGGAACACTCCCGGGGTCTCGGCCCTCACGTCAAACGACAACACCACGCCCTTCGAAGGAATTTTGTCCAGGAAAAACAACACCTCCGAGTCGTGGATCTCGACATGGGACGCCTGCTTCTTGTCCCAGCCCACGACCTCGCAACCAGCGGGGAACGGCACTCTCACCATCGCGTAAACGGCTGGCTGGGCCATCGATGAATCGACAGTGGTTTCAACACGCATGATATCACCCACGGAGACAGAGGCGCCATACTTCAACGGAGCCTTTTTCGTTATTGGCATCCCGTGGGCGGTCAGCGGAAAATATTCCCGGCGGACCGCTAAGCCGTTATCCGCTGGCTTGAGCGCGGCTTTCCTACTCTCGAACCGCAATATCGCGGAATACGCCAAGTCCGCGCCACCGTCCGCCTTAATTTCCACGATATTCTTTCCAACGCGCAAACCGCGGCTCAACTCCTTGGAGGGAAGAGAGACCCGATACGGGAAAACGTCCTCTACAACGAAAGGAATCTCAACGCCGCCATTCACGCGGACGGTTCCCCGGACCTGTCTATTTGGAGCCCTCTTCCCCCGCGCCACAAGATAGGCGGACAAGGCGTCGACAGCTGCGGCGCTGTCCTTCGTGGAGCCCCAGCGTCCCCCCTTCCCGGAGTTCAAGATATATCCAACAGCGCTTGGAATAAGTTTATTATCCGGATCAACGGCGATGATGGATTTCAGCGCCACGGCGGTCGCCTGGAGTTGCCCCGAAGTCAATCGCGTGCCGTCGTCGGATGGCCAACAAACGCCACTAGGCCCCCTCTTCGCCCGCTTGACAACGGCCTCCAACACATCCCAGGAGCGAGCCGGGTCATGCGCGTTGACACACGCCATCAGGAGTTCCCCCAAGGCGAACGAGCCAAGCTTGGAACGCCTGCTATGCAAATCGGCCAACCATTTTTCATTTGGTTTTTTCCACCG
>WFSE01000008.1 GCA_015486135.1 Lentisphaeria bacterium
CGGTCGCCGCGCCAGCGACCGAATGAAAATGCTGTTTGTACGCGGGATGGTAGAGGGTGGGCGAACCATCCCCCGTCGCCACTTCCGGCATCCCAACTACACCGTCCATGGTGGAGCCCCCTCCGAACCGCTCCTTGAAATACTCCAGAAACTGCCCCTTGCTCATCCACCATTTTGGCGCGACTATCTGTTCCGGCGGAGCGTCGGCCACAAGACGCATAATTGGCCATTCCTTGGGGATATGACGCAAAAAAATGGATAAAACGTCGGCGTATTCGTACTCGTTCATGGGGCGTATTTCCGGAAATCCGGGAGTGCCGTTCCCGCGCCGCTGCCTCTCCAGTTCCGCCGCCAAAGGCGTTTTGCGCAACACAAGCAGATTATGTATCTTTATCGCCGAAAATGGCAATGCGGAAATCGCGTCCGCCGTCCCGCGGAAATCATCCGGCCCCTCTCCAGGAAGCCCCAGAATAACATGCGCCGCGGATCGAACGCCCGCGGAAGCCAACGCCGCGGAGGCGTCCACCACCGATTGGAAATCATGCGCCCGATTCATTGCCGCCAATGTCGCGTCGTTGGACGTTTGAACTCCAAGCTCGACCCACAAGGGAATCTCCTCGTTTAGTTCCCGCAAAAACAACAACACCTCGGGTGGCAGGCAGTCCGGGCGCGTGGCCACCACAACCATGTCGAAATCGGCCAGGGCAAGCGCTTCCGAATAGAATCGCCTCAACTCCTCCACAGGTCCGTTGGTCGGCGTGAACGACTGAAAATACGCTATCAATCCGGAATCCCGACCATACCTGCGACGAACATATTCCACCCCTCGGGAAATCTGCTCCGGCACGTCCAAATTGCTTCGCAAATGCCGCGCCCTGGCACCGTCATCAGCGCAAAACAAACACCCCGCGCCATGATTTGAAACCCGGTGGGGACACGGAAAGGGCGGGTCTATCGGCACGCGGAAAAGCGCCTTGCCAAACCGGGCTTCGAGATATTGCCTGAAAAAAAGCATGTTGGCGCCCTGTGAACAGCCGTCTCGATATCATCCCATATCGTTACCGTCGAGTAGAGCCTTCAAGCGCTCGTTGGCGTCGCCAAGCTTGTCGCGCAATGTTTCCAATATCCGCACCAAACGCTGATCCGGCTTGGAAAGGGCCGATTCCTCCAACAAACCCAGCTCCACCTTCTCCGCGAAAGCGTCCAGAGCCCGGTCGTCCAAAGGCTCCGGCGACGCGGACCAACGCCTAAGAAACAACTGCTCCGGCAATTCCGGATCACTGGGACCCCCAACTTTGACGGGACGGGCATGCGTATGGAATTGATAGCCCTTCAGCGCGTGAATAAGGGGCTCGTAATCGTGCTCCCCCTTGAAAAGACGCATGAACTTGTATTCCAACACGTCGGAAGCCTCCTCCATTTCCTGACCCGATTTGAAAAAATGATGCTTCCTATCGGAAAAATGGAGAGCCCCTTTGAAATTGGTGTCGAGTTCGTTGTTGAAAACGCGGCGTTCGCGGACAATCCCGTCGGGCTCGCGACCAATATCGCCACCCAACAACAAAAGGCACGCCAAATCCTCCTCCTCGTGGGGAGTGTCGGTTATATGCCTATGCATTCCCCCGGAAAGCTCCATAGAAACGTGCAGACTATGCGGGGCCACATCCAAAAAACGGACAGCTTCGTTTATTAAACGCGACATTGCCCAAGTGGAGTCGAACAAGGGAAGGGATAGATCCCCGAGAATATCGAACCTCCCCAAGGCGTATTCCATAAATCCGCGATGGCGCTTATGCCCTATGAGCGTGTGCCGATGCGAATCCACATGGCCTCCCAACCTCCACGCCCTGTGGAACATGTCGAAATCCCAAAACCAGTTGAACGCGTCGTACTTCTTGTCGTCGCCAGGCTCGGCATCTATGGCGAACCTCCCCAAATCGCTGAACTCCAACTCGGCTCCAAGCGGAGTCGGCGCTGAATTCCAATGCGTCTGGATGTAGGATGTCAGCCCGTCCACAGCGCTTTGGTCGTACAAGTCGTCGGCTATCCCTATGGCAATTCTAGCGTAATCCCGGTAGCCGCGCCCCTCCACTATCTCCCCCAATCCCTCGGCGTCGAACGCCTCGGCGACGGCCTCGGCTATACTGTTGTAGAACATCATCCCTATCAATATCGCCGTGCCATGCTGGTAATAGTTCCTGGCTACGCGGACCACGTCCGGATGGGCGCGGCGTATATTATCCACGAACTGATTGAAAACCATGTGCTGGCACGCCAAATGCATGTAGTTGCCGGCGTATGGACGCAACGCCTCGTTTTTGAGAACACCGCTTAAGCTGGGGGGTCGCGACTCCTCCAGCGCTTTTATCATTATGTACTCGCAAACGTAGTTGCCGTCAAAATGGGACAATATGATGCCATCCACAGCCGATCCCATAAGCTCGCGCCAAACCTTGCGGTCAATCGTGGAATGCCCCGGCGACATCCCCTCCAAAAGCGTGTTGATGCGTCTCTCCACATACTGGCCGAACCGGTCTTCGAACTTGACCTCCGGGTTCACCCTCTCGTTTATGGCTTTTATGTCACCCACATAAGTCTGGCAGCGAATCCGACCGCCGCCGTCCGGACGCGCCACGACGTGACGTCGATGATACATCACCCCCTCGTCCTCGAAATCATCCAGAATGCGAAGCTCCCGCTCGTTTATGTCAAATAAGACGCGTCCCACGGTGGCGGCGCCGTGGCGCTTCACGATGAATGGAAAGCTCCAAGAGGGGGTCACCCGAAGAAAATTGTGGAGGGTCGCCTTCCTCGACTGGACCTTCCGGTTCAGCAACATTTCCACCCGCCTATCATCCATCAACGTTCCGTACACGAAAAGACGGATTCGCTTGTCCCCATCGCCATTAGGCTTGTTTGTTCGTTCCATAATCTCCGTTCCTAGGCACCATCACAGGCAAGAGCAGTGCCACGCGTAACCTCCCACGAAAATAGTCCGCCTATCCCCCCGAGTCAACCAAACGCAGCAATTGAAAACACCACCACCACCCGAAATCGCCCGTTCAAATTCTCATAGCCAAGGAATAAAAAAAGCCCCGCCGAGATTTTGGCGGGGCTTTCATAAGCAACTTTGCCGCTTGGCAACAGTTGGGTGTATCAAGTCAAGCCTTTTCAGCTATCACAATCTTTGCAACCGCCTTTCTTTCCCTTGCCCCCCTTACCGCATTTGCCACCTTGGCCTTTTTTGTTGCCCCTGCCGCATTTGCCGCCTTGGCCCTTTTTATTGCCCTTACCGCACTTCTCGCCTTTGTCCTCGCAACCTTTACCCGAGCGTTCCTGTTGGCATTTTTGTCTGCGCTCGGTGAATTTGGTGCGTTGTTCCGGTGTCAACACCTCTTTGATGGCCTTGAACATTTCGTCTCTAACAGCCTTTTTCGCATCTTTGCCCTCCGCCTTCTGCATTTTTGCGCGGAACTGCTCATGTATGGTCTTAATCTTGTCCTTTTGAGCTTGGTCCAAGCCCAATTCCTTGGCCATTTTTTCGAAATGCTCCTTGTAGTTTTTGCCTTTGTCTCCATCCTTGTCGCATCCACCGCCCTTGCCCTCAGCTTGAACGGACGCGCCCCAAGAACACACGGCTACCGCCAACAACATCACGAACCATCTCATAGCACTACCTCCTTTTAACCATTTCCCGTTTCCACCATGGAGTCGGGGGCCATATCTTGATGGAATTATTTCCACCGTTGTGAATGCATTCGTCGCAAATAGCGTAAAGGTTACATGCGTTACGCGAGGGCCCGAATTAGGGTTTCCTGAACAGGGCTCAAATTCCTAGGGAGGGGTGACTGGGACAGGATACTCGCCCGAAAAGCAGGCGTGGCAATAATCTTCGGCAGGGCACGATACACATGACAGCATACCCTGCAGAGAGAGGTACGCCAAGGAATCGGCGCCTATTTGTCCGGCGATCTCGGCTATGGAATTTGAATGGGCGATCAACTCCTCCGCGCTGGGAAAATCAATACCATAGAAGCAAGGGCATTTGTGCGGCGGACAACTGATACGCATATGCACGGCTCTCGCTCCACTTTCCCGTAAGGTTCTGATACGTTCGCGACTAGTGTTACCGCGTACGATACTATCTTCCACGAGGCAGACGCTTTTACCCTCCACAGCTTCCCGTATGGGATTGAGCTTCATGTTCACTGCGGTTCTGCGGTCGTCCGGGGAAGGCTTGATAAATGTTCTACCAATATAATGGTTCCGCATGATACTCACATCAAATGGTATTCCCGAAGCTTCGGCGAATCCCAAAGCGGCGTAGGTTCCGCTGTCGGGCACTGGCGCTACCACGTCCGCGTCCACCGGATGTTCCATCGCTAGCCGCGCGCCAAACTTTTTCCTAGCCAAATACACACTGTCTCCAAACACCATGCTGTCCGGTCTGGCGAAATAAACGTGTTCGAAGATGCAATGCGATTTGCGCGGTTTCGGAGGCAGGAATTCCGAACGCATGGATCCATCGTTTTTAATGAACAGGAGTTCCCCTGGTTCGACATCCCTGGAGTATACGGCCCCCATCATATCGAACGCGCATGTTTCGGAGGCCACCACTATAGCGCCGGTATCCCGAATCCGCCCCAAAGCCAGTGGTCTGAAGCCGTTTGGATCTCGTGCAGCCATCATGCCGTCCTCGCACAGCGCCAGGATGGAAAAAGCCCCCTCGACGCGTTGCAGGGCGTATTCCAACGAAGCCCAAGGCGTGTCGCCTTCCTGATGGTTCTGCGATGCCAAGTGCAGTATGATTTCAGTATCCAGGTCTCCCTGGAAGATCGCACCTGATCGTTTCAGTCGTTTGCGCCAAAAAGCTCCGTTGGATAACGTGCCGTTATGGGCCACGCCAAGATGCCATTGATCAAATTCGACCGCGAACGGTTGCGCGTTGACCTCGGTTGATTTTCCGCTGGTGGAATATCGGACATGTCCTATGGCCATTTCCTGGCCTTCGGTTTTCCACCATTCCTTTGGCAATTTTCGGAATACTTCTCCGACCAACCCCATCCCCTTATGGCATTCGCATGTACCGTTGCGCTTCAAGAAGATGCCAGCGCTTTCTTGTCCCCTGTGCTGAAGCGCAAAAAGGCCCAACCTAGTCAACTCGGCGGCGTCTGGATGGCCGCAAACACCGAAAACACCACAAGCGTCCTTAATCATCAGCAAGGTTTCCTTTCAAGTCCCGACCTAGTCATAAACTCCTTGACCCAAGGGTCCGGTGGCCGGCACCGCAATGTGCCCGGATCACCTTCGGCCGTGATACCGTGTTTGTGTTTATCCAACATAATCACCCTATCCGCAATAGCGAATATACTATCGAGTTCGTGGGTAACGATTACCATTGTCGTACCCAGTTCTTTTCTAATATTGAGAATAAGTCTATCGAGCTGGGCAGCCGAGACTGGATCCAACCCCGCCGACGGCTCATCAAAAAACAACACATCGGGGTTCAAGGCCATAGCCCTGGCCAGCCCAACCCTTTTACGCATACCGCCACTTAACTCCGAGGGCATATAATTCTCGAATCCATTCAAACCCACCAAGGCCAATTTATCCTCCACCACGGCCTCGATCATTTCTTCCGAAAGCGTCGTGTGCTCTTCCAGTGGCAGGGCGATGTTTTTTCCCACCGACAACGATCCGAACAAGGCCCCTGACTGGTAAAGGACCCCAAACGAACGCATAACACGGCGTTTATCCGCTTCGCTCACCCGCACGATGCTTTTGCCTTTGATAAGAATATCCCCTTCCCAAGGATGCAACAAGCCTATTAGATGCCTAAGTAAAGTGGTTTTCCCGCATCCAGACCCCCCTAGCACCATGAATATCTCGCCGTAAGCGACCCTGAAGTTGATATTTTCCAAGATTGGCTTGGGGTATTCGTATCCGATGGTAAGTCCCGCCACCTCGATGGCGTGTTGTCCCCTTTGGGACGTTCCGTGGTCTTCCCCGGAAGTTTTCACCGTCTAGTTATTCTCCATATAGCGATAGCTCCACCAACTTGGTAGAGAACGTTTGGTAGCCACAGCATATATTGCGGGTATATCCGCGGAAACTTGTGGAACGCTTGAAAGACCATAATAGTGACGAAATACGCACCCGCCAAAACCACCCCGATGAGCAAGCCAATAGAGGTTTCCCGGCGCGACGTTCTGATAGCCAAAGGCATTCCAAGTAATAGAAACGCAATCGGAGCCAAGCCAAAAGCTATCCGCCTGTTCAATTCAATGTCCAAAGCAGTCGTATCGAGACCAAGTTTGCGATATAGTATGGTTTTCCCGAACAGTTCGCTTAAAGTCAGTACGCGGGTTCTTTTTCCTATTCTGATTTCGTTGAATCTACGGCCATAATCCAAGGAAAGTTGAAACCGTTCGCTGAAAGTTCTGTCGGGTCGCTTGCCGTTGGCGGCATGCTGGACTATTGACGCGTCGAAAAGCTCTATAGTGAGTAATTGTTTTTTTTCATTCACGACTACTTTTCCCGTAGCCGCCGTGACATCCTTCCTCAATTTGCCACTATTTTTATCGAATTGAAAAATTTGTATGTCCCTTATGTTGTTTCCGTCGGTTCTATCTCCGATGTATATGCTGTTGTTTTCGTAATCGATAGGCGTACCTGGCTCGATAATGGACAAAGGTCTCGTTACGGCGATTGTCTTAAGGATAATTTTACTTTTCCCCGCATAGTAGGGCCCCACCTCCAGCTGAAGTAGCAGGCACACGCACGTCAATATCACCGCCAATATTATCAGGGGGGAAATGATTTGCAGAATGGATATTCCGCATGCGCGCATGGCGGTGATTTCATTATCGGCGGACATCCTTCCGAACACCAGCATTGTAGCCACGAAAACCCCCACGGGTATAGCTATGGACAATGCGAACGGCATATAAAATAGAAAGCATATAAACGCATCGGACAGGGGAATACCTCTGGAAATGGCCTCGAATACCCTCAGTACGTTTGCCCCCATAATACCGAACGTGACGACAATGATGGACATAGTCAGCACGATCACAAAATTTTTCACAACGTAGAGGTTTAGAATCTTCATAGGGTTGTTACTGTAGGGCTCACTGAATAATTGGCAAGCGTTCTATTCATTTTGGGCCAAAGTTGTTTTCATCATCAACGTTCCAAACTAGTGTCAATAACGATTCGTAACGGACGATGATCGGAAGCTTTAAGCCATATAGCCGGAATATGCGTGATACGAGTTTTGTCTCTCAGTATTTCCGGCAGGAGCGCTTTGGAGACGAATGCGTAGTCTATCCTTCCGTAAGAGTCTTGCCGTCTCCACCAGTGTGTCCAGCAACAACCATCGGTATCAAGCGGACGCAGATCCACAAGAGCAAGCGATTTTTTCCCGTAATCCCCCCGTACAGTCGCTATTGTACCCGAATCCCGTGTATCGTTTAAATCCCCCACCACGAGGATGTTGCTGTTTGGTTGCTTGCTCATAATCCCTATAACTATGCGTCTGAGCAATCGAGCCTCGTTTCGTCTCATATCGCTATGGCTGTAGTGTGGATTGTACAATCTAGCTTTCAAATGTGCCGCTATGACGTGTAGTTTGTATTTCTGTTTGACGAATACGAGGTGGAGAAAGCCCCTAAGCACCGGAACCTTGTCCGGTTTGGAGTATTTAGAAGCTTTTTTAGCCTTAAGATTGTATGTCAGTGTATTGAGTTGCCGTACTTCCACTGGTTTAAACTTGGCGAAAGCCCCCAGTCGCCTCGTGGAATCCGCAGCGCTCATCACAATGGAAAAAGGATATTCCACACCCCTTTTCCGTAATCGCCCTAATAAATCCGCCATAGCCTCCTCGCCACCTATCTCCGATACAATCACGATGTCCGGATTGGCTTTAGCTATGGTATCGGCAACGGCGTCTCTGGAGCTCTCCGGCTTGGGAGTCCTCCCGGCATCATTGTCAATGAAGTAGTTCCAAAGGTTGTACGAAACCACCGTGATTTCGTCGGCATCAAGAGTGGATACCACCCAAGGCGATACAAGCGCCAACGCCAAAAACCCTACACGGAGGTGGCGACAAATCATCGATTGCGCATCGGCATAATAACGTATAAAAATCCGTCGCCACACGATAAGGCCACTGGATTGTAACCGTCGTTTAATTGCATCGTCACCTTGTCCGCGTCAATATATTTGAACGGCGCACTCAAGAACACTGGATTGAACGAAGCGGTAATCTCCGAACCGTCATAGTCGATTGGAACCATCTCAGTTCCCTGGCTAGACGATCCGACAGTCATAATCTCAATGCTACCTTTGTTAAATTTAAGCTGGACGTGCGCCCCGCTCTCGCCCACGATGATAGATATTCGCTGCATAGCGGAGCTGAACGTATCGGATGGCACCTCGATTTTCTTTGAAAAGGACACCGGTATGACTTGACGGTAATTGGGATAAGCTCCCTCTACAAGCTTGGTGGACACCGACACATCCTTTGATTTGAACGACGCCTGAGCATCTCCGAACTCCACAGATACATCGTCTCCAACACTGGCAAACACCTGCTGGAGGTGATGAACAGTTTTATGAGGTATAATGGCCTGACCATCGTCTCCGTAAAAATTCTCGGCGACCTTTTCGACCAACGCCAAGCGTTTTCCATCCGTAGCTGCGGTTGTAAACGCCTTGTCTTTTATAGCGAACAAAACACCATTGAGAGTTTTCCTTGAATCGTCAGTGCTCGCAGCGTACGACACTTTCCCCAGCATAGACGCTAGTTCGCTTCCTTTTACGGTAAGTCGCCTTACCACGTTGAAATCCACGGGCAGGGGGAAGTCGTCTGGAGCCAGACCCAACGCCGTGTACGACGATGTTCCGGCCTTTATAGCCATGTGATGTCCATCGTCCCGATCAAAATCAATAGTGCTGGAATCGATCTTCTGAATCCAGAGGAGCAGGGGTTTGGAGGGAAGAGTTGTCGATCCTGGCGAAATCACTTCCGCCTTAACCGTTGTGGTCACCCTTAGTTCCAAATCCGTACTTGTCAAAACAATGGAGTTGTCTTTAGCCTCCACCAGCACATTGGAGAGGATTGGCAACGTGGAACGCGATCCAATCACGCTATTTACTTTCCGCAATCCTTCAATTAAAACGCTCTTCTCAACCTTGAATTGCATACGCTACCTCACTTTTTCAACAACTCTGATATATATCTTGTATAGACAAAGATTTTAACATCAGTATTATACCCTGTCAATACTGTTAATAAAGCATGGTCGAAGCTCAAAACAACCACGAGCTCCTGTTAATTCTTTGTCAGTCTCCATATAGGTTATCAAGGCACTGGAAAAGAGCTCACGACCTATTTCCAGGTTATCAACACATTGTCACATTGGTGTTATTGTCACCACCGCCTTGACACGATTGTGTTCGGGAACATATTTCCAATCATGATCATGAAAAAAATTTTGTTCCGCCATCCCTCAGCTCGACATTTAAGCCTTGGCAACCGTGGAGAGAAAATAGCCTTGGAGACTCTTTTGTCAAAGAGGTTCGAGGTTGTTTTAACCAATTATCTAAACCGTGCTGGGGAGATAGACATTATAGCCTTGGATGGGGCCCAGATTTGCTTTGTGGAGGTAAAGACCCGGAGCCAAGCCACCGGGGCGAAACCAGCGGAGGGACTGCGTTCCGCCCAAAGGTCGCGGATAGTGCGCGCATCGGAGGCTTATCTGAATGAGATAGGTTCTCCGCAGCTACCGCACAGGTTCGACCTCGTCGAGGTGGTGTTGCATCGCTTCGACGTTGTATCCGTCCATCATTGGCCGGGTCATTTCAAATAAAGCATTTGTATATAAAAGCGGGGGGTATGTTCCTCCATACCACTGGCGATTTTTCAACCTTTGAGAAACGTTTTCTCAATACCTTTTTGAATCTTTGACCGGCTGGTAGCCAGGTCCCCTGTATGTATGCGAACGTGGCGAACAGGCCATTGGGTGGTAGAACGTCACATATAGCGTCCAAGAGCTTTGTTTGGAGTTCTTCCGGGAACGACGCCCAAGGCAATCCTGAGAAGACGGCATCCAGTTCTGAGATGTTTTCTTTCCGCATAATGTCGCTGATTGTTGAGGCGCAAGCGTTATATGACTTCACATCTGGGAAGCGTTGTTGGAATATGGTATAAAGATCCGGATCTATCTCCACGGCCACAAATTCCGCCGAGTCAGGAATCGAGCTTAGAATAGTCGGGGTTATGGCCCCTGTTCCAGGCCCTATCTCCACAACGGCCTTCATTTTTTCTATACCTACATCCTTGACCATCATCTTTGCCAAAAGCACAGAACTTGGTAACACGGCACCAGTCTGGAAAGGTTTCTGGACGAATTTTTTAACAAATGTCAAATGGTGCGCCATAAGGGTCCTCCAAATCTTGTTAGTGGCTCTCGGAATAATCGCCAAGTGTTTTATCGCTTTCAGGTTAAGCCTGTTTTTATTTGTGTCAAGTCCAATACCCGAAATGTTGAATATCCGCTTTTCCAGTCATATCGGCGTCGAAAACACTTCCATGGGGTTGTATTCATGTTTTCAGAACCGAGACGAACGCCTCTTGAGGTATATGGACGCTTCCTACCTGTTTCATCCTTTTTTTCCCCGCTTTTTGTTTTTCGAGAAGTTTGCGTTTTCGGGTCACGTCGCCACCATAGCATTTCGCCAACACGTTTTTACGCAGTTGCCGTATGGTTTCTCTTGCTACGATTTTCCCGCCCACGGCGGCTTGTATAGCGATTTGGAACATTTGCCTTGGAATTACCTCTTTAAGTTTTTCAGCGATCAGTCTTCCCCTGGCGGCGGCATGGTCGATATGAACGATTGACGCGAAAGCGTCCACTGGCTCGCCATTGACCAGTATATCCAACTTGACCAGTTTGTCCGTTCGGTAGCCATGGAATTCGTAGTCCATGCTTCCGTAGCCTTTCGTGAGTGATTTCAGTTTGTCATGGAAATCGATTAATATTTCGTGCATGGGCATTTCCGCGGTTATAATAACGTGTTTGGTGTCCACTGAATCCGTTTGAGTGCAGACCCCCCTTTTTGACATGACCAGACTCATAATATCGCCAATATGCTCGTTTGGAATCATAATGTTTGCCCGGATGATGGGTTCTTCGATATGATCCACTGTGGCGGGGTCCGGCATGTGCACTGGGTTGTCCAGCTTTATCATATCGCCATTTTTCAGGTACACGTGGTATATCACGCTGGGATACGTGGCAATTATGTCCATATCGTATTCCCGCCTCAATCGTTCTTGTACAATCTCCATGTGAAGGAGGCCTAGGAAGCCACATCGGAACCCGAATCCAAGGGCGGCCGAGGTTTCCGCCTGATATGCGAAAGCGGCGTCATTCAGCCTAAGCTTCGCCATACTGGCTTTAAGTTGATCGTAATCCACGGTGTCTATGGGGTATATTCCACTGAATACCATGGGGCGGACTTCCTGAAATCCAGGCAGTGGGGTGTCAACAGGCGCCTTGGAGTCGGTCATCGTATCGCCTATCTTAGCGTCCGAGGGAGATTTTATATTAGGTATGACATATCCTACCGAACCGGTTTCAAGCACCGTGTCGGGCGTCATATCGGGATTGAAATGTCCTACTTCCTTGACATCGTTCACCGCTCCCGTGCTCATCATTCGCACCGACATACCGCGTTTCAACGTCCCGGAGAAGATTCGAACGTAGCTCACGACTCCCCGGAACGGATTATATATGGAATCAAATACGAGAGCGGCGGCGCTGGAGGTGTTTTCCAGAGATTTGGGTGGTGGTATGCGCTCTACCACGGCATCCAGGACTTCGCCGACACCTTCGCCGCTTTTGGCGCTGATTAGCAATGCTTCTTCGCACGGTATCGCTAACACCTCTTCCAATTGCTCCAAGCACATATCGACATCGGCGGCGGGCAAATCTATTTTATTTATCAATGGAATGATTGCCAGATTTTGTCTTGTAGCCAAGTGGGCGTTGGCAACGGTCTGGGCTTGTACCCCTTGCGTGGCATCTATCAGTAGCAACGCTCCTTCGCAGGCCGCCAGAGAACGACTGACTTCGTATGAGAAATCGACGTGGCCTGGAGTGTCTATTAGATTTAATTCGTATTCGCGGCTATCGCTGGCCTGGTAGAACATTCTCACAGGATGGGATTTGATTGTGATGCCGCGTTCCCGTTCCAGATCCATATCGTCAAGCAATTGGTCCTGGGAGGAGCGACCGTCCACGGTGCGGGTAAGCTCCATCAACCTGTCGGCCAATGTTGATTTCCCATGGTCGATATGCGCGATGATCGAGAAATTGCGAATTTTATCTATTTTGTCCATATTAAGTAAGTTGAAAACGGTCTGATGAAACGGTTTGGTTGGTTGGATTGCCCAGGTGTCTGGAACCGTTTACTCCAATCCGGGACGACCTGGAATATGGTTGTCAACGTCGCAACGCTACCTGCATCTTGTAATTTGATCCTTTGAAGAAAGAGACCGCGAATTCCGCGACGGTTCGAGGGTCGTAAAACTTACAACTGAAAATATCCAAATAAGCGGCGTTCGAAGCATTGGCGAAATGCCCGGATACCAAGGAGGTTTCTATGAATTGCGTCATGCTGAATCCCGACACGCGTTCGTCCTCGCCGAAGTCCACAACGACGCAATCCCCGAACCGCCTCATATCGATTTTATCGCACAACTCCAGAACAAACCTTTTAACCGCCGCCTCGTCGCGTATGATATCGGAATCACAGTGATAGACATCCACGGAGGCGGATAATCCCCACGCTTGACTGTTCTTGAACTTTTTCTCCCACGATAGCGTGGATATGTGGGTTTTGTCCTCGTAAACGGGTACCATGCGTTCGATTCCGTTGTTGGAGACGATGCCGCGTGTCATGTCGCCCGATACTACCGCTTCTTCGGCTCCTAGGGAAGATTTTAACGACTGTATCGCCGTTTTGAGGTTGATCGCTTCGGAACATGTGAAAAAATCGACCGCGGCGTAATCGTGTTCTGGCCATGCGTGAACCGAAAAGTGTGATTCCGCAATGATAACTACACCGCTAACGCCTTGCGGCTCGAAGATGTGGAAGGAATGGTCGAGCACGGTGGCACCACTATCGCGTGCCGCCTCGAGAAAAGCTTTTTTTACATGTTCGGGATCAGCAATGACATTGGGATCGCAGTCGTAGAACTCCACCGTCATATGCCTTCCCAAAGCGAAATTGGCACTGGTGTCGTCCATCTTACTCTTTCTTCGCTGGCGCTGACGCAGCCATCAAGGTCTGCAGAAACGCATTGTAGACGCGTTGCTGCTTGCTCATTTTATATATCATCGCGAACATGCGGCTCTCTTTTTTGAAATCCTTGTCCGAGGGGAGCGTTTTGGATTCGACATAGACGATAAATGCTCCATCGCTGGTGCCGTGTGCCTGGGAGACGGCTTTTTCGTGTGTGTCGAAGATGGTTTGCGATACCAAGGCTCCATGAGGACTCTTGAGTGGTACGGAGACACCAATTTCCGGCAGAGACTCGGCCTTGAGGCCCAACTTATCGACGGCTTTTTTAAAATCGGTTCCCGCCGCTAGCGCTTTAGCCAATTGCGCCGCCGCTTTACGGGCGGCTTCTTGAGCTAGAACAACGGAACGTGTTTTTACGAAGTCCGCTCTCGCTTGTTTTTCCGCCTCTGCGAACGTTTTGGGTTTCACGGGCTGCTTGTCCACGAGGAACGCCACGGTTACGGCGTCCAAACTCCGAATCGGCTCCGATACTGGATTGTCTTTGCTCAATTCCGCCAACGCCTTTGCCAGAGGCCGTTCCGCATTGAGAGCGATCCATTTGGATTCCGTTGCTTTCAAATTCATCTTTGCCAATCGCTTATTGAAAATCGCCGCGCACTTGGCGCAGGCGTCTTCCAGCGTCTTAACGTTGTAAAACACGTCCTCCATGGAGTCGTACAAGGTATCGGCGAAACGAACGGCTTGTTTGAACGCTAGCGCTTGCGCTTCCCTGGCGACAAGCAATTTGCGAATTTCGTCCGACACTTTCACCAAGGGTTTGTAAACAGGGGCTCCGTTTTTGGCGGTTTTATCCTCTTGTACATACATGAAGCGATTTTTTCGATAGTAAGCCTCGATATTTTTCGTGGTTACATGTTTTGTGGCTTCGGTGCGATATTGAGCGTAGGGGAATACCACCAATTTAGCTTTGGCTTTGGCGGGATGGGCATATTGTTTTCGGTGGGAGGAGAAGTAGTTTTTCACGTCCTCGGACTTTGGAGTTATCCTGTTGGCGAACGTCGCGCCCGAAAACCATATTATATCCGCCTTGGCTTTTTGCCGGGCGCTATCGAACGCCGCCCGCAACTCGTTGTTGGTAGTCAGTATGTTGAAACACACGGTGTCTTGCAACCGTTCTATGGTGAGCTTACGGCGTACCGCCTCGTCGAGATCGGCTTTGGAAAAATGTGCTGGTCGCAGGCGTGTTTTGACAAAATTGTTGTACTTTGCGATATCGAATTGCCCCTTTGTCTGTAGGGATGGTGCGGATCGGATGAATTTCGCGACACTTTTATCTCCCACGCGGATGCCCAAGTCCAGTGCGGCGTAAAATTTAAGAATGTTTATGGTGACGAAATCCGAATTTGGATCGATGGGAATCCGTTGAAGATTGACCGACGGATTCCTCAAAGCCTCGAACAACGCGATATTCCGAGCCGCTTCGATTCTCTGTTTGCCCGAAACCTCCCGCCCTAGCAGCACCATCTTCTTGGGCCCCGTACGGCGGAAAAGATCAAATACGCTGACTCTGGATAGGTAGAGCACGAACGATACGCTTATGACGATTGCGATAAGCCCGAATGTTACTTTGCCGTGTTTGGCGAAATAACGGTTCATTCCTGATATGAGCATCGTTAATTTCCTTTTTTTGCGAAAGCGCGTAAGATAAGGCTGGGAGGCGATATACGCAAGCGCCGTTTCCGACAAGCCGCCACGCAAGCTTCACAGAGCAGGCAGTCGCGGTTGTTCACCCGCTCTCCTTCTATAGTGGCTCCGAGGACATCGATCCCCATGGGGCACGCCGAGGAACACGCACCGCAACGGTCGCATTCGACTGTGTGGTCGGGGGCGATTTTGAATAAGGAGAATCTAGCTGCGAGCCCAGACAACGTTAGGAACGGGCATAAATGTCTGCAATACGACCGACCGCCAAATCTGGGCAACACCAGCAGGCCGAACAGAACGATAAAAGCGTTTTCCAATCCGAACCGCCATGTCGCGGAATGGGCAATGTGAGTCGTCGATATAGACGCTACCCAAGTGGCTGCGGCCAAGGAAAACGCCAGGTAAAGCCATGCCATGGGACTTCTGCGTCCCGGATGGGGGGGGCGGGCCAGAGAGCGTTCTTTCCCATGCCTAGAGGCCAAGGCTAGATCGAATATAGCGCCGTCCCAACATGCCCTCGAGCAAAAAATATTACCAAACAGCCAAGGTAACACTAGCCTGGCGGCGACAAACTGGATTGCCGCTCCCGTCACCACGCCGCGGGCCGAATCCAGGATAATCTGGTGAAACTGGAAATTGATGCCCAGCGTCAATGCTAGCACTACCAACCCACCAGCAAGTGCCGCATGGGTGATTCTGCGGATTAATAAAACCCTTTCGGGGAATACGCCTAAAAAGAATTCGGTCGCCCCCGCAATGCAGCCAATGCCCGCGAACAACGCGATATACCATGGGTTCGACATGAACAATGCGGTGCCCACAGCGGTGGCGAGGAAAAACAGCGTTATAATGGCGCAACGGCAAATAGCGGCGACGGTTCTCGCTTTCATGAAACAGCCGCGATCGCCGCGGCGACATCCTTCCTAAATGCGTCCACGGCATTGAGAACGAAATCGGAGACAGCCAGATTCGGATTTTCGATGAGTGGAGTTAAATCTATCGCGTATACGGCTTCTTCCATTTCATCGGTGTCGTGGGATGCGAAAAAGGTCGCGTTCGATACGCGCCTTCCCGCTGCGGCCAAGTCATATCGTTTCCCTCCGGCGATTTGGGAGTCGAACACTCCGAGCAAAGCGGCGGCAAGGCTGTTTCCGCCCGGCACTTGTAGCGGAACTTTTTCCGTGTCCTGGAGCCAGTCCAAGCCCCTCCAAACCTCGCATCCAAGCACCTTGGAGGGCTTGGCGTCACTTGGCAGTCGGCGCAACGCCTCTATCGACCGGATGGCGGTGGCAACGTGCGTGGCGTGTTTATCCGCGGGATTATGGATATACACCACGTCCGCGGAGGCCGCTTTCAAGATGGTGGCGAGGTCCTCGACCAAGTCTGAAAGGTCGGGGTCTTTGACCGCCGCGCTGGGGTAGCCTAGCTGTATGTGGAAAGAATATTCCCCTACAAGCGCGGCTTTGCGTTGTTCGAGGCGACGAATCGCCATCATTTCCTTGTCGGAGATATTGGCGTAAATTCCAGTCCGAGGGCTGCCCGATCCGTTGGTGACGGTAACGCCTCCGAACCATTCGTCATTTTTACCGAAACACTCCAAAATGCCATGCAAAGCGGCAATCTCCGTATCGTCTTGGTGGGCGGTTATCGCCAACCGCGTCGTTTTGCACATGGCATCGCGCAACGTCGAACCGTCGGGCACGAAGAAATCGGTGTCTTTAGCAATGAGTTCCATAGCTTTCCTTTCTTAAACCATCACGATGTAATAATTCTATTGACTTCCCGCGCCAGATCTTCCATGGAGAACGGTTTCTTAATGAACCCGTTCATCCCCATCTTAAGCGCGGAGCTAATCCTCTCGTCGTTGAACCCGGATATCAGCAAAACTTTTGGATTGGGATGAATTTCCCTCATCGCCATGTACGCGTCGGGCCCGGACAACCTCGGCATGGAAAGATCCATAATCGTCATGAGGATTTTGTCATGTTTTTCCCGGAATATTTCCACCGCCTCCTCGCCGTCTTCAGCGGTGACAACCTTGTATCCCAATTCCGTCAGTATGTTGCCCGCGGTGCGACGCATAACGGTCTCGTCGTCGACCACCATGACAATGCCGTCCTCAATCGCCAAGGGGGGAGCCGATTGCGTCTCCTTCGACGGTTCCGGCGCGGTCATCGCTCCTTCTTCCTCTGGCACTGGGAGATAGATGGTCACTATGGTGCCATCGCCAATGCTGGATCGGACATCGATGAAGCCTCCGTGCTGGGTGACGATGTCACTGACGATGGCCAAGCCCAATCCAGTGGCGTTCGGCTTGGTCGTGAAAAATGGTTCGAACATTAATTCCACAGTTTTCCTGTCCATGCCGATACCGGTGTCCCCGACGGACACTGTCCAGTAGGCGTCCTTGGTGGCTAAGGGTTGGTTCTCCCGGAATGCCTCGTCAATATCAACGTGCTCAAGTGAGACAGTCAATTCGCGTATTCCCTCCTTGTACTCCTCGCATGTCATGGCGCTGGCCGCATTGTCGCAGAGATTGAGGAATACCTGCTCGAGTTGTTTCGGATCGGCGACCACTACCGCGGGTTCCGCATACAGTTCAGCTTGGAGTTCGACGCGCTTGTCCAACGTATTTTCGCATATCTTCATCAAGTGCCGGATGGTGTTGTTCAAATCAACCGGCTTGAATTCGGGAGTCACATCTTCAGAAAGGGACAATAGCTGTTGGACCATGACCTCGGCTTTTTCCGCCGAGCTCGCAATCACCTCCATATCGTCTCGTATATCGTCGACGGGCCGCTTATTCTCCACGGCGTATTTCATGGTTGACACGGTGCCGATTATCGCTCCAAGCGCGTTGTTGAAGCTGTGCGCCAATCCCTTGATGAGATTTGCGGCGATACTCATCTTTTGAGACTGCCTCAGTTGCTCCTCGCGTTTTTCGTGCCCAGTAGCGTCGTCGACCTGGATGACAACCCCGTCCATTCCTTTGGAGTAGTTCATCGAGATATCGAAAAACAAGATTTTTCCATCCACATCCACCTTTTCCCGATACAGTTCCTGGGGGTGCTTGGAGTGGTACACTTTCTCTATGGTCGACTTGAAAGAGGCGAGAGCGGGAAAAAGCTCCAGTAAATTGCCACCCAACGCCTGGTCGGTAGGAACGAGGGAATAACGCTCGGCGGCCGCATTCCATTCTAGTACGGTCAAATTGGAATCGACAGCGATAAGGATGGAGCGCGCGGAGTTGATGAGCAAGTCCAGAGAGTCCTTCGCCGAGGCCAGTTGCTTTTCCACTGCCAAACGTTGCCGCGAGTATTTGAAAAAGGTATGGACGATGAAAATGAAAAGGACGACAACGTTGACCAGTAACGCTATGTACAGCTTCTTAAAGGTGTCCATTTTGTTCGCCACGGTCCGCCGTATGGAACGGTCCATGTCGTTGGTGCTGGAGATCACCCGCCGGAAGGCGGTGTTGTAGTCGGCGCGCAATTTGGTGACGGTTTTTGCGTCCATTCTGCGCGTTTTGGCCTCGTGGCATTTCAAAAGGATTTTTTTGAATACTCCTAGCTGCTGCGCGAGCGTCTGCCCGCCGCTTTCCTGGTCCAGGCTGCCCGCCGTCGATTTGGCCTCGTCGATGATGCGCCAAATATCGTTCATGTCGCGATTGGAGACCCCGCTGGATATTTCGCGGAACAAAAGATTGGCCTCTAGCGCTTTAACCTTGACGTTTAAAGCCGCCATGCTCATTGTCGTGGTCATGGAGTTCATCCGCTGAATCGTAAAATAGGAGTAGATGTTGATGGCTAGCATGCTGGCGAACACCACCGTCAACGTGACCCAGGTTCTCGCCATCGCGGACCGGTGCCCCTGCTCTATTTCAACAACGCTGGAAGATTGTTTATCCATGCGGACTATTACATGCCTCGCTAATATGTTATCAATTGACTCTGCACCCGAATGTAGCTTGGCCGAGGCTGTAAGTCAAGACTCGAATCGCAAGGGGAAGCGGACGAGGGGAAGGATGGATACCTTTAAATCACACAAATGCGTGTCCCTGAAATTGGCGAGCGCTTCAAATTGGTGGGATTGTTCCAACGCGATTCCCGCATGTCAATTTCCCGGATATTGTTCCACCGACGCTCCCGCGCCAATTGCGCAAACAAGGGCTTTGGTCTCCTTCCCCATCCTTTGGAAGTATGCCGTCTCCAAACGGGCGCGGTAGCGTTCGGCCTCGTCGGCCTCGACAAGATGGATGGTTATCCCCCCGAACCCCCCTCCACTTAGCCTGGCTCCCAGACATCCCGGAATCGATTTGGATAGCTCCACAAGACAATCAAGCTCGGGACAGCTATTGGCGAAATTATTAATCGAGCTCGCATGGGATTCGTACATCAGTTCGCCAAAGGTCGCAACATCGCCAGATTCCAGGGCTGCGACCCCGCGTTCCACTCGCTCGTTTTCTCCCGTGACATGTGATGCTATCCGCGCGTCGCGTAACGGTAAAGCGTCGCGCGCCAATTCAATTTCCCGCGTCGACACGTCTCTTAACGCTGAGATGTTCATCCCTTTCCGTTCCCGCAGCGTTTTCACCACGCGCTCGCAACTTTCACGGCGCAGATTATAGTCGGAATCCACAAGATCGTGCTTAACCATTGAGTTGGCGACAACAAAAACCAAATTGTCCGGCATTGAAATGGTTTTCACCACGCGGATATCGCGGAAATCGCAAAGTATCAGCTTGTTCCGTTCCCCGAAAAGGGACGAAAACTGGTCCAAAAGGCCGCTTTGAAGTCCCATGTGATTGTTTTCAACACCTTGTCCGACCTTGGCCCATTCTTCCGGCGGTAGTTCGAAATCGAAAGCCGCGCCTATAGCCAACGCCGCCGAAATCTCCAGCGCCGCCGAGCTACTCATGCCGGCTGAGAGGGGAATGTCGCTTTGAATCGCCGCCTTGAAGGCTTTTGGTGCGAATCCGCGCTTTCTGAGCTCGATTAAAACTCCTTTGATGTATTCGACCCAATCCTCCCCGGGCGGCTCGTCCAGCGCGCTCAAGGGGAAGGATAGCTTTTCCCCGCCACTGCGAACTTCGCATATATCACCGTTAACGGGTAAGATCGCGAAATCAGTCTTAAGCGCTATCGCGGCGCTCAGCACCAGCCCTTCATTGTAATCGGTATGGTTCCCAAGCACCTCTAGACGGCCGGGAGCCGATGCCACCGCCACTGGGGGAGCCCCGTATTCACGCGCGAATTTTTCAGAGAAATCCATTCGATGACATCCTCTTTGCAAATCAATCATGCCGCGAACCGTTCCACCAGGGCCCGCTGAATAATTGGCAAGTGCTTAATAATTATCGGGTTAAATGTCTTTTCAATGGTACCATCTCCAAGCTTTTGGGAGCGAATCTCCCAAAAGCCTTGGAGCCGACCAGCGATTTGAGGCACTTGCCAATTCCGCGAAAGCCCTAAATAGGCACTATTTCATCTATTGGCAATATCTGTTTATAATTTCTAACGGTCAAAATATAAACCGCGGACGTTTCTATTCTGTAGATAATTCGATAATTCTTAAAGACTAATTCTCTTAAATCTTTTCTCGTTGCTAGCTCTGGAACATACCTGCCACTTTCTGGGAAATTTTCCAATCGTTTGACGTAATCAAAAATGCTGTCAACCCATTTTCCCGCTTCCACGGCACTGTCTAGCGCTATATAAGAAGCAATATCATATACCCTGTTTTCCGCTTGAGCAGTCCATTTACTGTCCATTTCTCAATCTTTCCAGGATGTTTTCTTTGGCTTTCGCATGAGAGGCTGTCTCGCCTGACTCTATTTGCCTTTCCGCTTTATAGATGTCCTGCAAAACATCCATTTTCTCCTGTAGCGCTTCGTACTCGTTTATATCAAGAATTACTGCGACCCCCTTACCTCTTTGAGTAATAACCATTGGCCTTTTCGTGTCGTGAATATGCTTTATGCAAGCAGTGGCTTCCGCCCGGAAAGTAGATAGTGGCCTGATATCGTCAGTTACTCTTATCCTCTCCATTGCCTTCCTCCTTAAGCGTACTGTTAATCATACAACCAACGGTACGCTTGCTCCTGTGGTTTGTCAAGAGGCTTTCCAGGGAATCAAGTGGCCGATGTGCTTGATAATTTTGTGAACATGCAATCGAATGCGGGACACCGTCACTCATAATTTTTCTTGTTATCATTGTTATCTAATATCTCTTTTTTATTTTTTTCTGCAGCTATAGAGAAATTAGGGACAGGGTTAATAGAGGCTTTCAAAAATAAAATGCTCGGGAACAGACTCCCCGAGCATTTTTGATGTGTTAGTTAGGGCTTGCTGAAAAAGTCAAGAATGGGTTAGTGACTAGGCAATAATCTTGCTGAAAGTCCTTCCGCCAAGCCCGAAGGGTTCGCATAGCGAACGGAAGGATGCTTCGCACTCCGAGGTAAAATTAACGCCGCCAATCCTGCCGCAAAGCCGGGACGGTGTCTGTGGCACGGAGGGGTTTTACCTGAGGAACAACGGGACTCATTATCAGGCAACGTGCGGAACTGCCCCTGGATATCCCCTTTTTAGTATTTCGGATTTCTCATTTCGGGTTTAGTGTTTCCGTCGGTGACGGGGGCCTTGTTGTTGCCGGGAAGCATCATTTCCCATAGGTTTCCGCGGTATCCCATGCGCCTCAAGAGGGCTATCCCCGCATCCATAGAGTTGGGAGGATAGACGCAACGTTTCATCCGCGCCAACGTCTCGTCCAAGCGTTGTTCCAACCATTTCCGGTCCAGTTCGGGGGAAAAATAATAGACGGGGGAGGTGAAGTCGGTGTCCGGCGTAACCACTCCTTGCTCGATGGCGAGTTTCAGCAACGGCGTTCCTGGCAATATTCTGACTCCTAGAAACACAAAAGATACGGCGCGCTCTAGGGATGCGATATTATTTATCCCCTCCTCTATGGTCTCCCGCGTCTCCCCGGGACCACCCATCATGAAGTAGTTGGCGACGGCGATCCCGGCGTCGGTGAAAATATCGTTGCAGCGCTTCGCCAAATCAAAGGAGAAGCCCTTGCCCATTTCCTTCAACGACTTGTCGGCGGCGGCGTCCACGCCGAGTTCCACGGAGTGGAGACCAGCGGCGGAGAGCCTTTCCACAATGTCGGGCGTGATCTCCTTGGATGGTTGGAAAAACGCCGTCCAAGGTACTTCGGGAGACTTCCTCTCCATCTCTTCTACAACTCGCCAGTACGTCCCTTCCGCGTCGTTGAAAACGGAATCGGTGAAAAAAACGAAATCAGCCCCGCGCTCCTCGCGGAGGAATCTCATCTCGTCCACAACTTCCGATGGCGGTCTGCATCGAATCGCCCGTCCCTCGAGAAACGGATAGGAACAGTAAACACAATGGTTGGGACAGCCTCGTTTGGTCTGGACAGGAGCCACGGACCCCTTGGATGTGTAAAAGCCTAGAAGGTCGCCTGGATATTCGGCCCCGACTATTCGCCAGCCATCTCCCTCATCGCCGCCGAGCGGCGGGGATTTCCGGACGCCTTTGGGGGGGCGCTTCCCTGCGGCGATCTCGGCCGCCAACTCCACAACCGCATGTTCCCCTTCCCCCGCCACACCGTAATCCGCTCCCAACCTTTCAAGCATCGTCTCCGGCATGATTGAGAAGCCGGACCCTCCCAGCACCACCGGTACCCTGGGCAGAACACTCCAAGCAACCTCCACCATTCGTTTGGGAATATCCAAAAAGGTCTCCTCCTCGAGGATGTTCACGTTGTCTATATTGCGTATGGATATGCCAACCATCCCAGGGGAAAACGCGCGTAGCCGCTCGGCAAGCATCTCCAGCGCTTTTCCGATGTTTTCCAGACTGGGGTCGCCCCCGGTCTCGGCCATCACGTCGAAAATCTCCACCTCGTGGCCGGCGGCTTTCAACGCCTTCGCCACGACGGCGCACCCGAGGGGAAACACCGGATAGGGGTGCGACGCGGTATTGGAGGATGTCAACAGTATGCGCATAAGCGGCTCAACCTCGTTTGTTTGTGGCGGACAAATCGCCAACCCGAATATAGGGCTCGCTGAATAATTGGCAAGTGCTTAAGAATTATTGGGTTAAGGTGCTTCTCGGTGTTCTGGACAGGGCGAACACACAGGTTCGACCCTGCATGGGTTGGGACTTATGGGAAGAATGGGACGTTATGGGAAAAATCCGGGAACGCGACAGCTACCCTGCATACCCCGTCCTGGGTCTTGAGTGCTGCGTCCCCCATCCGCGACGCCGAATAATACAAAGCGGCACAGGGGTGCCACACTCCAAGGAGCTTGCGGCTCAAACGCGCTTCGCACGATTTTATCCCTCGCAGAGACGCAAAAAACACGGACCTGAAGTCTGCAACATTGACATTGTGCGCTAAGCTATTCTCATGTGCGTTTTCGAAGGTTTTTTCTAAGACTTTTTTAACCACAGAGAGCACGAAGCTCACGAAGTTTTTTCATCTCTGCGCACAGAGATGAAAAAGGCTTTTATGGAAGAAAACCAACGCCATTTCTAGCCTTCCCCATTCGTGTTAATCCGTGTCCATCAGTGGTTCTTCTCCCTCGCTAGGGCTTGCTTCACCCCCTACATTCCCTACATGGTAAAAACCTATTCCCCATCTTTCTTTGCGTTCTTCGCATCTCAGCTAGGCACTTGCCCTTTCTATTCTCCGCAAAGGCTTTGCAATTTCGGTATTGGTGGCTACTGTTGGGGTTCCTCCTCGTCGTCGGGCGCGCGATTTTTTCCGGAAAACCGGCCGATCCCACGGAACAAAGCCCTGGCGGCGGTGTCTAAGCTGGAAAGGTGCGTTCCGAGCCCATACGGGCGAGTTCGACCTTGGGAGAGCAGTCCGGAAACAAGGAGTGGCGAATGATAAACGTCAAGAACGTAACCAAGATTTTCGGAGAGAAAAAGGCGGTGGACGACATATCGTTTACCTTGGAGAGAGGCGATGTGTTGGGATTCATAGGGCCCAACGGCGCGGGAAAATCGACCATGATGCGGATTATCACGGGGTTTCTCCCCCCTACTTCCGGCTCCGTGTCCGTGGGAGGCGCGGATATCATGTCGCATCCGCTGGAGGTGAAGAAAAAAGTCGGTTATCTTCCCGAAAACGCCCCCTTGTACATGAACAAAACCGTCCGGGAATTTCTCGGTTTCATCGCCGACATTCGGGGCCTTTCCGGTAAGGTGAAGCGGAAACGTATTGACGAAATCGTGGAACGTTGTTTTCTTAAACCGGTGGAACACCAGAAAATCGAGACGCTGTCCAAGGGGTACAAGCATAGGGCGTGTTTCGCCCAATCCGTGATTCACGACCCGGAGATACTGATATTGGACGAGCCTACCGATGGATTGGACCCCAACCAAAAGCGCGAAATACGCAGGCTGATAAAGGAGATGGGGGAGACCAAGGCTATAATCATATCCACCCATATACTGGAGGAGGTCGAAGCTGTAACCTCGCGGGTGCTCCTCATCAATAAGGGGAAGAAGGTTTTCGACGACACTCCGAAGGAGTTCAAAAAGCTTTCCAAGAAGGGCGATTTGGACGAAGTGTTCGCAAAATTGACACTCGGCGACGGGACGGCCGCATGACCGTGGCCTTACGTTGCTTGACAGGATACAAAAAATTTTGGAGAGTTTGGCGATGTCCGTACGAAACATTAAAACGATAACAAAGAGCGAGCTCGCTGGGTATCTCGTTACCCCGGCGACATACGTGTTCGTGATTATTTTCCTGGCGTTGTCTGGATTTTTCACGTTCATGATAGGTGATTTCTTCAAAGCCAACGATGCCACGTTGAGGGGCTTTTTCACATGGCATCCGTGGCTCTATTTGATTCTCGTTCCAGCGGTGGGAATGCATTTATGGTCCGATGAGCGTCGTCTGGGAACCGACGAATTACTGTTCACCATGCCCGTGACGGTGTGGGAATGCGTTGCGGGGAAATTCCTGGCGGCATGGTTCACGATAGGAGTGGCGTTGTCCTTGACGTTTCCATTGGTAGTGACGGTCTGCTATCTGGGGGACCCCGACTGGGGAGAGATAATTTGCGGTTACATTGGCAGTTTCCTGATGGCGGGAGCGTATTTGGCGGTCGCTAGCTTCACCTCCTCGATAACCAAGAGCCAAGTTGTCAGTTTTATCGTGTCGGTAGTTATCTGCTTCTTCCTGAATATCGCTGGATGGCCACCTGTGACCAATATGCTGGTGAATTGGGCGTCTCCGGAGTTGATTGACACGGTTGCCGCTTTTAGCGTGATGCCTCATTTCGAAAACATGCTACGCGGCATAGTTGTGTTGGGCGACGTGCTCTACTTCTTGTCGGTGACGGGATTCGCGCTTTTCCTGACTGCGCTTTCGCTGAAGCGCTATTCCAAAACGACAATGTCGACTGTGGTTGGCGCGCTGGTTGTGGGGTTGGCGGTGGTTTTCGGCAACGCCATATTCAACGAGTTGGTCAAATCGCGTTTTGATTTCACCGAGAACAAGATATACACACTCTCCGCGGCATCCAAGCGGATCTTGGCGAAAATCGACCGTCCGGTAACAATCAAGTTCTATTGTTCGCGCTCCAACACTAGAATGCCGGTGATGTTGAAGAATTTCGCCGACCGCGTCGAAGATCTTTTAGACGAATACAAGGAAGCGGGAAAAGGGCGCGTCTCCTTGGAGAAGTACGATCCGAAACCTTTCTCCGACGCCGAGGACTCCGCCATAATGGATGGTATCGCGGGGCAGATGTTCGGTACGTTTGGAGACAAAGTGTATTTGGGCGTGGCGATCTCCTGCGGAAAAAAACAGGCGGTGATCCCGTTCCTCTCTCCAAACCGCGAAAGCATGCTCGAATACGATATAACCAACGCCATATCGGAGGTGTTCAGAACAAAGAATTTGGTGGTGGGTGTCATGAGTGCTTTACCAGTGCTTGGTGGTCCCCCGACACAAGCCATGATGCAGCGCGGAGTATTCAAAATGTCCCCGCCATGGCTCTTTATCAGGCAGTTGAAGAAGAACGCCGAAGTCCGCAAAGTGCGCCTGGACACACGAAAAATCGACAAAGATATAGATGTATTGTTGTTGGTCGATCCGGCGGGAATAACGGATGATGCGCAATACGCGATCGATCAATTCTTGTTGCGTGGAGGAAGGGTGGCGGCTTTTTTGGATCCGCGTTGCTTCATCGCCGAGGCTATGGCGCGCTCCGATCGGTCGCTGATAAGCGCCACTTCCTCCTCTATGCCCAAACTGCTCTCGGCATGGAATATGGGATACACCACCAGTAGCGTCGTCGGCGACGCGGTGTTCGCGCGTAAGCTCAGGCGTCCCGGCAGCCCGGAGGCTAACTACGTGGCTGTTATGGACATTACGAAACAAGGCTTTGATCCTGACGATGTGACGACGGCTCAGCTCGACCAGGTAAGCATGATGTTTGCCGGGGAATTCCCAGGGAAGCCCCCGAGGGGAATTAAGAAGGACGTTCTGATTCATACGACAAAGGAATCTGGAACGGTCGGGACGTTTATTGCCAACGAACCACATAAATCATTCCGGGAATTCGTCTCCACAGGCAAGTTGCGGCCGCTGGCCGTTCGACTCCACGGGCATTTTAAAACGGCGTTTCCAGACGGCCCGCCGTGGAAGGCTAAAAGGACAGCCGGGAAAAAAGACGGCGGAAAGCGAAAAGGCGAGGCTCCCAACGTGGCCAAGGACCAAAAGCCCGACGATACTCCTAAAAACGACGGCAAAAAGAATGACGGGCAACTTACGCAGTCCGTCAAGGATGGCGTTGTTGTCCTCGTCGGTGATGCCGATATGCTATACGACGAGTTCTGCGTCCAAGCTCAAAATATTCTTGGTCAAACGGTCTTCCTGCCAGTTAACGACAACCTTAATTTCGGTCTCAACACTGTTGATTACCTCGGCGGTGACAGCGATATGATAGGCATACGATGCCGTCCCGCGATACAACGCCCGTTCGAGGAGATCAAGCGGCGCGAGGCGGTCGCTGAAAAGAAATTCAAGGCGAAGATTCTGGAACTGGAAGGCAAACTCAAAGCGACGAGAGACCGTCTGAATTCCCTGCAACGCCAAAAGAAACATGCGTCGCAAAAACGGATATTGTCCCCGGAGCAACAGGAGGAGCTCCGGAAATTCCGAAAGGAACAGGTGAGAATCCGGAAAGAGCTCAAGCAGGTGCAGAAAGAGTTCCGGAAGGAAATAGACGCGTTGCAAAACTTTCTGGAATGGATCAATATCTTGCTTATGCCGGTGCTGGTGGCTCTGTTCGGCATAGTCGTAGCCATAGTAAGACGGAAGCGTGGAGGTGCCAAATAAGGGCGCCTTAGGACGGGAAAACTAGCGGGAGTGTTTGTGGAAAATGAATAATCGTCAACTCACAATTGCCGCGGCGGTGCTGGTGGTCTTGGTGTCGTTGTTTTTCATTGTCTCGAGAAAACGCGACGCCACTTGGAAGCGAGGCACGGACGCCATAGTCAAAAATCCCCTTATAGAGGATTTGAACGTTAATTCCATAGCGAACCTGACATTGAAAGGCCAGGTGGCGACCGTCTCCATATCGCGGGGAAAGGATGGCTGGACTGTCAATGAACGGGGAGGGTTCCCCGCCAATTTCAACAAAGTAAGGCGGTTCCTCCTGAAATTGACGAAGTTGGAGATTGTTCAGCGGCCACGTGTTGTTGAATCCCAATTTGCGGAACTTGGACTCGTAAAGCCGAATCCAAAAGCGAAGAAAAGCGGAGTGGAATTGCGGATTGGCAACGCCAATGGCGATGTAATGCTTGGATTGATTCTAGGAGATCCGCATGTCCCTCCCAGCAAGGGCGACAATCCCTATGGCGCGCGAGTGCAGCCGGACGGACGGTATGTCCTGCTCGATGGCTCTAAATCTCCGGCGCTGGTTTCGGACGCGTTGCCTAACGCTATTCCGGATCCCGCCGCGTGGATTGACGATCAGGCGCTCAAGGTGACGAATGTTCTCTCCGTGGCGTTGCTAGGATTGAATTCAAAGAAAGAGTGGGAAATACGTAGGATGTCTTTGAGTGCCCCCTGGATCCTTGACGGAATGTCCAAAGACGAGAGCCCCAAACCGTATCTCATGTCCAGTGCGACTTCCGCGTTCAGGACAATGCGCTTGAATGATGTTATAGCCCTGGATTCCAAAAAAGTCGCCAAGCTGTTCGACAAAGCGAAGACAGTGGTGGTCCGGACCGGTGATAATTTCGTCTACAAAATCCGTGTGGCGGTAAAAGGCGACAAAGGCTATCTCAAATACAATATCTCGGCGGATATCCCCGAAAAACCCGCGTCCGGGGAAAAAGATGAAAAGGCGAATAAAAGGTGGCGGGAGCGGCGGGAGGCCTTGGTTGCAAAACTGGAACGGGAGAAGAAAGTCTCCAAATGGATATTCGAATACCCCAAATATCAAATCGACTCCTTGTTGAAAAAACGTTCCGATTTTGTCACCAGGAAAGCGGACAAGGCCACTTCCAAGGATAAGTCGAACAGAGAAAAGGGAAGATAGGGTTACGGATTTCTTCCGCTGTTATGTCCCTCGCCGAAAAGGTTGTAGCGAACGTATTTGCCCTTGGCGGCCGGGATTTTTCCCGCGGCTAAATACATGCTATTGCGTCTAAAGTCGAATATCACGCTATAGATATTGCATCCCAAAAGAACGTCCGGGTTTCTAATGACGGATTTCAATCTTTTCAGAGGCGGATCGTCCCCGCCGGGTTCGGACTCGGCGGTGCCGTCGCGGAATATGCGGGCGCTTCTAGCCGTTGAATCAACGGCGCAATTTTTCATATCCAATCCGCACCAGTGATAATTATCGGCAGCGACGATTCCATCCACCGCCATGCGTCGCTTAATTGTCTCATCATCGGTACGTTCGTAGACGGCGGCGCGCAACTGCGTGGCGTCGGCGAGAGTAATGCAGAACGGCATTCCTTTTGGCAACGACAAAATTCGTTTTTCCGCCTCATCGAAACAGGAGCAGGTCTCGGCGATATCCCGCATCGCGATAAAAACGGGCGCCCCCTCCACGTCGCCAGAGGACTGGCCTAGTTGGTTGAAGCCCAACGACACCCCTTTCTCGTTGATAATGGTTAATGCGCCAACCATACCTGGAAAGCCAATGCGGACGGTTGAAAACCGCCCGTCGGATCCGGTAGTCCGGAAAATCGTTACGATAAAGTTGCCTATGCCGCCCAAATTATCCCAATCGAGGTTATGCGCATGTAACAACCTCGGGCCGCCGACGGCGTTTTGCGAGAACGCCACCACCTCCCGGCAACCTAAGTGGTTGTATCCTAGGTCCAGGAAGGAATTGCCCAGTTTCAAGTCGGCTGCGGAGACCCCGGAGCCTTCGGCTATCCCGGATATCTCTTCGTTCCAGCGCGGCGCGATTTTGGCAAACAAAGCTTCCGCCGCCGCTTGTCTGGATTTCAAGACGGACGCGTCGCCATTGCATATTACCGATTCGATATAGATGTCGCACAGAAGTTTTATCGCCCAGGCGCGTTCCTCGCCATGTGTCCGCCCCATCTCACGCGGGGTTCCGGAAAGCTCAAGGGTTTTGGGACTTGTGGGCAGACAGGAATAGAGGGCGTTCACGAAGAACTCTCGTCCCCCGGGAATGATATTCACCACCAGCAACGCGAACAGCACCGAGAGAAGAACATATGTGGTTCTTCTCAACCGCTTGTTTCGTTTTTTCAGTTGCCGCAACGCCGCTTTTTTCTCGTCGGCATCGTCCACGGAGATGTCCGCTACCCCATCGGCGCATTCAGGTTTTTCGGGATTTTCCATCTGCTACAATCCTCTTTCCCAAGAAAGACGATAGGTCTTGGCCCACATGGTGTCAAACGTGCCACGCCAGAAATGGAGTAAGCCCCCATGATTCAACGGGCCAGGTTCCCGCTTTTTTTGCTCCAGTCACGTCACGATGTTTCTGGAATCGAAGACGGGCCCCTCCACGCATGTCCGCGCGTATCTCCAACCATCTTTGGATTCCGAATCCTTGACCTTGGCGACACATGCGAAGCACGCTCCAACACCGCAACACATGAGCTGGTCTAGGCTAATTTCCCCGTGTGTCCCGGCGACGTCTAGAATTCTCGCCATGGCCATCAGCATCGGCTCGGGACCGCATCCGTAAAACCGTCGACCGCCGCTCTCATCGGCGAGTTCCTCTCTCAACAGGTCGGTGACTAGCCCCGATACTCCCTCCGAACCATCATCGGTCGCTACCATAACCTCAAAGCCCAAATCCTCGAAATCATGTCGCATGAGCAGATCCCGTTGCGTTCGCGCGCCCAAAAGAAGTTTTCCCGGAGAGGGGGAGCGTTTCGCCAATATATACGTCGCGGCCGCTCCGTAACCGCCGGCGACAATCACCGGTGTCTCGCCCGACATCGGCGGCGTGAAAGGTTGCCCGAGGGGCCCCAGAATACCGCACGACTCATCGGAGGATAACTCGGCAAGGTGGCTGGTGCCAGCTCCAACCACCTTGTACACCACCGATAGAACTCCACTTTCGGAAATGTCGCACACACTGAAAGGTCTGCGCAAAAGCCGATCCTGGAGCCCTGGAATCGCAACATGGACGAACTGTCCAGGCGCAACATCGTCCGGGGTCAAGGGAGTTGCGAAGTCAATCCGAAAATAGTTTTCCCGCAGGTTTTCGTTTTTTTGTATCCTAGCTTCGAACAACATTGCCGTCTCCATCCGGTAGGAAATCGGAAACATGAAACTCCGGGAAAAAATTAGCCAAAAGCTCCTCGTAGAACTCCCGTTGCCCCGCATCGTCGAGCTTCTGCCGTTCCCTCAATTCCTCCATGATTATAGCCAACATGAACCGCATTCCCGTCTCCGGTCTCTTCCGTAACAGTGCGATCCCCTCTCGAAATGGCCGCCGCCTAACCTTTTCCAACAACGTGGCATCGATACTCCGCTCCACGCTGCCGTCGATAAGATTCTCGACGAACATAGCGCAAAATTTGAATTTGAACTCGCGGGTGATCCACTTCTCGTCATTTAGCGCCAGTGCCAAGGTTTTCGCCAGTATCCTCGCTCCGGAGCGAGGATGCCGCATCGCGATCCTCACTCCATTTCCAATGGACACCGGCTTGCGCATAACGTTTTCTCCGTGGGTTTTTGTCCTCGCGACGCACCAGTATCGCAGGTGTTTTCGGCGCGGCGGAGTGCGATTAGGCCCTCACTCCTCCGAGAACATTTTCTTCAAAATCGCTTTGTACCGCGCTTGCGTCTCCGGAGACGACGCCATGTCCCTGAGGAAGGCTATCGCCTCTTCTTTAGCGCGTTTCGTATCGAGGATTCTGTGGATTCTGATTAAGTCCAATCTGTATTCGCAAACGGCGTCTCGAATCGCTGCGAACTCGCTATCGCTACCAGCCAAGTCGGCCGCTCTGGCGGCGTCTCCGCGGAAAAGGGCCGCCAAAGCCTTGGCTCGTTTGGGGGGAAGGTTGGGGAACACGCTTACTGCAATCGCTTCCACGCTTTTAGGCGACAATTCACGCCACGTTACCGTTCCGGTAATGTTCCCGTTCACATACTCTATCTTACCACCGAGTATGGACTTCACTTTCCCTTCCCGCAATTGCACCCCAGCGTACTTGGTTCCACTCAGCGTGAGCGCTTTCTGAAGCCTTTCCAGATCATCCACCATTTTCATCAGCTCGTCAAACCAAACAGTATCGTTGGGATGTTTCATCGCCATAACCTCCAAGTACGCCCTGGCCTCGGCGAACTTGGATTTGACCACGGGGAAGAAAATCCCCTTTCTGCGAACACAGTCTTTCCAGTAGCTGCCAGTCTCGTCCGAAGTATCAGGGGAAGCGGTATGGCGGTCCGCCCCAGCCGTTTTATTCGACTTGCCGGACTCGTTATCCGCTCGGGCCGCAAGCAACCCTTTGACCTTTTGCCGCCACTCTTGTTCGCGCTTGTCCAAGGCGATTTCCATCTCGCGCAATTTCATCGACAGCTCCTCGTTGTCGCTGATCAGTTTCCGCAAATTCTTGTCGGCGACCACCGAATCGCTTTCGAGTTCCCTTACTTTCTTCGCCAGCTTCCGGTTGTCCAACAACGCCCGGTACAACTCCAATCTAGTCCTCAGTTCCCTTTCAAAATCGGATCGCGGATCCGACAACTCCGAAACGAGCTGGTCGATATCCCTGGAAACCTCCAAATGTTCCTTGTCGCTGGAGAGCGACCGCACGGCCTTGCCAACGGCGTCAACCCTCTTGCCCTCCGCCAATTCCTTCTCGCGGTGGCCAGAGGCCATGAAGAAAAACATCGCCGACAGAAGCGCCAGAAAAGGAACGCCTATCGCTAGCGAACGGAAAATTATGTCGCGTGTTTTCTGCTCCTGTTTTTTCCCGTCCGCCATTATTTTTTGGCGTTCCTTGGATATTTCCTGCAAGCCATAGTCGAGGCGTTTGATGGAAATGGTATGGACGCTTGGCACGAGCTCTTTATCGGGTGCCGTGGACTGGCGCACCTCCCATATCGCCTTGAGGAGCTCCTCCATGTTCGCGAACCTGTCGTCGGGGTTCTTCGCCATCATCTTTTGGACCAACGCGTCGACTTTCGCTGGAATCATAGGGGCGAGTTTGTTCAGAGGCTTGGCCGCTTCGTAGAAATGCTGTCTGGCCACCGTCTTCAACGTGGCCCCCGTGAAAGGGAGTTTCCCCGACAACATCTGGTACAGGCTGACACCCAGGCTATATATGTCGCTCCTGGTGTCCAGCTTCTCTCCCGTGAACTGCTCTGGACTCATATATGACGGGCTCCCGGAAATCTCCATGTCCGGATGCCACTCCCGTTCCGTGATTGCCAAGCCCAAGTCGGTCAGCTTTACAGTTCCGTCCTTGGTCAGCATTATGTTCTCGGGCTTGATATCCCGGTGGATAAGACCGGCTTCGCTCCAAGCGAAAAACAACCCCTCGGCAACTTGCTGGGCGATATGCAACGCCTCGTCAACCTGTATTTTCCCCTCGCGTTTTATCTTGTCCTTTACCGTCTCCCCCTCTATGAAACTCATCGCCATGAAGCAGGCGTTGTCTTCGGCGCCAACGCCAAACGCCTGCACCAGATTTGAATGCGACAACCGCGCCGCCGCTCGGGCTTCTTTGAGAAACGCCTCTATCCCCTTGGCGTTGGTGTACTCCTCCGAGAGCACTTTCAAGGCGACCGGCCGGTCCAAAGATATCTGGTGGGCGAAATAAACAGCTCCGATGGAGCCTACTCCAAGTCGGCGCTGGATGATAAAATCGCCGATGATTCTACCCGCCGCATATGGGTCGGTGCTCAGTCTGGATGTCTTGTCGCAATCGGGGCAACGCACCTTTTTGCCAAGTATCGAGGGTGTTATCCCCCGCATATGGTAGGAGCAGAATGGACATTGAAAACGCATCTACTATTCCCCGATAACTTTCACAAGCGCCCGTTTCCTACGCTTGCCGTCGAACTCGCCATAGAATATCTGCTCCCAAGGCCCCAGGTCAAGTTTGCCGTCGGTGATGGCGACCACAACTTCACGCCCCATGATCTGGCGCTTCATATGCGCGTCGGCGTTGTCCTCGAACCCGTTATGCCTGTATTGCGAGTAAGGTTTTTCCGGGGCCAGCTTCTCTAGCCAAACCTCGTAGTCGTGGTGCAAACCGCTCTCGTCGTCGTTGATGAAAACTGACGCCGTGATATGCATGGCGTTGCACAAGACCAGCCCGTTCCGAACGCCGGACTCCTCGACGCAACGAGCCACCTCGGGCGTGATATTCACAAACGCCCTTCGCGTGGACGTCTCAAACCATAGCTCTTTCCTGTAATGCTTCACTATACTTCCTCCCTTACGCCATGAACAAACAACGATGGACGGCCGCTATCCAAGCGACCTTTGGAAATCTACCCTGCTCAAAGCCTTTTGACAAGCTCCTCCTGCCATATGCCACGCCTAAAGGTTGCAAGAGCGCGCAAATCGGTTAAATTGCGTTCGAAACGGCGGTATTCCGCCAATATTCATCGGACTGGGGCAAATCGCAAAATGGGAAGCGGCATGGGAGACAAAGGCGAGAGAGCGTTGTGGGGTAGCAGGCTGGGCTTCCTTCTGGCGGCCATAGGCTCGGCTGTAGGATTGGGAAACATCTGGCGCTTCAGCTACACCGTCTACGACAACGGTGGCGGCGCGTTTCTAATCCCCTATTTCACCGCCCTTCTAGTCGCGGGTATCCCGCTGATGATTCTGGAATACGCGTTGGGACATAGCCAGAAAGGCTCCACCCCGCTGGCCTTCTTCAAAATAAGCAAAAAATGGGAAGTGGTTGGCTGGTGGCTACCCATGGTGGCGACCGTGGCCGTCCTTTTCTTCTACGCCGTGGTCATCGCTTGGTGCTTGGACTACTTCGTATTTTCCTTTTCCTTGGGCTGGGGCGACGACACGGCGAAGTTCTTCGTCAATCATTATCTCAAAGCTTCCGGGGATTCCTCGGTAATGGGGGGATTCAACGTCAGGGTGGCGGCATCCACCGCCATTGTTTGGTTTGTCTGCTGGCTTATATGCTACAGGGAAGTCAACCACGGCATCGAAAAAGCCTGCCTCGTTTTCATGCCACTGCTCCTTATCCTCACCTCGGTGCTTGTCGTGGCGGCGTTGAGGCTCGATGGCTCCATGGACGGCATAAAGATGTATCTCAAACCCGATTTCCACAAGATAAACCTCTTCTCGAATCCCGACGCGTGGAAAGTCTGGACCGCGGCTTTCGGACAGATTTTCTTCTCCCTCTCACTCGGATTCGGAATCATGATTACCTACGCCAGCTATCTTCCCAAGAAAACCGACATCGTGGGTAACGCCGTATGGACTTGCATCGCGAACAGCGCGTATTCCATATTCACGGGATTGGCGGTCTTCGGCGTGCTCGGCTTCATGGCGCACGCCAAGGGTGTCGGGGTCGCCGATGTCGCATCCGGCGGAGGCAAACTTGCTTTCATCGTCTACCCCACCGCGATATCCAAACTCCCTTTCGACGCGCCTTGGCGAAACCTTTTCGGTGTCGCGTTTTTCCTCGCGTTGGTCGTCGCCGGAATATCCTCGGCCATATCCCTCGTTGAAGCTCTAGTCTGCGCGCTGACCGACAAATTCGGAATATCTCGAGGCGGGGTGGTCACCTTCCTCTGCGTCGCCGGTTTCCTCGGCAGTATGACCTACGTCACTGGCGCGGGCTCCAGTATCATGGACATTGTCAACCCCTACGCCGACCAAGCGCTAGTCCTGGGCGGTTTGCTGGAATGTATCCTAGTGGCATGGATCATGAAAGCCGCCGTCGCCAGAAAGCATGTCAACGATTCCGGCGGTGTCCACCTCCCGAAAATATGGGAATTCGTAGTGAAATACATCACCCCCACCGTCTTGATTATCATCCTCTCGCTCTCCGCCACGAATCTTGTCAAACAATTCTATTCAGGGAAAGCCAATGTCGCCGCCCATGTCATGTTCGGTATCCGGGGAATCGCCATAACCGCCCTCTTCGCTTGGGGCCTGACCATGTTCAAGTGGCACCGCAAATCCCACAAACCTGAGGACGAGCACCTTTTGACGTGACACGTCCCCATCCCACCACGGATTTCACATGGCGCGAACCGGAAACTCCAACCGCAACCTCGTCCTGGGAATTGAAAGCAGTTGCGACGAGACCGCCGCCGCGGTTGTCGCGGAGGAACGCGTGGTCGTCTCCTCCGTCGTGGCGTCGCAGGTCGCGAAACATGCCGTTTACGGGGGCGTGGTCCCGGAACTGGCCGCCAGAGAACACTTGCGGAACATCAACCCCGTAGTTGACACGGCGCTTTCCGAAGCTGGCGCCGAGCTCGATGACATCGCCGCTGTATGCGTTACCAACGGCCCCGGACTCATGCCGGCGCTTCAAGTAGGCGTCAACTTCGCCCGCGGCCTGGCTCTGGCCAACGAAATCCCCATCATCGGCGTAAACCATTTTCTCGCCCACGTCAAAGCGGCGTTCCTGACCGACAAAGACACCCCGGCAA
>WFSE01000009.1 GCA_015486135.1 Lentisphaeria bacterium
CGAAGGCAACGTGATCAGCGGTGCGTTTCCGGCTTTCGCGAAATTGGCAAATGCCTCAAATCGTTAGTCGTCTCCAAGGTTTCTGGGAGGTCCCTTACCAAAGCCTTGGAGACGACACTGCTAAAAAGGAATTTAACCCTATGAAAATAAAGCACTTGCCAATTATTCAGTGAGCCCTATTTAGTGGGGCTTAGTATGTGGTGGCTTCCTATAACCGCTGCGGTTTCGATGCGTAGAGTCCAAGGGCCTAGAGAGAGAGGGATTGCGCCGGCCTTCGCTAGAAGCTTCTCCTCCGATTCCGTGAATCCCCCCTCGGGGCCGACAATCCACGCAACATTCGTGTCGCGTTCGCTATGTTGTGGGGGGGGATTCGCTTCGCGCGTGTTCGTTCGCGTGGCACCGAAGTACGATTGTTTCATGGATTTCAGGCGGACTAGCATTTCGGAGAAGGGGATGGTTTTGTTTTCGATTTCCGGGAACCAAGGGTTGCCTGATTGTTTGCATCCCTCGATTATGATGCGCCGCATCCTTTCGAATGCCGTTTTGCCGCTGGGTTTCGCCACTGAACGTTCGGTGGCTATCAAGTGGACGCTCCACACTCCCACTTCGGCACATTGTCTGAGCATGTGGTCTAGAGCGTGTTTCGCAGGGGCTGCGGAGAAAAGGCGTAATTTAAGGCGGGGACGCGGAACCCGCGAGATTTTTTCCACGAAGAGTTCGCCATCCTCTCCAACTGCGGCTTCGCCCAAGGCACCATGGCCATCGAGGAGTATCACTCTGTCACCGGCGGACGCTCTTAGAACTTTTCTTAGATGCGTCGATTCGCGTTGCGGAAAGGAATCCCGCGGAAGCGTGCCGGTATTGATGGTTTCGCAATAGAAGCGACGCATCTACCGCTCTCCTGAGATTGAGCCAACCAAACCATGGACGGCGTGTTATTAGGGCACTGTCCGTATCAATTCCACACAGGGGCCGACGGAGGATCCGCGGTCCGCGGGCTGGATGAATCAGAGGCTTTCAACGACAAGGTCACCAACCTCGCTCGTGGAATATCCCATTTTACCTGCAGCCATGGATTTGAGCTTCGAGCCAGTGACTTTCGCAACCGCTGTTTCCACGGCTTTTGCCGCTTCGCTCTCTCCGACTTCGTCGAGTAGCATTGCGCCGGAGCATATTGCGGCCATTGGATTTATGACTCCCATTCCAGTGTATTTGGGGGCGGATCCGCCGATTGGCTCGAACATACTCACACCATTTGGATTGATATTGCCACCAGCCGCTATACCCATCCCACCTTGAGTCATTGCTCCAAGATCGGTTATGATGTCGCCGAACATATTGCCCGTGACTATGACATCGAACCACTCCGGATTTTTGACCATCCACATGCAAGTGGCGTCGACGTGGCAGTAGTCGGTTTTAACTTGTGGGTAGTCTTCGGCTATTTCATAGAACGCGCGGTCCCAAAGGTCGTAGACGTAGGTGAGGACGTTTGTCTTGCCGCAGAGCGTCAGTTGGCCTATTTTTCCGGCAGCCTTGTCCTTTTCGCTCAGGCCCTTCCAAGGGGTGTCCGCCGTGTGGCGTTTCATGGCTTGCTCGAATGCGTAGCGAAGGCAACGCTCGACTTGGACGCGGTTGTAAACCATTGACTGGACGGCCACCTCGCCTTTTGTCCCTTTCATTGTGAATCCACCGATTCCCGTGTACAGCCCGCCAGTGTTTTCGCGGACTACGAGGTAGTCGATATCTTTTGGGGTCTTTCCAGCCAGCGGTGTCTCTACGCCTGGAAATAGCTTCACCGGACGGAGGTTTATATATTGGTCCAATTCGAATCTGAGTTTGAGGAGGATGCCTTTTTCCAAAATACCTGGTTTGACATCCGGATGCCCGATGGCCCCTAGAAGAATGGCATCGAACTTCTTCAGGGTGTCGGCGGCGCTTTCGGGGAGGACTTCTCCAGTGTTTAGATAGCGGGTGCCGTCCCAGTCGAACGTCTCCATGTCCAATTCGAACCCGAATTTATCGGCGGCGGCCTTCAACACCTTTACCGCTTCCGCTGTTACTTCGGGACCTGTGCCGTCACCAGGCAATACCGCTATTCTGTGTGTTTTTCCTGCCATTGTAGTGCATCCTCGATAAATAGCCGACGCGGCACTTGTGGCCACGGGGACTGACTCCAAAAAATGGTGCGCCCACCAGGACTCGAACCTGGGACCCAGTGATTAAGAGTCACTTGCTCTACCAACTGAGCTATAGGCGCTTGAAAGAGGGGCAATATGCTACGGCTAAATATTTTTTCAAACTTTGTTTTCGCTGAAATTCAAGGCAATATGGCGGTGGGCGAGATCGTTTGACAATTATGGTGCGGCGCGTCATGTTCGAGTGTGGCGATGTCGCCAGCCAGTTGTCTTTCAAAGAGTTGTTACGGGTGATTGGAGGTCTTCGATGTGCGGTAACGGACGAGAGATTGCGAAAATAGCCGTTGCGGCAGCTTTGGCGGTTCCGTCTACCGCCGCAGTTCTTCATGCGGCGGACGAGCGCCCCAATATTTTATTCTTCGAGGTGGACGACTTGATGTATCGGTTTGTCGGAGCCTTCGGGGGGAAGTTTATGGTGACGCCAAACATCGACTCGCTTGCCAGAAACGGAGTTTATTTTTCAAACGCTGTTTGCCAGGGAATGATGTGCGGTCCCTCGCGCAACTCCCTGATTACAGGCTTATATCCCCATAATCTCGGCTTTTACAGAAATGGGCAGATGGGAGACCTCAAAAAGGGAATATGGTCGATTCCCGCAGCGGTGAAACGCGCCGGATACACAACAGCATGGGTTGGAAAATGCCATGTTCATCCACCACGCACGAAACGCGGCGAGTCCGTGGCTAAGGCGCTGGAGAGTGAAATGGGGTTCGACTATGCCGTGGCTTCCCTGGGACGCGCCATGCTAGCCAATCGGGCGTTGCGGGGGAAGGAGGTCAAGGACGATGTCTATTTTAGTTTTCTGAAGAAACGCGGCTTATGGGAGACGTATTTGAACGACTGCAAAACCAAGGCGAAGGTGACATCATTGCCGGAAGATGCCTACCTGGACGGCTTCTACACGAATACCGCTATCGAATGGCTTGGCAATTTGGACCGTCGGAAGCCCTTTTTCCTGTGGGTGAATTTGTCCTGTCCTCACGGTCCCTATGACGCGCCCCAAAAGTACCACGACCTTTACAAGGGCAAGAAAATTCCGCCTCCTTTGACCAATCGCTTCGGGGAGGATATTCCCGAGGGATTACTTAAGGACAATAGATCGGCTCATAACAATGCGGTGGAGGAGCATAGGCGCGGCATGGCGGCAAATGTCTCGTTTGTCGATGCGATGTTGGGCAAAGTGTTGGCGAAATTGGAGGCTATGGGCGCTAAGGACGACACCGTGATATTTTTCTTTTCCGATCAAGGCGTGTTTATGGGAAACCACGGCAGGTTCCACAAGGGGTCGGTATTCAACGAGATAACTAACGCCTGCCTGGTTATTTCATATTCCAAATTCAGAAAGGGGGTGGTGGACAGGCATCCTGTGGAGTTGATGGATATTGACGACACCGTCTTGGATTTGGTTGGTGCGTCCAAGGAGGGCAAACGCATGTTGTTCGGCGCAAGCCTTCTGCCAATTCTCACGGGCAATGGCGAGTACAAACGTAAATACGCGTTCAGCGAGATCGAGGGATTCCAGTCATGTTTCGACGGGCGCTACCGTTATATCGCCAACGAAGAGAAGCCACTATTGTTCGATTTGACATCCGATCCAGGCGAGATGAAGAACATAGCGGAGGAGCGTCCCGAACTAGCTGAAAGGATGCGCAAGGCCACGGAGGAGTGGCTCGTGAGAACTGGAGCGCCATTGCCGGCGAGTTGTTTGAAAAAGGCTGGCAACCTCGAAAAGTGGCGGAGGCCTGTTCCAAATACGCGCGGACAATAGGGGAGGGGGGAATTCTTCCGATTGACTTGACAACCGCGGACTTGGCGCGAGATTTAAACATATCTTGAAGAAATTGGCTTGGGGTGTTCCGTTGAAGTGGTTGTATCCCTAAGTTTATACGTTCCGGACTTTTTCCGAGTCGGACGGGGCATGGGGTTTGCTTGCTAGGGAGTGTGCGGTTTGGGTCATTGTTTCGACAGGAAATTCGTGGATTTGCACACGCACAGCGTGGCTTCCGATGGTACGTTGACCCCAACGGAGATAGTGGAGTTAGCCGACAAAATAGGTTTGGCGGCTGTGGCGTTGGCTGATCATGACACCGTTTCCGGTGTGGCGGAGTTCTTGAAAGCGGGAGCGTCCTGTCCTGGATTGGAGGTTGTGCCAGGAGTTGAGATTTCCACCGACTTCGACCACAAGGAACTTCATATAGTTGGTCTATTTGTTGATGGCGACAACATACCTTTGAACGAACTTTTGCGCGAAATACGCAGCAACCGCAATAAGCGCAACGACCAACTTGTGGAGAAATTGCGTGGGCTGGGATTTGGTATAACTATCGAGGAGCTTCTCGAGGAGGCTGGAGGCGAGTCGATAGGACGTCCAATCGTAGCGAAAATCCTTGTGCGCAAAGGCTATTTTTCGGAGCCACAGGAGGTGTTTGACAAATGCCTTAACCGGAACGGACCGGCGTACTGCAAAAGAATTCTGCCATCACCGGTTAGGGCGATAGATGCGATTCATGCGGCGGGAGGTTTGGCCATTTGGGCGCATCCACTCCACCGCGGAGGCAGAGACCGCTCATTTATGAGAAGAGTGCTCAAGGCGGTTGTCCCATTGGGGCTGGATGGTGTCGAGGCCTATTACACCCAATTCACGCCGGAACAGACTCGGGCGGTTTTGGACGTGGCTGCGGAATTCGGGCTTGCCATTTCCGGCGGCTCCGATTTCCACGGCGCCAACCAGGCGGGTGTCGAGCTGGGCTCTGGGCGAGGAGAGCTTGAAGTCACTGTGGAGGTGTTCGATAATTTGCGTGAAATACGTACGGGTATCCCGTCGTAGGTTATTTCTAAGGAGGTTTGGTTATGAATTCGAAAAGAATCTTTGCGGGACTGGTTGTCTGTGCGGTTTTCGCGCTTTTCCAGGTGGTTTTGGCCGGAGACGACGCATCGTTGAAAGGGAAAGAGCTTTCCAACTCCGAAAAGGCGAAGATGCTCCTGGAGAAGGCTAGAAAGACTATGAAGAGGATGAAAGGTTATTCTGCCACAATGCTCACCGAGAATCTAACCGGGAAATCAATGACATCCAAATATTACGCCCTGAATAATCCCGATGGCACCGTTTCCATGAGAATGGAGACGGCGCATATTCCCCCGATGGTATTTATCACCAATAGTCAAGGCCACTGGTATATCGTTGGAGATGTAGCCATTAAACTTAATTATATGACAAAAATGCAAGCGAACGCCATGGCGAATATTGGGCAGTTGCCGAAAGTCCAGGATGACGTTACGTATTCCGTTGAGAACGGCAAGATAAATGATGTGGAGTGCTTTGTGGTAACGACCAAAATGTCTGACAAGCGCATAAAGGCCGCCGCGGATTTTATCCTGAAATCGCTTTCCGAGGATATGAGAAAAATAGTTCGGAAGAACAAGATGGATTTGACGGCGAATATCCCAGTGATGACAAAACTGTATATAGGTAAAGACGATTTGTTTGTTTATTCGGTGGAGCAGTACAGCAAAGCTGGGACGAGAATATCCCGGACAACCTACAAGGATGTGAAATTGAATGTCGCTCCAGATAAGCACCTGTTTGAAATCCCTGCGGACAAAAAGGTGAAAGTGGCTAAGACGATAATGGACCTCCCTAAGATAATGATGGGAGCTTCGAAAGAAAAAGTGAACAAGTGAAAAGGTCCGTTGCGCAGAGACTCCGGAGCCGGCGCTACAAAAAGACGCGGCATAATAAAGGATAAAGCGCTTGCCAATTATTCAGCAGGCCCTAACATAAGACACTGGGCATCGCCACCGATTGGCGCCGCCTTGAAAAGTTGTCCGTTTTATGCAACACGGAAGGAGGAGATCGCATGGTAACCGCCGTGGTACTCATCAACGTCGAGAGGTCGGAGCTGAAGAATACAGTTGACTCGCTATTGGAAGTGGATGGAGTGACAGAGGTTTACACCGTTGCCGGAGAATACGACTTGGTAGCGATAATTAGAGTTTCCGACAACGAGCGCCTGTCGAGCATCGTCGCCGATGAGCTGACCCATAACTTCAAGGGCATAACACATGCGAAGACTCTTTTCGCTTTAGGGGCGCATTCCAGATACGACTTGGAGAAGATATTCGGCTGATTTCAGTCCGTGCTCTTGTTTCGGAGTATCGAGAGGATCGCATTTTTAGCGTCGTTTTTCGAGGATATGGCGCCTTCGAGCGTCATATCTGTTAGTGTAGCCATGATTTTTCCGACATCTGGACCTTCCTGTACTCCCATAGCAATGATTTCCCTTCCGTTGAGAAGGGGAGGTGGTAGCTTGGTCTGATTCGATACCTCGGCCAGCTTGTCGAGCAGGAATGCGTAGATGTCGAATTTCCGGTGGCTGGAGGCGCAATCCACACGGTGTAGTTCCAGCTCGACGGGGAACGATGGCGCCGCCAAAAGCCGTCTGAGCTTCGCCTCGCGCATTTTGGGTGAGTGGGCTAGTCGCATGTGTCCACTCACGGCGGCGACGACCGTTTCCCTGGTTTTATTGGGAAACTTGAATCGTCTGAGAATCCCGTCCGCGATTTCCGCGCCTAGGCAGTCGTGCCCGTGGAATCTTTCAACACCATCGTCGCCTATTCGCAATGTGTCTGGCTTGCCGACATCGTGCAGGAGGACCGCCCACATGGTTTCCATGTCCGGTGCCGCGACGGCATCCAGAGCCAAAACGGTGTGTTCGAAAACATCACCTTCGGGGTGGTATTGTTTGGGCTGGGGGATCCCTCTAAACGCATCCACTTCGGGTATTGCCACCGCCAACGCTCCAATATCGGCGAGTGAGCGTAATGCCTGTCCCGGCCGCGGCCCCGTCAGCATTTTGCTCAACTCGTCGCGTACGCGCTCCTTGGAGAGACTGTTCAATCCTTTGACGTTGGCACATATGGCGGCGGTTACTCCATCGTCCATCTTGAAGTCGAATCGATTGGCGAATCTTACTGCTCTGAGAATGCGCAGATAGTCCTCGGCGATTCGTTCCGAGGGGTTTCCCACGGCGCGGATGATTCCACGGTCGAGGTCCTCTTTGCCCCCAACGAAATCGCGCACCTCCCCGGAAATTGGGTCCAAAAACATGGCGTTGATGGTGAAGTCCCGCCTTAGTGCATCGATTTCGGGCGAATCAGAGTAGGATACTTCGTCGGGATGGCGTCCGTCAGCGTATCCCCTTTCGGAGCGGTATGTGGCTACCTCGAAGGGCGTTCCATCGACGAGGACGTTGACGACACCAAACGCGGCCCCGACGGCGAACGATTCCGGAAACAGTTCCATAACTTGCTCCGGTGTCGCGGAAGTCGCGATATCGATGTCGGCGTTACTGGATGTTGCTCCCAGGAGTAGATCTCTTACCGCACCTCCTGCGAAATACGCGGAGTATCCTTTCGTTTTGAGGATTTCCACCAATCCGCGGGCCTTGTCCCAAGCTGAAGTGCTGTTGCTCATCGCCGTTTTTCGTGGATATTTTTAACGGTCAATTCCGGCTCAAGTGTGGGAATAGGGCGGGGGGTGGCTTTCTCCCCTTTCGCATATGCGTCTATTTGCCTGAACAAATCAGCCAAATACTTGCTGATTTCCACCGTGGAGAACGTTTCGTCGCTGGTATTGTTTACGACTTTCAGAATGTCCCGGGCGGTTGCGGCCGCGTTGGCGTTTCCAGCCTTGCCCATGTCCACACAAGCTAGAAGCGCGGAGGCGCGGGAGTAGTCGATATCGAAAATCATTTGCCCCCCCCTGATCCGAATGATTTTGGTTAGGACGATTTTACGTAGCCACTGCGTGACGCGAGGATCCGTGGAATTCACTTTCGAGAGTCCCCAACAGGCGTATGAGCGGATATCGGGGCTTCCCGTGATACGCTTGGCCGCCTTTAGCAGGGCCGGGGCGAAAAAGGTGTCGCCAATACGTCCCATCCATAACAACGCCTCTTTGGCTACTTCCGTTGTTTGATCCTCGGAAAGTTTGACTAAAACTGCGAAGGAGGGTTTCTTGGCAAATACTCCCAAGGCGGTTGCCACGGCTCGCCTAACACCAGGAGATTTGCTGTTGGCCTTGGCGGCTACAGTTCGCCATGCCTTGGTGTAGCCAAGTTTCCCAAGCGTTTCGACGCATCTTCTTGAAAGGTCCTCGTCGGTGGTGCTAGCGAGCAATTTCTCTACTTTTTCCGCAAACTCCTTGGCGTTGAGCAATCCTATCGCCGTGACGGCGGAATGCCTGGACTTTAGGTTATCCAGTAATTCCCCCCCTATCTTTTTCTTGGTTTCATCGTCGGGAAATATCGCGGCGATCGCATTTTCCGCCGCGGTTCTGACTCGTTCGTCTTTGTCGGAAAAAGCCTTGATCACGGCTCCCACCGCTGTGGCGCTTTTGAAATATCCCAACGACAAAATAGCCAAACGGCGCGTTTCGGAGTCTGGATCGGAGGCTAAGTTTACAAGAGTGTTCAGAATCTTTGGTGGCGAATGCGCGGTGGCGACCATCCCCCGGACGGAGGTGGAAGTGTCCTTGGATAGCCGTGCCAAAAGTTGTGCGCCACGGGCATTATCAATCAAGGCTTTAGCCAATGCCATCCGTACAATGACGCTGGGGTCCCCGATGACTTTTTGTAGCGCTTGGTCGCTATCCGGGTTTTTTGATTTGCCGGCCAAGATCGCGGTGACTCCGGCTCTGTTTTCGTCGAATTCGGAGCCGAGTAATTTTCTCAGTTCGGAATCGTTGCACGCATTAGGAACGGCCCGAAGTTCCTTCCAGAGAAGTGAGCGGACGAACAGCGACTTCTCTTTCCCTAGCATGCGTAGCACAACGTCGGCATCGCCGGACGCATCCAAATACAACACAGCCGCCTTGCCCCGGATCGATGGTGCTTCCGAAGTCATCAATTTCGCCATCAAGCTCCGATGCCCGCATTTAGCGGTTTTTCTTAACGCTAATAGCGCCGACAAAATGTCCGCCTTCACCAATTCGTCTTTTTCCGTTCCTAGCATTAGTACGAGTTTCTCCACTGCTTTGGGGTTGTTGGATTGCGCTAGGGAAATGGCGATTTGGGAGCGGATTCGGGGGTCTTTTATCTGACCGAAAAACTTGAATTGCTCCTCTAGCTTGGTGGAGTTGATAAAAGTGACGTTGTTCGGGGGGGGGGTGTTGCGGGCGCTCAGCGGCCCCTTTTCCCATATTGGGATTATCAACGTGTAGAAGGCCGTTAGAGATGCTAGTATCTTCATTTTCGTTCCCCTTGCGGGACCAGACGCGTCAGCGCCTCCAGTAGAAAATCAATCTCGTTCGCAGTGCCTACCGTGACCCTGATATAATTGCGCACCCGCTCCTCGTCAAACCACCTGACGAGAACTCCTTCGTCCCTGAGTCGCATGTAGATCCGTTGGGCGTCTCCATCGGGAGGGGATGCCAAAACGAAATTGGCGTGTGACTCGGGAACGTCGAAGCCGAGGGCCAGCAATCCCGAGATTAGTTTTGCGCGGGATTCGCGGACGCGAGCTATGTTTTTCGCCAACCACTCGGAGTCGCCTAGGGCAACGGCCCCCAATCGTTGCGATATGGCATTGACGTTATAGGAGTCCTTAACTTTCATCATGCCCGACACAATCTCATTCGACGCTATGGCATATCCCAACCTGAGCCCGGCTAGCGAATGGCTCTTGGAAAGGGTTCGGCCAACCACGACGTTGCCGCATTCCAGCGCCAAGTCCAGGCAGTTGTCGTCGGCGAATTCCACGTAGGCTTCGTCTATTAGCACAACACCATTGAACCGAGCGCATAGCCGTTTCACGGCGTCTTTCGCAAATGCCGTTCCAGTTGGGGCGTTCGGCCTGGGTAGCATGAGTAATGACGCCCCTTCCGCCTGTTCCGCAAAATCATCGGGCAGGGAAAAGTCGGCCGCCAATGGTATCTCGACGCACGCGGCTCCTTGTATGGCCGCTAATGTTCTGTAGAGGGTGTAGGAGGGGGAGGGGCACGCCATTTTTCCTCCTTCCGGCACGAAACAGCGGGTGGCGATGGTCAGAATGTCGTCGGAGCCATTGCCCACGATCACATTTTCCAAATCGACTCCATGCTCCATTGACGCGGCCGCGCGGAACTCCGAGCCCATGGGGTCGGGATACAAGCGCAGGCCCGCGGGGTCGAAGTTTTTCAGCGCTTCGGCAACCTTGGGGGACGGTGGATATGGATTTTCGTTAGTGTTCAACTTAACGATCGAAGCTCCGGAGGACGGTTGTTCCCCCGGCGTGTACCCCGCCATGCGTTCTATGTTTTCTCTGAAAAGAGTGCCCACAAGCCGTTCCCCAATCGGTCCGGATTACCACCAACACGTCTTTTAGCGACTGCCAGTAATAAACGGCTGTGATTGATGTTTTCAAGAAGCGCAAGTGTCTCAAATTGAGAGGAAAACACTAGCCATCTCCAAGGGAGGCGGGAGCATCACTCACAAAACCTTGGAGATGACACCACTAAAAACAGATTTAACCCAATAATAATAAAGTGCTTACCAATTATTGTCGGGGCTTGGTTGAGGATGGCTATGCCCTCTTGGCCAAAAGTTTTCGGTAGATAGCGGTGTTCTGAGCGGAAAATGTTACGAAAATTGTTTTTTCCGGGAGGTCTTCCGTCCAATTAGAGACCGTGTCTACCGCTATCGAGGCGGCTTCTTCAGGTGGGTAACCGAAAATTCCCGCGCTGACGCATGGGAACGCCACTGACCGACAACCGTTTTCAGCGGCTAATCGGAGACTGTTTTTGTAGCAAGAGCGTAATTTTTCGGACTCGCCGGCGCGACCTCCGCGCCACTTGGGGCCGGGAGTGTGTATTACGTAGCGGCATGGAAGATTGTACGCCTTCGTTATAACCGCCTCGCCAGTGGGGCAACCACCTATTTTCAGGCATTCTTCCAGTAATTCAGGTCCGGCGGCCCTATGTATGGCCCCATCGACTCCACCCCCTCCGAGTAAACTCTCATTAGCGGCGTTGACGATAGCATCCACCTCCAAATCGGTGATGTCCGATTGAGAAATTTCGATTTCCATAGATCACACCTCCTAGTTAGGACTCACTGAACAATTGGCAAGAGCTTAATTGTCATTGGGGTAAAATCCCTTTTTAGCGGGTTCGTCGCTTAATCGCAAGCCCTCCATTTTATCCGCCATGGCCTTGGTGAAGGCGGAAGCCCGGAGGGCGGCGGAGAATCGGCACGTTTCCTCCTTTTTCAGCAAGCCCTGGCATGGGAAGATATAGGCGATGGGGCCAGCGGTCAAGCGATATCCGCTCGAAGATGTGTCGTCCCCAGTCGGGGAGGGGGCTTTTGAACGGGCCTTCTCGCCTCCTTTGACTTGCCTTCGCTAAAAAGAAGCACGATACATTGCGAAGCCGGCGCTTGGCAATTATTCAGGAGGCCCTATAGTACCCATTATGAAAAGGATACTGGTGTTAAATGGTCCCAACATGAATTTGTTGGGTAGGAGGGAACCGGAAATCTACGGGGTGGAGACCCTAGAGGATTTGGAGACGCGGCTCAGAGGTGTAGCGCAGGATTTGGGCGTGGAGGTCGAGTTTTTCCAAAGCAATCACGAGGGCGACCTGGTGGATAAAATAGGCGAGTGTGTTGGCGGAAGCGATGGTATTGTGATAAATCCAGCCGCGTTCACGCACACGAGCGTGGCGATACGCGACGCTCTGGCGGCCGTCGATATCCCGGCGGTGGAGGTGCATCTCTCCAACATTCACGCTCGAGAGGAATATAGGCGGACTTCCATTACCGCGGAGCCATGCGTGGGGCAGATATGCGGTTTTGGTTTGGCCGGGTACGAGCTGGCCCTCAGGGCGCTGGCTGGAATGGTGTGTTGATATGGCTAGGAGCCAGCTTCCACCGCACGGTGGCGCGGCGCCAATCTAAGGAAATAACGCAATGAAAATCGAAGAGATCAAAAACATCGTGCAGTTGATGTCCCAGCATGACTTGACCGAATTCAAAATAGAGGCGGAGGAGACGCGTCTATGCATCAAGCGCGGCTCCGGAGGGGGTGTCGTGGCAACGTCTTCCGCTCCCATAATAACTCCAGCGGCGTTCCAACCTCCGCCAGTGGCGCAGCAACAGCAGATCGGGGAACCGGAAAAGAAAGAAGAAGCTCACCAGGAAACCATTGATTCTCCAATCGTGGGGACGTTCTACTGTGCTCCGTCGCCGGATGCCGAACCATTTGTAAAGGTTGGCGACTCCGTGACTCCGGACACCGTCGTTTGCATTGTCGAGGCGATGAAGGTTATGAATGAGATAAAGGCCGAGAAGAGCGGTGTGATAAAAGAGGTGCTTGTCGAGAACGCTCAACCAGTAGAGTTCGGACAACCCTTGTTCGCGTTGGCGTAGGGGGAAACGATGTTTGATAGAGTACTTATCGCCAATCGCGGGGAGATCGCCCTCCGTATTATACGTGCCTGCAAGGAGCTGGGGGTCGAGACCGTGGCGGTCTACTCCTCGGCGGACGAGTACAGTCTGCACACGCAGCTGGCAGACCATTCCATATGTATAGGTCCGCCACAATCAACTGATAGCTATCTGCTCATTCATCAAATAATCAGTGCAGCCGAGATATGCGATGTCGACGCTATACATCCAGGCTACGGTTTCCTCGCCGAAAACGCGCACTTCGCGGAGATATGCGCGTCGTGTGGAATAAAATTCATCGGCCCTGGAGCGGAGCAGATCAATGCTATGGGGGACAAGGCTAAAGCGCGCGACACCATGCGCGCCGCCGGAGTCCCTATCACGCCGGGAAGCGATGGCGAGATAGAGGACGAGGATACGGCCCGCAAGGTGGCGGACAAAATGGGGTATCCAGTAATGATAAAAGCCTCGGCGGGTGGCGGTGGCAAGGGAATGCGGGTGGCTCACAACGCAGCCAGCTTGATCCAGGGGTTCCATGCCGCTAAGCGAGAGGCCGAACGGGCTTTCGGAAACGGTGGCGTGTACATAGAGAAATATATCGAAAATCCAAGGCATATCGAGTTCCAAATACTCGCCGACGAGCATGGAAACGTGGTCCACTTGGGAGAGCGCGACTGCAGTCTGCAACGGAGACACCAGAAGCTTATTGAAGAGTCACCTTCTCCCGTGCTGGACCAGGAAACTCGCGAGAAAATGGGGGCGGCGGCGGTTAAAGCCGCGGCGGCCGCGAACTATACCAATGCGGGAACCATAGAGTTTCTATTGTCGGAGTCGGGCGAGTTCTTTTTTATGGAGATGAACACTAGAATTCAGGTCGAGCATCCGGTGACGGAGGAAATTACCGGGATAGACTTGATAAAAGAGCAGCTAAAAATAGCATCTGGAGAGCCACTGGCGTTTTCGCAAGAGGACGTGAAGTTTTGCGGGCATGCTATAGAGTGCAGAGTGAATGCCGAGAATCCACAAACCAATTTTACGCCTTCACCGGGCAAGGTGGACATATATTGCCCGCCTGGAGGAATGGGGGTAAGAGTCGATTCACACGTGTATTCCGGCTTCACGATAAGCCCCTACTACGATAGCATGATTGCAAAACTCATCGTGCGCGCCCCGACAAGGGAGGAGGCTATTGCCAAGTGCGAGAGGGCTTTGGATGAATTTATAATAGAAGGCGTTCACACGTCTATCCCGTTCGCTAAATTCCTTCTGGGCTCCAAGGAGTTCGTGGAGGGCAAATATGATACGGGATACATAGAAAGAGTGATGAAGAGTGGCATATTCTCCGGATAAGGGGAAGCCAACAGAAGGAGGACGATATGAAAGATTCAAAGAGAAGAAGGAAGCAAAGCACGTTGCCGGGGGCCACGTCCGCCAACGGAGGTGAGCTCGGACTCATACACATCCACGAGAATGTTATTGCCTCGGCTGTTCGCAAGGCCACGTGCTCGGTTGATGGTGTCGTCAGATTGGCTGGTAGCGCGCTGGTGAACAATATCGCCGAGTTGATAGGCAACAAGACTATCGGGGACAGAGCTATTTCCGTGGATATCGACGGGGCGACGGTGGCTATCGATGTCAAGGTCAATATGGTGTATGGCACCCATGTCCCCACCGTGGCGGCAAGTGTTCAGAGCGCTGTCATCAACGAGGTGGAAAAAATCACGGGAATGACCGTGACGTGCGTTAATGTCGTGGTTCAGGAGCTTGACGAGGATGCCGCCGAGGATGAGTAATTCTCTTCCCGGGGACCCTCGAACGGGCGCTAGACGTTCATAGGAGATTGTCATGGCAATATATCAGTGGTTGTTCGGTGCCGGAGGCGACGAGTTTCTTGGGAATTTTAAAGCCGGATATATCACTGGCGTGGCCGTTGTCCTTACGCTGATTTTGTTGCTGAAACTCCTTTTCTTCTCTTCCAAAAATAGCGTCAAAGAGGTGACTATTCCCAACCCGGACGGTGATTTGGTGATATCCTCCAAGGCTATTGCCGACATGGTGCGCGCATTGGTGTCGGCCAAATTCCGCCATCTCTCCGTCACTAAAATAAACGTTGTGAAAAGAAGAGATGGCTTGGCATTGGAGGTGATTGGGAACTTCCATTTGGACGGAGGGAACCTGCCCTGTTTGATTGACGATTTTAGACGGGAGGTTTTCAAAAATCTTGACGCCCGATTGGGGATAACCGAGATCAAGAAGGTAATTCCGCATATTTCCAAGGCTCCGGCCACGGGGAAAACATTTTCCTCGCCGTCTTCTTCTTGACCCGACGAGTGTTGCCCTCCATGTGGGAAACACGTCGACTCATTCGCAATCCGCGCTCTCGGCCTTTATGTCTATTGCATCCTCCGATTTCATAGGGATGCGGTCAAGGTCAATCTCCATGTGCGCATTTGTCGATTCGCGGTATTTGCGCTTTAACCATGCGAATATAGCGGTCCGCGTGGGAGGGAGGAGAAGAGTCAGTCCTGCTATATCCGTGACGAGTCCGGGAATTATGAGAAGGACCGCCGCCATGAGGAACGCAACCGTATCCACAATGTGCTTCCCGGGAGGGCCGGAAACCGTGTTGCCATCAAGAAGATCTTTAATCGCGACTTTAGCGTTCTCTTTGGCTATGAACGCTCCGAGTACCCCAGTGCCAAGCGCTATTGTCAACGTGGGGTATAGCCCTATAAGGGAGGCCACAAAACCAAGAGCCGACAACTCTACCACAGCCAGTAGTGCTAAAAACGCGAAAAGCGTCAGCAAGATTCTCATGACGCGTATTTGCCGGCAAGCGTTAGAAATAGGAAAAATAACGGAGCGTCGAGAAGCAAGCTGTCCACTATATCCAATGCTCCTCCCATCCCGGGAATCCAACTCCCGGAATCTTTCGCTCCAGCGGCGCGCTTGAGCGCCGATTCGGCCAAATCCCCGAAAAAGCCCCCGACAAAAAGAACGGCGCCAAGAATGGCCGGAAGCGTTAGCCCATCGCCGAGCCCGCCTGGAAGAAGCCATCTGAACGCCAAGGCTATTCCGACGCTGGCGCCTAAGCCGCCAAGCGTTCCCTCCCATGACTTTTTTGGGCTGACTTTGGGGACGATCTTATGGTTGCCTCCTGGTAGCAGTTTCGCAGTGACGGTGCCGACGGCGTAGGCCCCGGTATCGCCCATTTTGACGACTAGGAGAAGAAATAAAAATGCATCTTTACCCCCATCGTCCGAAAGATATACGATGACAAGAAAGCCCAAAGGAATCAATAGCGCGGGTAACGCTGAGAATGATACCGCTGTTTTAACCAATGTGCCGCATGGGTCGCGGGCGCTGATTGGGGTTAGCCATGCGGCAGCAATGAGCACTAGGACGACCGTTCCTATTATCGGTGCGGGATCGTTGAGAGCGACGAGGCAACCCATCAAGGCCGCCGAAACTGCGGCGGTCAACAGGGGTCTCGATGGCGCTCCGAGCTTTTCTAGCAGAGAAAGATATTCCGCTACAGCCGCGAAGACTATACCCATGCCAAACACTAGAAACGCGGCGCGTCCATACCACTCCTTTAAAAATATGGAGGCGAGAACCAACGCGCCCAACGTGAGCCCGCTGCATAATCTGTAGCCTAACCCGTTTTTCATTTCCTGCCCCCGAATCGCCGTTGCCGAGCCTTGAAATCAGCTATCGCCTGTTCTAGATCGCTTCTCCCGAAGTCGGGCCACAACGTCTCGGTGAACCATAATTCCGTGTACGAAAGTTCCCATAGAAGAAAGTTGCTGAGACGCTTTTCTCCGCTAGTCCGTATCATTAGGTCGGGATCCGGAATGTCGGGAGCGTAGAGGTGACGCGCAATCAAAGCCTCGTTTACATTTATCGCACTGATTTTTCCCGCCGCCACTTCCGTCGCTATGGATTGCGCCGCATCCGCTATCTCCGCTCGCCCACCGTAGTTTAGCGCTACTACTAAGTTGTTGTTGGTGTTGGCGCGGGTGGTTTCAATGGCGTGTTCGATTTTCGCCAACGTGCTTCTGGGAATACGACTTTTCCTGCCTATGACGCGGAGTTTGGTGCCTTTTTCCATCATGTCGTCGAGGTTGTCGTCTATTGTATCTCCTAGTAGACGCATAAGAGCCGACACTTCCCTAGGGGAACGCCGCCAGTTCTCAGTGCTGAATGCGTATAGAGTGAGAAACGTAACCCCGAGCTCCCAAGCGGCTTCGGCGGTCCGGCGAACGGCCTTGCCCCCAGCCTTGTGCCCCTCTATTTTGGGTAGCCCACGCTGCTCCGCCCAACGTCCGTTTCCGTCCATTATTATCGCTATATGCGCTGGAACCTCGAGGCTCTTAGCCGACGCCATGGAACTTCTCCTCAAGCATGGCGCATAGCGCATGGTAGATTGGAAGATGCAACTCCTGAGCTCGATGAGTCTCCGGTTCCGGTACCGCAATGATGGTGTCGGCCCAACGAGCGCATTCGCCGCTCCTGGCACCGGTGAGCGCCACACTGGCGATTCCACGGGCCTTGGACACCTTGAGCGCATTGAGGACGTTTTTTGAATTGCCCGATGTGCTTATCGCTATTAGCGCATCCCCAGGAGTCCCTAAAACATGAAGTTGCTGGGCGAACACCATGCTCGGATCAACATCGTTGGCGAACGCCGTCGCCAACGATGGGTGCCCCACTAGCGAGACCGCCTTTATCCCTCCCTGAAGGGCGCTGGCCAATCTCTTCCCCTCGTCCCTACCGCATGCGTCCAGCAACGCGTTGGAATGCTCTTCGCTTAAAGGGCGCTTCAAGAGAAAGCCTTTCATAAGCTCGCCAACTATGTGCTCGGCATCAGCGGCGCTGCCTCCATTTCCGCATGTGAATATTGTGCCTCCACCATCAACGGCGAATGATAACAACTCGAATGCGGAGTCAAAGGATTCCTCCACAGGCGCAAGCGCCGGGAACCGCCCAAAAAGATCCATCTTGTGTTGACTCATTATGCTTGTACCCAATTCAAACCGTGGCTAATCCCAGGAATTTTGTCGGCGGATTGGCGTTATCCCTTCAAATGTTTTTGTACGGCGGCAAGAAGCTCCGCGGGACTGAAGGGTTTGGTCATGAAATCGGTCGCTCCCGCCGCTTTCGCCTCCTCTTCCGAGTTTTCTCGCAGCTGACTGGTCAATATCAATATCGGAACATTGCCATGCGTCTTGTTCGCTCTGAATTTAGCGCACAACTCCGTGCCGGTTATAGCTGGCATGCGTATGTCGAGAATAACCAAATCCGGAGCTATCTCTTCAATCCGATCCAACGCAGCTAACCCGTCTGTCTCGGTCACAACATCGCACCCACATTTGTTGAGGTTGTACCGAATCAGTTTCAGCATAAATGGCTGGTCGTCTATGACGAGCACCCTTCTACTCATTATCAATATATCCCTTGCCTCGCTTGACATCCGCTATCCATTCGCCTTCGTGCCATACCACGCAATAATCGGCTCTGAGATAACGGTTTTGGGTCTTGAGATAGAAAGCCTCGAATTCCTTGAACGCCCAAAGTAATGAAAGGTAAAACCCAGCGTCCGAAGAATGCAATCGACCCTCGCGGTCTTCAACAGACACTATCTCGTTCACATAGGCAACTTCTTGCAAAATCGCCAGGTAAACCAAATAGGGCTCGGGTAGTTTCGCTAGTTCCATCATGAAGCGGGCTTGACGGCGTTGCTTGAAATCCAATCCTATTTCTTCGGCAGAACGTGCCCCGGAGGAAAACATCTCGGCAAAAAGTAACAACCCTACCGCATCGACATCAAATACGCTATCCTCCCCGTCAACCTTCGATACTGGTCGCACAATCTCCCCAGACAACAACGAGAAGCGCTCCGGACGCACGCCGAAGCGAATTTCCGATTTTGTCTTGTCATCAAAATAAGGCACCACCAAAGCAGCCGCCATCGAGGACGGAACCGACGACGAATTGACTTCGTCCACTACTTGTTGAAGAAACGCTAGAGAGTCGGGAGACACAAATGCCTCGTCAGTAATGGAAACAGTTTTGATATTTTTCCAAAACCCAGCTAGTGTATTAGACTTTAATCGTCTTTTCGCCATGCGGGTGCTCCATTCTTTCGAGCATCAAAAAGGACCGTGCCGTAGCAACGACACGAAGCACATAGTACAATAGCATTGGCGTTGCCGAAAATCAAGGAAGAGTGGAATGGTGAAATCTACAACGGGTCGCTTCTCCGAAAGAGTGCTTTCGCTGGCGGTAACGGGATTGGGGAATGTCGAGTCCGGTCGTACGCTGGATGATGTTGTTGACGATGTCAGGTCCGACCCTGTTGGCTCTGTCGTGGCGGATATCCTCTTCAAGTACTACCGTCGCAAGGGGGTGGTCGATTATCTCCTCTCAATGGCGCTTTCCAGCATTGATGCGGGGAAATTGCCGGCTAGAACTCGGCGATTGGCTGTGGTCGTGATGGTGCAGTCGCTTTTTCAGACTGGGGTTCCCCCCGAATCGGCGGCGAACGTGGCGGTGGGATTTCTTCGCAGAAAAGCCGGGGGGAGGACCGCTGGGTTTCTGAACGCCATTTTGAGAACGGCGTTGTCCATGGACTTGGAAAGAACATTGGCCGATGCGCCGGAATGCGTGGCCGCATGCGTTCCGGAACTCTTTCTTCAGCGATGGTCGGAGGCCGGAGGAAGTCGCGCTAAACTACTTCTAGAAGCGCGACAATTGATCGAAGCACAACCACCTTTGGCGTTCAGGGTAGTAGGCAACTCTATTTCCGACGCGGAACTCGCGGATGCCGGGTGCTCCCGGTTGAGTGTGCCAGGCATCTCCGGTGAATTTCATTTCTATCATACATGTCAACCCTTCGTTTTTTTCAAGCGCGGTTGGGTTGATGACGGACGGGCGCGGGTCCAGGATCCAGCTACAGCGTTGCCAATCGCGTTGCTCGAGGGCGCAGATGTGGCCAATTGGAAAAACGGATTAGTGTTGGACCTTTGCTCTGCTCCAGGGGGGAAAACTCTCAGACTGGCGGAGCTATTGAACAAATCCGCCTGCCTGGTCGCCTGTGATATATCCAAACGCAGAATGAACAGGCTTCTCGTCAATTTGGACACCGCGGATACTAATGTTTGTTGTGTGGTTTCATCGGCTCTGGCTCCACCATTCCTTCCGGAATCGGCGGACTTGGTAATTCTTGATGTGCCATGCTCCAACACGGGGGTATTCAGGCGTCGTCCCGATGTCCTGTGGAATTTTTCCGAACGCAAGCTTGCCGAGTTGACCATGCTCCAAAAAGCGATACTAGATGCCGCAGCCAATTTGATCAAGCATGGGGGCGTTGTCTTATACAGCACTTGCAGCCTGGAGGCGGAAGAGAACGAGGAATGCGTGAAGAATTTTGTCAATCTTCATCCGGAATTCCGAAAGGTCTCGGACCAATTACTATTTCCGACATCCCATAACGACGGCGCTTATGCCGCCGTTTTACTGAGGGATTGAATTGTAAGCAATTTTAGGTCATTTCGGATTTTTGGACTAGCTCAAACTAGGGACAGGTGAATTATCCCTTGAATAGTTGTTATTGGCGGCTATGGTTTCGCATGGATGCTTTCAACGCGGGTTTCCGCCCGGAAGGAGGTTGGCGATGAGAAGAGCCAGGGAAAAGGTGACCGACTCGGGGTGCTATTATCACCTGATGAACCGTGTGGCCGGAGATAAATCATACATGCCGTTCGACGATGTCGACCGCGAGTTCGGGATGAGGTTGGTCCAGCGTTTGTCGAGGTATTATCTTCTGGAGTTTGTCTCGATGTGCTGGATGGGCAACCACTTCCATATAGTGTTGTACGCGCCCTCCGCAAACGAGCTTCCGTCCTCCGCGGAAATCGCGGCTAGGCACAATGCGTACTACGAGCGCGATCCCGCTAAGTCGATCGACCCGGGCGACGAGGAGTCGTGCCGGAAAGCCGGATGTCGAATGATAGATATCAGCCGTTTCATGAAGGACTTCCAGCAAAGATTCGTGTGCCGTTTCAATCGACTGAGAGGTCGCAGGGGGCATTTGTGGGGGGATCGGTTCAAGAGCACCATTCTCGAGGGAGCCGAAGCGCTCTGGACGGCCGTGAAGTATGTCGAGTTGAATCCCGTCCGGGCGGGGATTTGCGCGGATCCGGCGGACTACAGGCACAGCGCGTGGGGCTGGGCCAGTGGCGCTGGCGTCCACCCGTTCGAGGAGACCTTTTTGAAGCACATGCGGTGTTCGCTCGGAGACACCGGGATTGATTTGGGCGATGCCGAGATATACTCCATGTTCGCCGGGGAACTGGCTCGGACCGTGGCCGCCGAGTCCGAAGCAACATCCGAGGAGATAGAGGCCGCCGTCAAAAAGGCGGAGAGGGGCGAGAGCATGCCGATGCGCCTCCTCCGCCGAACACGGCATTTTTCCGATGGAGGCATCATCGGCTCCAAGGAGTTCGTGCTGCTGATCGCCGCCAAGTTCCGGGACGAAGCCGAGTTGAAGCGGAGACGCCTTAGCCGTGGCTCGCTCGATAGCGGCGCCCCAATTTATTGCTTCAAGCGTTTCCGGAAAACCACCTGAGTCCGGAACGCGACGCGGAAAGGCTGATAGCTCTCCGAAGCTAGGCTGGACATCGCCTCCGGCTGGTCGCTAGCGCCCAAATTAGCCCGCATTTCCCACAAACCAAGCCGATGCGCGGTTCCAGCGGGGTAATTACAGCCTCCGAGCCGCGACAACACGCATCCAAAGCGTGCGCTACTGTCAATCCGGGCAATCCCCCCTAGGTTTTTGACAATATCGTCATAATTCACCTGTCCCTAATATCGAAGATTCGATACTAGGGATATGCTACAAGATGGCTTTCAGGATGGCGTAGTATGCGGTTGTTAGCGCCAAGAGGGTGGCGACGGGTGGCGCAAGAGTTAGTATAGAGCGAGCCATGTTGGTTTTAAAGTGTTCGTTGGTGACAATCAGGCAGACGTGTATCGGAGAGAGGAGCATTCCTGCGTATCCACAGGCGTATGCCAGCGCCAAGGCGGGTGCGACATTCGCGAAAGAACCTCCTCCGACAAAGCTCATAACAATTGGTAGGGACGCACCGACGAATCCTATGGCCAATCCAGTGCTTAATCCGGAGACGAAAGGGATTAGCGCTATCGCCACGAGGGTCGGAGCGGGCCATCCCGACATCTCTAGGCGTGCTTTTTCAACCAACAGGATTCCGCTTGGCAATTTCGACTCTACCACCGCTCCGTAAATCCGAACCGCCGCTACTAGGACAATTAGTTTCGCCACGCGTTTTGAGCATACGATATTGCGCCACCGCGCCCATGTCATAGGACGCTTTAAATGCGTGAACGCCATTCCCGCGAGTATTCCCAGAACTATGGGAGCGTACTTGTTCAGCGCTGACACGGCGGGGACGTAGATGCGGATTGCCGTGTAAGTGATTGCCACAACCGCGATTGGAGCCACCGCCCGAAAAATTCCAGTTATTTGGCGCGTTTTTCCGCTCTGTTTCCGAGCCTGTTCGTCGTTGTCGTGGCAGGGTGGGGGAATTTTTCTGACGAGAAAAAACCATCCCACCGCCACTGCGGCGAAAGTCATCGGCAATTGAAGCAGTATAAAGCGTCCCGGGGATACTCCGGATATGTCTATAGCCAACAAGACCCCAGGATATAGGGGCCACCAGTATTCCCATATATGGCGAAACCAGTAGTTCACCTTGGTTTTCAATTCGGGAGGCACTGTCCCGGTTTCGTCGCAATCGTCGACCAAGGGGGCGGAGAAAAGGGCGCCTCCGGGCATTGGGAGGATGCCGATGGTGGCTGGCAGGGCGGCCATGGCCACTTTCGCAGGCAGGGTGGCTTTTATGGATGACACAAGGTCGCGCATGATCCCTGTTTCCTGTAGTTGTCCACTGAACCAGATTATTTGGGCAACCACGAGCAACAGAGCCGCATCGGATGGGGAAGAAATTCTGTTCCACGCTATCTCCAAGCTGCTTGAGGCTGTGAATCCGGCCGAAAGCGCGAGCGTCGCCGCGGCCGCTAGAATCGCAGTGGTCAGATTTCTCAACTTCCAGTTGAGCAACAGAATAAGAGCTAAGGACGCGAGAAGCTTAACGGCGATTGGAATTGTGGAGGGAGGGATCATTCCACGTTTTGAACCTGCTCTCGAATTTTTTCGAGTTCGGTTTTGAATTCGACCACTAGCGGAGAAACCGCGACGTTGGCCGCTTTGACACCAAGAGTGCCAATTTCGCGTTGCAGCTCCTGGATTATGAAATCCATGGGCTTGCCCACCGGGCCATCTTCGGACAAGCGCGTCTGGATAGCCGCCAAATGTCCCCGGATACGAACAATTTCCTCGGATACATCGCAACGGTCCGAGAACACCACGAGTTCCTTGAGCACTCGTTCATCGTTAGGGTCCACAGCCAGTCCGGCTGTGGTCAAATTTCTTTCCAACCGCGCCCGTTGCAATTCCGGGAGGTTTGCGGTTAACGGCTCGATTTCATCCAGCAATTCCGAAAGAGTGCTCCATCTTTCCAGAAGATCCTTTTCCAGCTCCCGCCCCTCAATGTGTCTTGTCCGAAGGAGTCCATCCAGCGCTTCGTTCAATGGCGTTTCGAAATCCCCCAGTTCCAGTCGGATTTTCGCTATGGGATCGGACACTACTCCGGGAGCGTCCAAAATCCATTTCAAATCGACTTCACCCGAGAGTCCCAACTTTTCCCGTAACCGTTCCGCTTCGCTGGCGTAGGCGGTCGCCAGGGCTTCGTCCAGAACTACCGTGGCGCCAGGCGATTCGCCATCTTCCGTCCGAGGCGATTCCACCGAGAAACGGATGGTCACGGATCCACGATGCAACTTGGCCGTGGCGATTTTTTTCAAGGGGAGTTCGAATGACGCGAATTCGGAGGGAAGGAAGACCCTGACATCCAAATGGCGCTTGTTGACCGAGGTAACCTCTACCGACACATCCAAGCCGGAGGAGGCGCGTCGCCGCGCCGCGCCAAACCCGGTCATGCTGTTCATTCGGAGCTCCTTGGGGATTTGACTTTGTTGAGGTTGAGAGTTCCGGAGGGGCGTTTGAGGCGGCGTTTACGTGTTCTGAAGGAGGCTGGTTTCTTTTTTTTAGGAGGTTCCAACTCGCGGTAGCGTTTGAGGAAGGCTCGGATAGGGTACCAGTCGCGGAGGTCGCGCTCGCCAAAGCCGACCACGACCAATTGCTTGCCATCGTACTCGTTCTTGGGCATGTCCCAGACCACGCATGTTTGCATCAAGTCGTTTTTGGAGCCGCCGGCTTCCTCCTCGAATATGAGTTCCTGTCGTAACATTGGCGCTTTGAATTTTATGGTATGAATGGACGCCTCGCTCAGGTCGGGATGTTTTTCCAGAGCGTATTCCCGGGCGGCTTTGATTACCGCCAGCTTGGGGTTGGTGGAGCAACCAACCGCGACAAGACACGCTACTACCATCGCGATTCCCGCGTTCAACCTGAAAATCCAACAAGTCATACTCATTCAACCTCCGGAAAAATCCCAATACTCAGGGAAATATAACATGGACTCGAATAATGTCGAGCGCAAGCGCCCTTCTCTCCGCCAGATGTCGAACGATGTCCTTTTTCCTTCTTCCGAATGGCGACGAATAATCGGCAAGTTCGCGGCTTTATTTGCGAGTCCCTCCGATGACGGTTTCCGCTTGCGGAATAAGCCCTTGATGCCACTATTCACCTGTCCCTAATTTTTGACCACACGTAAGTTGTTGATAATCAAGAATGTTGTTTTTGAAGGTGTAGGAAGAAGATGAGCTAGAAGCAAATCTTCGCTCTGCGGAAGGACCAGCACATTAGGGAGACGGTGACGAAATAGGACGCTGGGAGGCGGTTCAATGCAGTGGCGAATACGTCGAGCGCGGTTGTCGCGCCTCCTAGGCCCATTGGGCCTATTCCCAAGGCGTTGATTTGTGCTAAAAGACCCCGCTCAAGATTGGCGAGTTCGGGGATTGTCGAGCGTTCGCCGATTTCGCGGAGGAAATTATTTTTGGCGGCGGCGTATCCGCCGGCCCGGTCTCCGCCGAGGCAGACGGAGACAATGTAGGGAGGGCATCCCTTGCCTCCGGCGCGTTTGACCGCGTCGAGAACGCATTTAGCGGCGCCATCGAGCGAGCGCTCGGCGTTTAATTCCGTATTTGGGAGGGAGTATTGAGCGCCGACGTTTTCGCTACCCCCCCCCTTGAGGAGTAGTTGGACGCGTATTTCGCGGTTGTCGGTTTCGTTCCAGTGAAATGCTGGGGTTCCCGGACCGAGGTTGTCGCCTGTGTTTTTTCCGGTAATCGGGCACACGGAGTTGGGCCTGAGCAGGCCATTTGCCGTGGCTTCGGCCACTGCCGCTTTCGCCGCGGTCTCGAAGGGGCTCCGGGGGGTGCCTAGCGGGAGTTCGACGAAGAAATTTGGGATTCCAGTGTCTTGGCAGAGGGGGCGTTGCTTCAGTCCGGCCAGGCGGATGTTTTCGATCATCTGCTCTATTCTGTCGGCGGCTGGAACATTGCCACGGTTCCGTTCCATGTCCAAGGCTGAGTTCAAGGCGTTTCCGACATCCTCTGGGATGGATGCCGAGGCCTTTTTTATCAGATTGTAGATTGCTTGTTCCATATGATTTTTCATTTACCCTCCACCGCTTTTTCGTTTGATTTCGTTTTTTTCCCCAGCTCGACGCAATAGAGTCTTGTTAGGTCGCGGAGGAGTAGTCTCGTCCCGGCCAGAGCCATTGGCCCCCACGCGTCGCGTCCGTTCTCAATTATTTTAGCGCGTCCCAGCTCTTTGTATCCGGAGCGCGAGACCCGCGCCATGACTAATGTGCCATTGTCTTTCAGGATGAAAAGCTTGCCGTCGGCCATCAAATAGGGGCCCAATCCAAATTTGCGGTTGTTGCCGCTAGTCCAAAGAGGCCGCGTCAAATCGCTGGCACTGTAACACGCCAGCATTGTCCGGAAGGCCCCGGCGTCCTTGGGAAGGATACCGTAAACCAATCCGTGGCTTAATATAGGCGTTTGTTGCTCGGAGCAAAGCCCTTTTCGCGGGGAATGGCTTTCGAGTACCCGGACCTTCCAGTCTTTTCCCACCTGTATGGTCATGCCTCCAGCGCCATAGCCGGCGGTTACGAAGAAGCGTCCGTTTCCAAGATGGAGGGGGGAGGGGGCCACTACCGATTGATTCCAGGCAGTGGTGGACCAGAGGATTTTCCCGGTTTCGGGGCCGTCGGCGGCGATTCCGGCGATTCCCCCCAGCGCGCAGTAAACGTACATCTTTCTGCCATTGAACTTTGCCGGCATGACAGAGGAGTGCGACATCTTCCATTTTCCTGGGTTCGGGGCGCTCCAAAGCGTCTCGCCGGTGCCGGCGTCTATACCTGTTACGAGGATGTCCGGCCCCGCTGGAGCGAGCACTACCACGCCCCTGTCTATCAGCGGGCATTGCCCGGTGTACCAAAAGGGGGTTTTGGTGCCGAATTTGGCTTCCATATCTATCGCCCATTTGAGATCGCCGGTTATGGCGTCGGCGCATACGACATGGCATTTGGGGCCTATTCCCACCACTACACCCGACCCCACTGCGGCGACTGTTCTGGAGAATCCGTGGTTGCGTTTTAGTTTGATTTTGTGTCCGCGGCGCCATATTTCCCTTCCGTCATCCAGGGAAAGGCACCGGAGGGCGTCGGCTCGTTCGGTTTCGTCGTAATCCATGATGTAGACCCTGCCCCGCGCCACGGCCGGAGCGGCGTGTCCTTCTCCCAGAAGTTTAACGCTCCAAAGGATTTCCGGACCGTTTTCCGGCCAGTGGTCCGCGAGTTCCGCGCCGTTTGACACCACGTTTTTCGAGTCGGACCCTCGGAAATGCGGCCATGAAACGGCGGTATCCGCGGATGGTCGCCCTTCGAATGATCGGAATAGTTTTCCCGGCTCGATCTTTTCCCTTTCGGTAGCGCTTGGTTTGTTCGCCGATTGATCCATTCCGGGGACGCGTCTTTCCAAGGGAGGGGGCGCGGCGGACCTCCACCATGCGACTCCGGCCACCGCCGCGGCGGTGGCGAGAACTGCCGGGAGAACGATCGCGGCTATCGATGAGAGAGCGCTGACGGGGGAGTTGGATGACGACATGTTCTATCCTTGTCCATTGCCGGTGGAATGGCTCAATCGTCGTTTTTGACTATAATCTTTCCTTCTTTCCGAAGTTCTTCCAGCTGGCGTGCCACCTCCGCGCGAATCTTCTCGTTGTCCGATGTCCCGGCTTCCGCCGAATTGCCGTTTCCAGTGTCTTTGATGGGGGGGCTTTTCGAGGCGGTTGGCTCGGGTACGCTGAAAAGGAACAGGTCCACGTAGCTGACGATCCAGATCAGCACGGTCAATCCTATTGGTATGAACACGCCATACAGGTCGGCCACGACGGGTTTCCCATCCAATGCGTTGTACAGGTTGCCAATCATTATTTTGAATATGCCCACGAGCGCCCATACGAAGCACGTCAAGGAGGCGCCAAGGAAGAGCAATCCCCGAAGCCATCTTCTAAGTGCGAATTGCCCCACGCCGGGCGCCAGCAGATTCAGTGACATCGCCTTGATTCTCGATGCGATTCGAGCCATGATTTTTCTCCATTTTCAACGGGGGTTGTCCAATACTTTCAATACCGCCTCGGCCGCCTTGGCGCTGGACTGTCCAGCCTCCGCCGATAGGGCGTCCACGACACGTTTTATTCCTTGTTCCACTACCTGGCGGCGTTCCCCTCCGGGCAGGATTTTCTCCATAGAGGCCGAAAGGGTTTCCGCGTTCACGTCGCCTTGCAGAAACTCTTCGTACACGGCATCGTCGGCGATGATGTTGACCATGGTGAAAAAGGGGATGTCCACCACCATTCTAGCCAGCATGTAAGTGATGGGGTTCAATTTATAAACCACGGTGGCTGGAAGGCCTGCTATCGCGCATTCGACGGTGGCGGTCCCGGATGCGGCGAGCGCTGCTGTAGCCTCGCGCATGGCCCTGGGGGTTTCGCCGCAACGCAACTCCACTTCCATATCACCCGCTGGGCCGCCGCGTTTTTTGAAACGCTCCAGTATTCCTTCCAGCCGGCGTAGGACGCTTTCCCGGGGGGCGGCGGCGACGAAACGGAGTTCCGGGTGGCGTTTTTTCAGCTCCACCGCCGTTTCCAGCATGGGAATGAAAAGACGGTTCACCTCGTTGGAACGGCTGCCAGGCAGTAGCAACACCAGATTGTCGTCGCGTTCGACCGATTCCAAGCCACTTTCCCGGGCTATATCGACGAGGGGGTGTCCCACGAATTCGACATCGAGGTCGTATTCTTTGTAGACTTTGACTTCAAAAGGGAATATGACAAGCATCTTGGCGCAATATGTTGCGAGTTTCGCGGCGCGTCCCTTTTTCCACGCCCACACTTGAGGGGAGATGTACCAGACGACCGGTACGTTCAACTTCCAAAGGCGTTTCGCCAAGCGGAGGTTGAATCCGGGATAGTCAATCAGCACCGCCGCGGCCGGAGGATTGCTGGCGGCCCTTCGCGTCAGTCGTCTGAAGACGCGGACGAAGACCCCGAGCATTTTGAAGACTTCCAAGAGGCCCACCACTCCGAGCTCCGTGGCGTCGACCATTACTTCCGCCCCGGTTCCCGCCATCCTCTTCCCCCCCATGACCGAGATGGACAGTTTGCTGTCGCCGGCTTTACTGAATAGCTCCTCGGCCAGCCTGGCTCCGTATATGTCTCCCGATTCCTCGCCGGAGATAATCCATATTTCGCGTTTCGTTCCCATGGGAACAATATACTCCCTTAGGAAGAGGAAAGAAAGGAGTGCGCTTGGCGAACTCCCGGGTTCGTGCCCGCTGAACAGGTTTTGCGGAGAAACACATGAACGAGTGCTCCCAAAACTTTGGAGGCGACACCGCTAAAAACAAGCTTAACCCAATGGGAATAAATTGCTTGCCAATTATTCAGTGAGCCCTGATTGGCTGGAGGCGCTATGCCGATGGAGGGTCGAATTGAGCTATGAACTCGACGGCGAAGAGTCTGGAAAAGACATGGATCGGAATAGTCACCGCCACGATAAGATATCCTCCCACGATGGGGATGCATCCCAGGCAGCAGAGGAAGCACGTGCCGAACATGACGGCCGCCATAAGGAACGCCACGGCGCAACTCAAGGCCACGCATACGAGCCAATAGATGGCGAAGCTCTTCTTGTTAACGAGCATTATCGGCTTGAGGATGCGCCAGGCCGATCCGACTCCTCCCAGCGTTTTCCTGTACATCAACGGAATTATGAAATGCCTCACGGCGAAGGCTACGAGGAATAACGCCACGTACAAGGGAAGGATGAAAAGGAACAGCAATACCACCCCGATGATGATCCCTGCTATTCCCATTGGCAGCATTTGCCCAACCTTGATGGATTCCCAGCACATGGCGACAACCACGCTCCCGGAGAACACAATCGCCAGAGCCATGATGAAAAAGGCGCATATTCCGAAAATGATCCGCCATTTAAATAGAGCGTTCCCCTCGTCCGAGAAAATGTGCCAAGGATTGACTATCATGGTATGATTTTGCACGATGTTGTCGAGAAAAATAAAATGGAAGCGGGAAGAGACCCATATTATGAAAATCCATATGGCGATTCCCAACAGGGCTAGCAGCACTGTGGCGCCTAGCATGAACCAAACGATTTGAGACGATAAAAGAGATTGCAATTGGGGTAGTACGGATCCCGTTGGGCTAGGCGCGCCCACGGTAGGGGCTCCTCCGCTCCCAGGTCCACCGCTTCCGCCGAAGTTCAGGGGGAAATTGAATCCGCCACCACCTCCGCCTCCCTCTCCGAGCAGCATTAGCCAAGCGGAGAATCCCCAGACGAACCATTTGTTCAGTTCGAATTGGTTGAAGCAAATATCCAGTGTTTTGCTTATGGCCTTTTCAAAAGGTTTTTCAACGCCTATCTCCATGGGGCGGTTTTCTCCTCCCGACGCTACCGGATGCGTCGTAGTTCCTATTCTTTCCTCAATATAGGCGCGGAGTTGGCGAACGCAACGACACCACTGGGATCGGCACGTTGTTCGAAGAAATGAAAACGCCCCCCGGTGAAGGAGGGCGTTGACTTTCTCGATGTCCGCGGTTGTTTCCGCGCTTTGACTGATCCGAAGTGCCAGTTCCGACCCCGTCGTCCTATCTAAGCTTGGAAAGCCACTTGTCCATCAACTTTCCAGCGGGTTCGCGGCCACCCAGTCCAAACGCCAGAATAATGGTCAGGGACAACGTGCCGAGGGTGAACATGAATGTCATCTCGATGATGTGTTGCGCTACACCCATCGTGTGGAGCCCCATGGCTAAGACCAGGAACAAGATGGACACCCTGGCCACCACGGGCAGCAACGGCGATTTGGTGGTCTGCTTGAGCTTGTCCCGGGCGAATATGGCGATGAGATTTCCTATGCCGAGGACTATCAGTCCGAGAACAACCTTGCCGGATAGTAACAGTAGTTGCGTCAGAATCTCGGGAAGATTCTCTATTTTGAGATATTCCACCGCCGCTTCCGCCGCCGCGAGCATTACGAAGAAGAACGCCAGACGACCGCAGAACTGGGAAAACGTAGTCTTTTTGAACATGTCTTTGGCGCCAATCTTTTCGGGAATAACATCGGCTCCCATGCTCGAGAGTAACTCCGCCAGGAACCCGGTGGCCAGCTTGCCTATGACATATGATACGACAAGCACGAGAGCCGCGGCGATCATGTACGGTATCGCTTCGGAAAGCCGCTCGATCAACGCTTTCGCCGGTGCGGAAATAGCGTCAATATGCAGGGTGTCGAGAGACGTTATCGCCACGGGAATGAATATGACGATAAATACCAGCTGACTCAGGAGTTTGGATATGCTGGCGGATTTGCCCAGCCCCATTTTTGGCGCCAGGGAGTCCATCCCGCTCGCCGCCGCTAGCACAATGCTGGATATGATTTTCGCTAAAATATACCCGAAAAAGGCGATGAACGCCGCTCCCACGATGTTGGGAATCATCAGGATAAACTTCCCGAACATCTGCGTCACTGGTGCGAGAACATCATTTTTGACCTGAAGAATGTTCAGCGTGACAATGAGGACATACACGAGTAGGACGTAGTAGACCAACTTCGCTATGATGGACTCGATCTTGACGGGCTTTCCTTCCGTCTTGCGGTTCAGCCACTCGTCCATCTTGAGGTGGCGTAGAAGTGACGACACGCAGGCTTGGACGAACTTGCAGATGAGCCATCCGATGATAAATACCACCAACGCCTTGAGAACGATTGGAACTTGCTCCGCCAAAGGCTTGAACCATTCCACGATCTGGTCTTTCATCTCGCCCATTTTTCTCCTCCTGCTATTGCCCCTCTGAACCCCCTCGGGCGCCTCCAAATGCCCCCGAGAACGCACCAAGGCGTACTATAACCTTTTCAAACGACCTTGTCAAGCCCCGCGCCAGTTGAATCCAAACGCCGGCGAACGTTGGAGTAGCCCCCTCGTGGCCTCGTCGGATACTGTAATATTGAATGGCACGCTTTATGCTTCACATCACTTGGGCAAGGGCGGACACACCGCCGAAAGGAGGGTAGGTCGGATGGCTTACATTCACACATGCCAGAATTGCGGACGGCAATACACCGTCTACAAAGAGGGGGCGTACATCTGCGATTGCGGAGCGTTGTACCAGTATCCCGCGATTTCCGCGCCGAAGGCAAGATACGCGGCGACCGCGCCGGTTTGCCTGGATGCCTCCAGCCGTAGCTTCAAGCGTTCCGAGAGGAGCCGTCGCGAATTTTATCATCCGCACCACCTCAGGGTCGAGGAATGTCCTTTGGCGAAAGCATCGTTGCTGTGTGCGATTCTTAGCATCCCGTTCTTTGGATTGCCAGCCCTGCCAGGCTTGGTTTTCGGGTTCGGCGCGCGGGTTATGATCGCCAATCCCAAGTATCATTATATCGGCAATGGAACGGCTACGGCCGGCATTGTGGTTTCCACTATAAGCATCACCGTTTGGGCGGCGTGCCTTATCTTGGCGTTGTAGTCTCCAAACACAGGAGAACGGCGGTGCGGTTCCGGCTTTAGCGGAATTGGCAAGAGCCTCAAAACGCTAGTCGGTTCCAAGGGGTTTAGGGGCGTCACTCCCAGAGTCTTGGAGATGCCATCCCCACTAAAAACAAGATTAACCCCCGTCATACTCAAACACTTGCCAATTATTCAGCAGGCCCCGAAGCGGGAAGCGTTAGCGCGGAGGGCGCCTATATCATGCGAAGCCGGGGGGGCGCTTCCGGTTTTTTCAGGAATAGTGGTGGTATTTGTTGTTTCCAGCTTGACTTTCGTATAAATACTACTATATTTGTAGGGATTTGCGGGTTTTTAGTTTGCCGGGATTCTCTAGGAGCGGATTATGGGAGCGTCGAGGAAAGAATTGCTGTTCAGGGTTGGCGGGGTGATCGGGCTGGCGCTGTTGTTGGTTTTCACCATGTGGACTCGGCAACGTTCCGTTACCGCCAACCACGAAGGCGGGGATGCCGTCAAGGAGGAGCACGACCACTCCAATCCGGCGGAGCATGGCGACGTGAAGGGTGGCGAACTGTCTTCAGGGGATGTCGAGCTCAAGCCTAGCGGCAAGGTTGTCGACGGGAAAAGGGTTGTCGATTACGAGGCGTTCAAATTCGGGTTTTCGCCCGACCCGTTGGTGGTGTTTAGCGGCGAGACCGTGGTGTTGAAGCTGAAAAGCCGCGATGTCGAGCACGGGATTATGATTCCGGAAGTCGATTTTAATTCGCCTATTCCGCCTAGCAAGACGACAACCAAATCGTTCACCGCTCCCGTCAAGCCGGGAAGATATCCCATTTTTTGCAGCACCTATTGCGGCGCGGACCACGGGAACATGCGCGGTGTTATGGTGGTGGTCCCGTCCGAAGCTACCGAAAAACCACATCACAAGTGAGGTGTCCGTGTCGTTCCTCAAAAACATGAAAGTGCGGATCCTGTTGTTGCTGGCCGCGCTTTTCGCGGTGGCGGTCTATCGAAATTCCGGAGAGGCTGGCGTTTATCTCTCTCAATGCGTTTTTGGCGTGTTGACCGCGATTTTCGCGCAATGCGCGTTTTTTGGGAACGCTAGTAAGACATCTCTCCAGAGCGCTGCGATAACCGGCATGATAGTTGCGATGTTGTTGGCGCCAGGCATAGACGGGAGGATTCTCTGGGTCGCCGTGGCCGCTGCGATAGCGTCAAAATCACTGGCCAGGTTTCCCTCCGGGCCGCATATGTTCAACCCGGCGGCGTTGGGGCTGGTGCTGGCGACGTGCCTCTTCGGCAACAAGATAAACTGGTGGGGTTTGTCCAATCCGTATATCGCTATTGTTGTCGGGGGATTCATTCTATACAGGTTGAGGAGATTGTCCCTTGTCTTTTCGTATATACTTTTCCGGATGGTTGGCGCGTGGATTCTGAACGCCGGCTCGTTATCGATCGACACGCTGGCGTTGCATAATCTTTTCTTCGCGTTCATAATGGTAGTGGAACCGAAAACAACCCCCTCCGACAGATGGAGCCAGTGGCGATTCGGGGGTGGTGTTGGTTTGTTGTCGGCGTTGTCGGCAACCCTTATTTCTGGGTTCGACGGCGACCTTTTGGCCCTTCTGGCGATGAATCTTGTCCGCCCGCTCCTGCGAAGGCAATCGACGTGCCGATAGATTTTTGAATCCACGAAAAACACGAAAGGCGATTCGGAATCCCAAAGCGTTGGTATTCACCTGTGATTCCATAGATCACGCACTATTCGTTTCTGCTTCCTTTAGCTTCTTGATTCGGTTGTCATTAGTCAACAGACGCATCTGTTGGATTGCAGTGTTGTTCAGGAGTTTCAATCTTTCGGGTTGAGGCATGTTCTGTTGGACAAAATGAGCGTTCAGAGTCTCAAGGTTGGCAAGACAAACTAGCTGTGAGACATTAGCGTAGTCGCGAATATTCCCTTGTTTATCAGGATGTTCATCCCGCCACTGTTGCGCTGTTTTTCCGAACAGCGCCATATTGAGCAAATCAGCTTCCGAAGCGTAAATGGCGCTTATTTGCCGCTGAGTCAGTTCCGGTGGTATCAGATTTTCTTTTACAGCGTTGGTGTGAATACGATAGTTGATTTTAGTTAGTTGACGTTTGACATCCCATCCGAGCTGTTTCTGCTCTTCTTTCTTGAGTCGTTGAAATTCTTTAACCAGATAAATTTTGAATTCGGCACTTATCCACATGCCAAACTCAAATGCGATATCCGGATGGGCATAGGTGCCGCCATAGCGACCCGCTTTTGCCTGCAAGCCAATGGCATTGGTTTTAGCAACCCATTCTTTCACACTGATTTTGTAGCTATTGAGACCTGCTTGACTTTTAATTATGGCGAATTCGCCATAATTAAAATCGGGGTTGTGTACCCGTTCCCATATGCCAAGATATTCAACGGTATTCCGATTTCTAAGCCAGTCTGTGATAAAAAAATTACCATCCTTTGATCGCAACATATCCGTCAAGGATATATAATCCTCTTTTGTAACACGAATCTCCTCGTTTAACACAGTGATGGTTTTAGTTTTTTTTGACATGCCCATCTCTCGATCTCTGTGGCAATCGTATCTATATCCGCATGTGGTGCGGAAAAAATCCACCCTAAATGTAGGGCTCACTGAATAATTGGCAAGCGCTTAATTTTCACTGGGTTAAGCCTTTTTTCAATGGTGTCATCTCCAAGCACACGTTCGTGTGTTTTGAATGCGCCCCTCGCTCCGCTTGGGCGCCACGAGAGCGATCCTCTCAAACCCCTTGGAGCCGAGTAGCATTTTGAGGCACTTGCCAATTCCGCGAAAGCCGGGAACGGGCCATTGGCGGCGTTAATTTCGCCTAGGAGTGCGAAGCATCCTTCCGTTCGCTCCGCGAACCCTGTCGGGCTTTGCGGAAGGACTCATTGCCTAGCCACTAACCCGTTCTCGACTTTTTTAGCAAGCCCTAATGTAGGGGACGGTTGAGTAATTGCCAAGCGATCTACGGCGATTGAATTGAAAAGATGTAGGGGGCCTGAGTGTTCGCCCTAATTAGTGTTGATTAGTGTCCATTCGTGGTTCGAAAATCTTCGGGGCGATTTTATTTCCGTTTGCGGCGGAGTTCGAATTCCTTGATGGCGCAATAGAGGACGGGGACGATAAGCATTGTCATAACCTCGATTAGCATGCCGCCGAAGGATGGTATGGCCATCGGGATCATGATGTCCGAGCCGCGTCCGGTGGAAGTGAGGACCGGCAGGAGCGCCAGGATGGTCGTGGCGGTGGTTATCAAGGCCGGGCGAATGCGGTGTTTTCCCGCTTCCAGGACGGCGTCCCTGATCTCCGCGACACTTTCGCGTTTTTTGCTACGGAATATGTCGGAGAGATAGGTGCCGATAACCACGCCGTCGTCGGTGGCGATACCGAACAGGGCGAGGAAGCCCACCCATACAGCCACGCTGAGGTTGACCGTGTGTATTTGGAAGAGATCTCTCAAATCGACACCGGCGATTGAGAAGTTCATGAACCAATCCTGTCCGTAGAGCCATATCAGGATAAAGCCCCCCGACCACGCCACGGCGATTCCGGAGAAGACCAGAGTCGTGGTGGGGAATGATTTGAATTGGAAGTAGAGAATCATAAAGATGATGAAGAGCGCTATCGGAAGTACCACGACCAAAGTTTTCCTAGCTCGGATCTGGTTTTTGTAGTTTCCGGCGAAGGTGTAGCTGACTCCGGCGGGGATGACCAGTTCCCCCGATTTTATCTTGCTCTCGAGGAATTGCCGCGCGTTTTCCACCACGTCGGTTTCGGCGATTCCCTTCTTTTTGTCGAAGAGAAGATAGCCGGTGAGGAAGGTGTCCTCGCTTTTGATGACCTGCGGTCCTGGCGTGTATCTGATGGTGGCGAGTTCCCGGAGGGGAATCTGCTGTCCCGACGGGGTGGGGATTATGATGTCGCCGAGCGATTCTATATTGTCGCGTAATTCGCGGAAATAACGCACCCTCACGGGGTAGCGTTCGCGGCCTTCGACTGTTCTTGTGATTGTCTTTCCGCCCACGGCGACCTCTATGACATCCTGCACATCTTGGATGAGGAGCCCGTATCTGGCTATTTTCTCCCGGTTTATCTCGATTTCGAGGTAGGGCTTGCCGATTATCCTGTCTGCGAAGACGGAGTTGGGTTCGACTCCTGGGACTTCCTTGAGGAGTTTCTCCATCGCCAGTCCGGTTTTTTCTATCGTTTCCAGGTCCGGGCCTTTGATCTTGATTCCCATCGGCGCCCGCATGCCGCTTTGGAGCATGACGATTCTGGCGGCTATGGGCTGGAGCTTGGGTGCGGAAGTCGCGCCGGGGATGTTGCCGGCTTTAACTATTTCATCCCATATGTCCTGAGGACTGCGAATGCCTTGCCAAGGGGCTCTGCCTGGATTTAGTTCGGGGTCTAGCGGGGGCCTCCATAGCCGGAAGGGAGCGCCGTCGGGATCCGGGATGAGCGCGCCGTCGGCGGTTCTAGCGAACTTGCCTTTCACGAAATACGGTTCGCCGTCGAGAGCGTTCACCGGGTTACCGACTTCGTCGCGGAAATAGTCTTTCGCTTCCGTGTTGCACTTGAAGAGGAGATAGCGGCCCTTTTTATCCGATATGAATTCGGGTTTGTAGTTTATCACTGTTTCGACCATGGATATCGGCGCGGGGTCGAGCGCGGTTTCCGCGCGGCCGAGTTTTCCCACCGCCGATTTGATCTCGGGGATTCGCTCGAACGCCATGTCCTGTTTGCGCATTATGTCCATGGCCTCGCCTATGGACGCGTGCGGCATCGTTGTCGGCATATAGAGGAAGGAGCCTTCGTCGAGGCTGGGCATGAACTCGTTGCCCAGTCCGGGGAAGACGCTAGCGGCGTAGGTGTAAACGGGGGTTTTCTTGACGAACCCGGGGAGCCAGCCAAAGACCTTGCCGAATCCCAGCCACGCCACGGGGCCTAGGATTACCACCGCCAAGGGGATTGTTAGAAAGAGCGCTTTGTGTTTAAGGCAGAAGGCTAGAAGAGTCGGGTAAACCTTTTGGAAGAGGAGAAATCCTCCGAGGAGCGCGCCTATTGGCAATGTCACCGCCATGAGATTCTTGAAGAAGCCCGCCGAGGGGCCCAAGGGAAGCCAATGGTCGGTTAGATACACGGCGACTACGGCTACCGCTAGAATGTTGGCGACGATGAAAACGATTCTGCCCGCTCGTCCGGTCGTCCATTGCGAAATGCGCAGGGCCCGCGCCAAGCGTCCCGCCTTTTTGAAGGGGGTCCAAGTGAAAAGGACATGGGCAAAGGCGGGAAGGATGAAGAGGGCGACGAGCACAGACGCCATCAAGGTGAAGGTTTTGGTGAACGCCAACGGCTTGAAAAGTTTGCCTTCGGGACCGACCATGGTGAAGACGGGGAGGAAGCTAACCACCGTGGTTAGGATGGCGGTTAAGACGGCCCCGCCGACCTCGCTGACCGCTTTGTAAACGGTGTCGAGCGTATTGGCGCCTTTCGGCGCCCGCCCCAAGTGTGTGATTATGTTCTCGCATATCACGGTTCCCATGTCCACTATGGTTCCGATGGCGATGGCGATACCCGAGAGCGCCACGATGTTGGCGTCCACGCGGAACAACCTCATGGCGATGAAGCACACCAGCACGGTGAGCGGTAAAGTGGCGGATATTATCATGGAGCTGCGCAGATGCATGAGCATGACGATGATGACGATGATCGTGACCAGAATCTCCTCGACAAGCGCGGTGTTAAGCGTATCCAACGTTTCGTTTATGAGGGATGTCCGGTCGTAGAACGGAACTATCGTCACCTTGCTCGTTGTGATCCACTTCGGCCATTCGGCCCGGGGCGTTTTGTTCAAGAACTTCATCCAGGCCGCATTGTCTAATGTCATCCCGTTTGCGGCATACGCGTTGAACCCGTGTTTTTTCGCGAACGCCGCGACATCGTCCGCTGAGGTCCGCGCGTAGTCGACAACGGGCTTCAGCGGGAGTCCCGGCGATATTTCCTTGATTTTCGCTTTCAGGTTTTTTATGGCGGCCAATGGATTTTCGCCGTATCGGACAATGGCCACGCCTCCGACGGCCTCCGCCCCGCCCTTGTCCAAGGCTCCGCGGCGCAAGGCCGGCCCCAAGGATACCGCGCCGATATTTTTTACATATATCGGGACATTGTCCTTCATCTTGACGACGATCTCTTCTACGTCTTTCACCGAATGGATAAAGCCGAGTCCCCGTATGACGTATTCGACCTTGTTGACCTCTATTGTTCTAGCGCCGACATCGACGTTGCTTCTTCTGACGGCGTTGAAGATATTTCTGAGGGATACCCCGTACATCCTCATGGCATCGGGGTCGACATCGATTTGGTATTCCTTGACGAATCCGCCGACCGACGCGACCTCGCTTATGCCGTCGGCGGAGAGAAGGCCGTACCGCGCATACCAGTCTTGGATTGAGCGTAATTCGTCCAAATCCCATCCGCCGGCCGGCTTGCCGTCGGGGTCGCGTCCTTCCAGCGTGTACCAGTATATTTGGCCAAGCCCTGTGGCGTCCGGGCCGAGAGCGGGTTTGACACCCGGCGGGAGAGTTCCCGCGGGGAGGCTGTTCAATTTCTCCAGCACCCTGCTTCGGGACCAATAGAAATCGACATTTTCCTTGAAGATCACGCTTATGCTCGAAAATCCGAACATGGATGAGCTACGGACGGTTTTGACTCCGGGGAGACCGAGCATCGACACCGTCAGCGGATAGGTAATTTGGTCCTCTATGTCTTGCGGGGAGCGCCCAGGCCAGGCGGTGAAGACTATCTGCTGGTTTTCGCCTATATCCGGGATGGCGTCCACCGGCACTGGCGAGCGTGGCATCCAGTCGATGTTCCAGTCGAATGGCGCCACTGCGATTCCCCAAAACACGCACGCGGCGGTGGCGAGTAGGACGACCAGTTTGTTTTTCAGGCAAAACAGTATCGCGGAATCGAGGAGTGATTTTTTCTCGTTCGAAGGTTCCATGCCGTTTCCCGTTATTTTTCCTGTTTTGGGGGATTGGTTCAGTGGCGCTGTCCCGTTCTCATTTCACGACCGATCCGCATGTCGGCATCGCCGCGCCGAAATACGGATTCGCCACTTTATCGCTGTCGTCCAACCAATAGGCGCCCTTGTTATTGAACGCCATTGGACAGAAGAACTTCCTGATTTTTATCCCGTCCGTTCCGAAGCGGTTCCAAAGCTTTTCCACCAGGATTGAGACTTTTTCGAAGGCGGCTCTCGCCTCTTCGATATCCTTCGCGGCGGCCGCCTTGGCGGAAGCGTTGTCCAGCGACGCTTTCAACGATTCCCATTCGTCCCGTGAGTCGTCGTCTAGCAAGCCGCCGGGAATATGCTCCAGCATTTTCCGCAGCATCTTAACGGCGCTTACGGATTTCGGGAAGTCATCTCCCGCCAATGCGTCGTGCAATTTGAAATAGTTCGAGTAAATCATCGTGAGCGCCTTCACGAATTTCTTAGGCGGTGGCGGCGGGGTTGGCTTCGAGTGCCCGCCGACTACATCGTCCGGCAGGCTCATCATGCTGGATTTCGCCGTGATCTGGAGTGCGCTGTCTATTTTGAAATTGCCGTTGACTACTACCAACTCGCCCGCTTTCAACCCGGATTTGACGATATACTTGTCCCCGCAACGCGGACCGAGGACAATCTCCCGCCCCTCGTAAGCGCCCGGGGCGGTCTTGACATACACAACCGCTCTCGTTCCGGTTAGGAGCGGCGCTGTCGCCGGCACGACCAGGGGGGATTGCTCGTTGACCGCTTTCTGGACGTAGGGGAGAGTGCTACCCTTCACCAACGGCATTCCGCATATGTCGCAATTCCCGGGGGCATCCTTTATTATTCCGGGATGCATGGGGCATATCCACTTTTTGAGCAGGGACGCGTCCGCTATGGGTGTTCCATTCGCGGACATCGCGGATTTCACGACGGCCCTCACGAACATACCGGGTTTGAGTTTGCCGTTGGGATTGGGAGCGTCCACCCGCACTTTTACCACCCGCGTTTTCGTGTCCATCACGGGGCTGATGAATGTTATCATTCCATGGAAAGTTTTGCCCGGCCAGGACTCCGTGGTGAACCCGACTTTCTGCCCGTAGCGCAATTTGGCGAGCTCGGATTCGTACGCCTCGAGCATTATCCAGACGCGGGAGAGGTCGGCTATGGTGAAAAGCCTGTCGCCAGTGGCGAAATATTTCCCCTCCAAAGCGTATTTTTCAATCACTATGCCGCTTATGGGGGCGTATAGCGTGACGTGTTGCGAGACCTTTCCGGTCTTGATAATCGTGTCGATGTTTTTTCCGGTCAATCCCCAGTATTTGAGTTTGGTCCTAACCGATGTCAGGATGCTTTCCGGCGAGAGGCTGTATTTCGTTCGCTTCACGCCACCCGCGTTGATGGCTTTCATAGCCATGAGGAGCTCGCGTTGAGCCACCAAAAGATCCGGGCTGTAGTATTCGGCCATGTGGTCGCCTTTCCTGACGGGGATTCCGGTGTAGTCGATGAACAGGCGGTCTATGCGTCCGGGCATCCTGGCGGTTATGTATTCCACCCGCCGCTCGTCCATTTCCACTTTGCCGGTCATTCTTATCGTGGCGACCACCCGTTCGCGCCTGACCGGTGCCACACGCACGTCCGCCAGTTTTTCCGCCTCGGGAGTCATTTTAAGGACTGGCGCCGCCGTAGTCGCCGCCGCCGCCCCGTCACTCTTCAAGGGGATCAGGTTCATTCCGCAGATGGGGCATTTGCCTGGCTTGTCCATCTTGATTTGCGGGTGCATGGAACATGTCCACAGCGTCTTCGGGGTTTCGGCGGACGGGGTGGATTTATCCTCGGCGGCGGCACCGGATGTTCTGCCTGTCAACAGGCCGACGGCAAAGCCCGTGGCTAGCAGTATTATGGCCGCGGCTATGATCAGCGGAAGCTTTTTCTTTTTCACGTTATTCTCCTGGTTCTAGCCCGGAAGCGATTGCAGCCCCCGCCTATCCAAACTTACCCTACTTCATTTGTAGGGATTGTGCAAGCTGTTTGGGGGGATTGCCCGATTTAGCAAGTTTCATGTCCACTCCGCGGAGTTTCGATTCCGGGTGCGTGTCCGTCTTCCAGCGCTCCTCCGTCTCCCTAGGCCGCCTTTTCATTCCTCCCGCAGTTGTTTCAGTCTTTGCTTCAGGCGTTTAACCTTTGCGAAATCCTTTTTTTCCGAGTAGTAACGTATTTGCCTGTCGAGCAGTTTAGCATAGGCGTTTTTTATGTCGGGGGAATTTTTTAGGTCAGCGGGTATGGTGTCGAGCAAAAGCAATGCCAGATTAGCGTTTTCATCGGCGCGTCTTTCCGCCTCGGAGCAGAGTTCATCTTCTTTACACGTTGCGGGACTCCGATGGGCTGTTGACGTTGCGTGTTTTTTGGTCCGCTCAAGTAGGGCGGCCGCACTGTCGATATCGGACATGCTGCGCTGAATGCTTTTTTGAGCCGTATCGTACAACGGCCCGTATCTCATTTTCATAAACTCGTCATGCAAACCCAAGGCCGCGCCTATCGTGATAAGCAGGGTAATTACCGCCACGCTCGCTAGTTTATGTCTCAAGCAGAATTTTCTGAATCGCCCTAGCAGCGTGTGCTTCAGAGCGGAAACGGGGAAGTCGTCAAAGTAGTTGTAGATATCTTTAAGCAACTCGTTGACGCTTTGATATCTGTCCTCCGGCTTGTGGCTCATGGCTTTCTCGCATATCGCCTCGAGTTCCGCCGGGATGTGCCTTTTAGGTGATACCTGGCGGGGAGGGAGGAACTTTCCTTCCAGTATCTTGTTCATAATTTCCGGTACGTCTTCCCCTTCAAATGGAAGTTTCAGGGTAAGCATCTGATAGAGTATGATGCCCAAGGTGTATATATCACTCCTGTGGTCTATTTTGCTGTTTTCCCCCAACGCTTGCTCCGGCGACATATAGCAGGGTGTTCCGCTTATATGTCCGTCTTTTGTGAGGTTTTTATCAAGTTTGTCGTCTATGTCGATATTCAATTCGGAGGCGCTGTCCCGCCTTGCTGGTCCTTCTTCGCTGGAATGGCTCCCTGGATTTTCCAGGTTTCTAACCAGTCCCCAGTCAATAATTATAACTTCTCCGAAATCACCTATGAAAATATTGTCCGGTTTCAGGTCTCTATGGATAATGCCTTTGCTATGGGCGTATGCGACACCGTTTCCAACGTCCGTGAAAAGGTGCATCAGTTGACTGAGAGAGTATTTTTTCTCGTATTCGGGGTTGCCGGCTCGCAGGCGCTGTATAATCGTACTCAGCGGTTCTCCGCCTATTTTCCTCATTGTAAAGTAAACGCCTAGTTCCGGGTGGACTCCCAGTTCGTGTACCGGCACAACGTTCGGGTGGTCTATTTGCGCTGTGGCTCTGGCTTCACGTATGAAACGTCTGACAGCGTTTTTGTCGCTTCTTTTTCCGGGGCGGAGCACCTTTATTGCGATTTCACGGCCGAGGTTGCTGTCAAAGCCTTTCAAAATAAGCCCCACGCCACCTTCGGCCAGAATCGAGACATCTCCAAATGGATTGGTGTCCGAGCTTGGCTTTAAGGAAAAATCGCGGCGCAGGGAATCAGCATCGACAGCAGACTCTTCATTGTCAGGAGTAAACAAAACCGTTTTGTCGACGGCAGTGGGATCCGAGTTTTTGTTGTGATTTGTCATTTATGCCGATTTTTTTTGTAATCCCTCAATGTAGGGGGCCGTTGAGCAATTGACAAACCCTTTACGGAGGTTGAATAGAAAAGGGGTAGGGGCGAACCTGTGTGTTCGCCCGTGTGCGGGGGAGGGTATGGCGAAGCCACGGAATGGGGGGGATTACAGAACCACGAATGAACACGAATAGACACGAATGGGGATTCGGAAATTAGTGTTGATTAGTGTCCATTCGTGGTTCGAAAATCTTATTTTGGTGGGGTAATGGGATTACCCCGCGGAAGTCGCGCTGTCTTGCAATGAATCCGGGGTCGGCGTATAGTTTGTCTTGGTTCTTTACGCTATGCGCACCAAATATATTTAGGGGCATTTCCATGAAGGCGAACAGTGCGGATATCGCGGATTTCTACAGGCAGATGTCGTTGTTGCTGAAATCGAATCTTCCGTTGCCGGAGTCGATGAGGCAGTTGGGGCTGAACTTGGACAAGGCTGATTTGCGCTCCGTACTGCTGGAGATGTCGAAGATGGTTTCCAAGGGGGAAGGGGTGGCGGATGCTATGAGTCGCTATCCTAAATACTTTCCCAAGTTCCATATCCGGATGGTCGATGCGGCTGAGATGAGCGACATGCTTCCGGAGGTTTTGCAAGAGATCGCCGACATCGCCTACTTGGATTCGCGGTTGGCGCGCATGGTTCGGGAGATATCGGTATACCCGTTGTTCGGGATAAACTTGGCGTTTCTTATTTGGTTCGGGCTATTCGTGTGGGTGATTCCCGAATTCAAGCCAGTATTTAAAAATCTGCTTTGGGGCGAGCCGTTGCCTAGGCTGACGGACTGGACGATGATGTTGAGCGATTTTCTCGTCGCCCACCGGACCGGGGTGTTCGCATGTTGGGTGTTGTTGGTTGTGTTTCTGTTGTGGCTTTTCTCCGGGGGGGTGTTGGCGAGGCGTATGTTCATAAGGGTAATTTCCACGTTTCCAGGGGCGGGATTGATTTACTCCAACCTCAACATGGCGAGATTTTGCGGGATTTGGTCGTTGCTCGCCCGCCGGAAGGTGGACGTGGTGGAGTCGATGGAGACAATCGCCCCCCTGATGGACGACTGGCGGGTGGCGGCGGCGCTATCCAGGGTGGGGGATGCTGTTCGGAGGGGCGAGCCCTTGGTGGCGGCGCTTAGGGAGGAGAAGAGGATATCGGGTATGCTTCCCCTGACGGTGAGGCATGTGCCGGAGAAGGATTTGCCGGACGAGTTGGCGAATCTCTCGCTTTTGTTCCGGGAACGGGCGGCGTCCGCGACGCGGAAAGCGGGCGTAATTTGGGCCGTGGTCTTTTTCGTGTTCCTAGTGTTATCGGTTGGGATAACTATTCTTAGCTTGTTCATGCCGTTTATTAGTTTTTTTAAAATGTTGGGAGGGTGGTGATAGTGAGGGTTGGCTTGACGCTATACAGCAAGCTGGAGAGGATGCCTTAGGCGGTGTCGACCGGTCGAGTTGGCACTGTGTCAGCGGAGCCGCGTTATATTGCAATCGGGGCTGGTTTGGCGTATATTCAATCTTGGTTCTTTACGCCATGCGCGCCAAGCGCGCTCAGGGGAATTTCCATGAAGGCGAACAGCGCGGATATCGCGGATTTTTACAGGCAGATGTCGCTATTGCTGAAATCGAATCTTCCGTTGCCGGAGTCGATGAGGCAGTTGGGGCTGAACTTGGACAAGGCTGATTTGCGTTCCACGCTCCTCGATATGTCGGAGGGGGTCTCCAAAGGGGAAGGGTTGGCGGATGTTATGAGGCGCTATCCGGAATACTTTCCCAAGTTCCATGTCCGGATGATCGAGGCGGCTGAGAGGAGCGACATGCTTCCTGCGACTCTCCACGAGATCGCCGAGATCGCCTATTTGGACTTGCAGTTGGCGCGCATGGTGAGGGAGATATCCATATATCCGTTGTTCGGGATGGGCTTGGCGTTTCTTCTCTGGTTCGGCCTGTTTGTGGGGGTGGTTCCACAGTTCGGTCGGATTTTCGATGAGATGTTGGAGGGCGAGCCGTTGCCTTGGCTGACGGATAAAATAATGTCGTTGAGCGATTTTCTTGTCGCCCACCAAGCCGGAGTATTGGCGTGCTGGGCGTTGTTGGTGCTGTTTCTGGTGTGGCTTTTCTCCGGGGGGGTGCTGGCGAGGCGTATGTTCATAAGGATAATCTCCAAGTTGCCCGGGGCGGGGTCGATTTACTCCAACCTCAACATGGCGAGATTTTGCGGGATTTGGTCGTTGCTCGCCCGCCGGAAGGTGGGCGCGGTGGAGTCGATGGAGGCAATAACCCCCTTGATGGACGACTGGCGGGTCGCTGCGGCGCTATCCAGGGTGGGAGATGCCGTTCGGAAGGGCGAGCCGCTAGTGGCGGCGCTTAGGGAGGAGAAGAGGATATCGGGCATGGTGGCGCTGACGGTGAGACATGTTCCGGAGAAAGATTTACCGGACGAGTTGGCGAATCTCGCGCTTTTGTTCCGGGAACGCGCGGCATCCTCGACGCATAAGGCGGGCATAATTTGGGCGGTGGTCTTTTTCTCCCTCCTCATCGTTTCGGTAGGCATTACCGTTCTCAGCTTGTTTTTGCCGCTGATAAGCATCATAAAAAAGCTTGGGGGGGGATAATCATGCGGGTTGGACCGATGCCATACAACAAGATGGATGGGGCACCATCGGCGGTGTCACCCGGCCGAGTTGAAAACGTGTTCGCGTTGAAAGCGCGGTCGTTGCTTGGAGTCCTCGCTTGGGGGATGCGATGCGGGATTCCGCTCGACGAGGCGGTGCTGACACTGAAAACCGGGAAATACAAAGAGCCTAGGTTTGACAAGGTGCTCATACCCAAACCCTATTTTTGGAACCGGGATATCACGCGTATGGCGGCCGACCTCAAAGCCGGGTTCCCTCTCTCGGAAGCAGTCAGGCATATGAGGAGATATTTGCCGCCGCATGTCCCGCAGGCTATGAAAGTGGCGGAGAGTCGCGGTGTTCTGGACAAAATGATTCCGTTCATGGCGGAGCAGATGCCGTATATGGCGGGGGTGCTTAAGCAACGTTTGTCGGCGTTTATTTATCCCTTATTTCTATTGTTGGAATGTCTTGGTTTTGGCGCCTGGATGGTGTCGATGGTCTTGCCGCGGTTTATTCGAATATACAACGAGATGCTTGATGGCGAGCCTATGCCGGGAGTCGGTGCGGCGTGTTTCCAGGCTATGGATTTCTTCCCTCTCCTAGCGATGGGGGTTTGGTTTATAATAACCTCCGCAATCCTTTTCGGGGTTTTATATCGGTTGGAACCGGTTACCAGGATGGTGGTCGATTTTTTCCTTTTGCGCATTCCCTTCATTGGGAGGGATATGAGGCGGTTGGCGCTTTTGGAGTTCGCCGGGGGCATGGCGTGTTACGTCGGGGCCGGGATGGATGTGGCTGAGGCGGCCGATATGACCGCCGAGACCCTCCGGTCGGCTTGGCTAAGGAAACGTGTGCGGCGGTTCGCGGAGATGGTTCGGAATGGCGCCGAATGGACGGACGCTTGGGAGGAGTTGCGTTTGGGATACCCGTTTTACGATTGGTTGCTGCGCAACTCGGCGGCCAGGGAGGATGTGGCGGGAGGCTTTTCCCAGTTGGTCAAGGTGTTGAAAAACGACATTTCCAATTTCACGATAAGTTTCGTAAGGTGGGGGGAGATTGGCGGCACGTTACTCAACGGCGCGTTAGTGGCTTTAATCGTTATTGGAATTGGGACCACTCTTTATAACATTGTCGAGGTTCTAGCGGCGAACTCGCCGTAGGGGTACTGAGAGGAATCATGGACAAGGAACCGCACGAATTTGTCGAGGAGATTGTTCGGAAGGCGTTGGACGAGAACGCCAGCGACATTTTCTTCCTCCCGGGAAGCGACTCCTACATAGTGAGGATGCGGGCGGCCGGAACGCCGAGGCGCGTGGCCGAGGTTCCATTGGATTTCGGAAGCATGTGCGTCTCCCATATAAAGTCGCTTGCGAGTCTCCTCACCTACCGGACGAAGATAGCGCAGGACGGCGCGATACGCGGCGGAATTGGCGGCGGAATTGGCGGCGGAATTGGCGGGGAGGACGCCGCGAAGTTCGGCGATGCGGAGCTGAGGGTGTCGACATTTCCGACGACCCTGGGGGAACGGGTCGCCATCCGCGTGGTCCGCGAAGCCGACGCCGAATGGGTGTTGGACGACTTGGGTTTCCAGCCGGAGGCTAGGGAGAGGGTGGGGGCGATTTTGGCGAAACCTTCCGGGCTATTGGTCCTCACCGGACCGACAGGATGCGGCAAGACCACCACGATATACGCCATGGTGCGGGATTTGCTGAAAAGCTCCCACGATCCAGCGGCCGTTATCACTATCGAGGATCCAGTGGAAAGAAATATCAAAGGCGTCTCTCAGACTTCCGTTTCCAAGGGAGGCGACGAATGGAACTACGCTATGGCGCTCAGGGCGGCGCTGAGGCAGGATGTCAAGACGCTGGTTATCGGCGAAATGCGCGACAAGGAGGTCGTCAAGGTCGCCTTGGACGCGGCGCTTACCGGCCATCGGGTGATAACGACCTTCCACGCCGGCGATATTCCTTCCGTCTACGCTCGGATCCTCCACCAGGGATTCGAGCCTTTTCTCGTGGCGGCGGCGGTATCAGGAGTCGTGACGCAGAGGCTTGTCCAATCCGCCGACGGCGCGCGGCGGATACCGGTTGTCGCGGCGCTCGATGCGGACGATGAATGGAAGGACTTCATAGCGTCCGGACCGACGTTGCGCGATATCCGCGTGGCGGTCAAAGGGCGTTCGGGCGCGGATTTGGCGACGGAGGCGGAGTCAATGGAGAAGGCGGGTGTCGTGGCACCCGGCTGGCGGTTGAGGTTGTGAGGATGGGAAAGCATTTGAAATTCAGATGGATGTTGATGGCGGAGGTGATTTGCGCGCTGATGTTTTTCGCTGTCACCTTGGCCGCCTTTACCAGCCTTTTGGAATATGCGATGAAAGCGGAGGCCATGGCCGTGGCGGAGAACCGGGCGATTCTCGTGCTTGACAACACATTGGAAAGAATCGCGGTTGCGGGGGACGATTTGTCCCGCGAGCGGGTGAACGCGATTTTTATGGACGAATACCACAAGAGCGGTCTGGACGGAACGGATATAGTGAAGCCGAGTCGCGAATTCCGCGGCGGAAAGGCCATCCTTCTTTTCAAAAACCGCAGGAAACGCACCATTGCCGAGGTTAAGGTGGACCTATGAACAGACCTAAAATACGAGTGTTTACGCTGATGGAGGTGCTCTACGTTATTGGCGTTCTCGTCTTGCTATTCGCCACTACCGGTTATTTTCTGTTCAAGGGGGCGCGGGTGTGCCGTCAATGCGCCACCAAGGCGTTCGCCTCGCAGCAATTGCTTGTGCTCAAGGGCCAGTGGAGGAAATTTGTCCGCGCTTCCGATGGATTGTTTTTCAAGGTTGTGGACGGCGGATCGGGATTTTCAACGAACGCCGGGAAAGTGGTGTTTTCGGATGGAAGCGTGGTGTTTACCTTCCCTACCGGCGAGAAAAGTTCATACAAGCTGGCGAAGGGGATGTCCGTCGAATTCGCGGTGGAGTGCAATGACACTGGCTCCGTGGCGATTATGAACATCTCTATGCCTGGGAGGGGACCTATGTTCGAGCGCCGCGCTAGAATCGTGGCGGCGCCGGGAGCTATGGAGGGTGTCGCGAGATGAAAGACAACGGGGAGAAAGGGATGGCGTTGCTGGTGGTCATGTTGATCGCCGCCATGTTGGCGGCGGCCTTGGCCGCGGCGGTGCTCGCGCTTCATGCGCTTATGGCCCAGAATCAACTGGCTAAAAAAGACTTGCGGACCCATGAAAAATCTATAAACGAACGGCAAGCCGATTTGTCCCCTCTCGAGCGCCCCATCCCGGTGGAGTGATTCTCCTAAAACCCTTGGAGCGGACTATTTTTTTGCACTTGCCAATTCCAGGAAAGCCGTAAACGTAAGAAGAAAAACGCTGTAAATGGGTGCGTTAAATCCAATTGTTTTCACCACGAAGCTCACAAAGCTCACGAAGGTTTTCCATCTCCGTCGACGGAGATGGAAAAGGCTTTCATGGGAGATAAGTCGATAGCGTCGGGATCGCAATTCTCTTCGGCGTTGTCGCATTGCCTTTACCCTAACATGCCGTTTCCGCGGAGCGGAAGCGGCATCTTCGTGAGCTTCGTGTCCTCTGTGGTGAAAATCCCCTTCCTACCGAGCTCCGCCCCCCTCCGCCTTCCGTAAATTTCCCGCCTTCAGTAACCTTATGGCGGGACAAGGCGGCGGGACATGTTGGGCTTTGCGAAAGGACGGGACGCTCCGCTAGCATGTCCCCGTGGTCGGGGTGCGCACGTCACTTGAATGCGACAGCCTCGCGCGATATCAGCTTTTTGCCGTATTTTTCGATTCCTTTCGCCAAGTTGTCGAAAAGATCCGCGGTTCCCTGTATCTTTTTCTTGATAAATGGTGTCAAGTATTTGGACATGCTTTTTGTTCTGGCACGTATGATGGCGGCGCGTCTTTTGCAGATTCCGGAGAGTTTTTTATAGCTTTTGGTGGCTTGATTAAACGCCATCTTGTTCCAAGCTTTACGTTTCGAGTCGTTTATGCCTGGGGAAAGCATGCGGTTAAGCTTTTTCGTGGCGGTGTTGTGTGCCGATAGCCATGATTTCACGTCAGAGGCGACATATTCGCATACTATGGGTTTATAGGGAGCGCGTCCCCACTTGACAGCCAGCGCCAGTATGGCCTCAAAACTTTTCTTGTCGGCTTCAATCTGTTTCGTCAGTTTTTTGTAGAGCTTCCATTTCATTGGAACCCATTTCACGTCCGGAGCGATTCTATACGCGAACCGTCTGACTGTTTGGCAATTTGTCCCCTTTGTCGTCCAGTTGGCTTTTTCCACTTTCATTGTCGCGTATGTCGCTATGCCAACCACTTTCCCCCCCTTCGTGACGACCGGGCTGCCGCTGTTGCCTGGGACGAACTTGGCCGAAACCTCGATTCTATCGGGACCGACTCCCAGGACTTTGCCGTAGAGAGTGGTGCACACTCCAGCTCCCCCGCTGTTGCCTAGAACGGCGACGGGGGCTTCGGCCGCGACTTCCGCGCCTGGAGTCAATGCGTCCGGACCATTGTATTTGGGAAGGGTGAATCTAATAATGTCGCGGGACGCGCTAACCTGCATGGGGCCTGGTTGCAATGCGCGGTTTGAAAGTGTTTTCGCCTTGAAGCTATCGCATCCGCTGACGACGTGTTGGTTGGTGTATAGGTAGTATTTGCCGTCGGAGTCCTTGACGATGAAGCCACTGCCGGCAGCTTCGGCGGATGTCGTGATTGTGACGAGAGCTTTGGATACCGCGTTGAATGGCAGGTCCAGTTCTTTTTCAACCTCCTTGGCCAGCTTTCGTTCATCCACTTTGAGCTTTTCAGGTTTATTGTCGTTTTCCGCTGTCTTCTCCGAGGTAGGGGTGCTTTTTGTCGGCTTGGGGCGTTCCGACGGATGGACATCCTGCGCTCGGAGTTCTGCCATTAGTTTATCGAGTTTTTCATCGCTGTACTCGTCGTGTCCTATGCGGAGGGTTTCCAAGTGTTTGAGTCGGGATACAGGGGCTAGGTCAAGGTCTTTGTTGCCAGGCAATTTGAGCCCAGTGAGTTGCGCGTCTCCCCGCAGGAATTCCAGCGATTTTATTTTGAGATCTCTTATGTCAAGGCGTTTGACGTTTAATCTGCCCAACTCGGCAAGCCCGCTTGTGTCCTTTATCAATTCCTTGGAGGATAGTGTGATTTCCTTAGCGCTTCCCAATGTTTCCAAAAAATTCAAGTTGTCAACATCTTCGGGCAGGCCTAACGTTAGCTTGTCGACGCGCAATCCGTACAATGAGGTTAGTGCATAGTTGTCTCCTCTGATTTCCAGTTCGCTTAAATTGGATATTTTCGTTAGAAAGCTCAAGTCTTCCAAGCTCTTGCAACGGAGAAGAGAGAGGGATTGCAAGTCTTTGAGTTGCTCCCAGCCTATGGCCGACCAATCGACTGAGTCGCAAGAATAGAAGCTCAACTTAGATCCAATAAGGTCCGCCACCTCTGCTATCGAGAGTATGGGGGCTCTGGCAATCTGCAGATCCGTGGACTTGTCGTCATACCTGATTGCACCTATAAGGCATTCGGGGCTATAGCCGGGATTGTCTATCATCATTATCCTGTTGAATTTGTCAAAGAAGGGATTGGACGTTTTCCTATGAGAACGCGCCTGCGACGGTATGGCCATAGTTAGCCCGGTCGCGGCGATGATAGTTAACGCGGTGATTTTCAATCCTGAAGATGTTGGCAGCCGCCAATGCGTGGTAGTCATAGCTTTTATCCTTCCTTGTTTCAGACCCGCTGAATAATAGATTAGAGCTTAACTGTTATTGAGAGATGCCTGTTTCCAGTGGTGTTATCTCCAAAGTTTTGGGAGGGATGATTCCCAATCCCTTGGAGGCGACTTTCATGTTATGCTGGGGGCGCATATCACTTGAACACGACGGCGTCGTGCGATGTCAGCTTCTTGCCGTATTTTTCTATTTCTTTTGCCAGACTGTCGAAAAGATCTGCGTTGTCCAGCATCTTTTTCTTGAGAAATGGCGTTAGGCATTTGGACATGCTTTTTATCCTGGCGCGTACGATGGCCGCGCGTCTTTTGCAGATTCCGGAGAGTTTTTTATAGCTTTTGGTGGATTGGTTCAATGCCATTTTGTTCCAAGCTCTACGTTTCGATTCGCTAATACCCCGGGAAAGCACGCGGTCTAGCTTTTTCATAGCGGTGTTGTGCGCCGATATCCATGATTTCACGTCCATGGCGGTGTGTTCGCATGCCATGGGTTTGTAGGGAGCGCGCACCCACTTGACGGCCAATGCCAGGATGGCGTCCAAACTTTCCTTGTCGGCGTTAATCTGTTTAGTCAGTTTTTTGTAGAGTTTCCATTTCATTGGAACCCATTTCACATCCGGAGCGATTCTATAGGCGAACCGCCTTACCTTTTGAAATCGTGTCCCCTTTGTCGTCCAATCGGCCTTTTCCACTTTCATTGTCGCGTATGTCGCGATTCCGATGACTTTTCCGCCTCTCGTGACAACGGGGCTGCCGCTGTTGCCCGGGACGAACTTGGCTGAAACCTCGATTCTATCGGGACCGACTCCCAGGACTTTGCCGTAGAGAGTGGTGCACACTCCGGCTCCGCCACTGTTGCCTAGCACGGCGACGGGATCTTCGGTCGCGGCTTCCGCGCTTGGAGCAAGTGCGTCCGGACCGTTGTATTTTGGAAGGATGAACCTAATAATGTCTCGGGACGCGCTGACTTGCATGGGGCCTGGTTGCAACGTGCGGTTTGAAAGTGTTTTCGCCTTGAAGCTATTGCATCCGCTGACGACGTGCTGGTTGGTGTACAGGTAGTATTTGCCGTCGGAGTCCTTGACGATGAACCCGCTTCCCGCCGCCTTGGCCGAGGTGGTGATTGTGACTAGAGTTTTCGATATCGCGTCGAATGGCAGGTTCAGTTCTTTTTTTATTTCCTCGAGCAGCTTTTTCCCATCCGCTTCCGGCTTTTCGTCTTTATCGTTGTTTGAGGCTTTGTCGTTTTTTGGAGCGGCCTCTGTTGTCTCGCTAGTATCAACTTTCAGCGGGGAGGGATTGTCGTTCTCGCGGAGTTCCGCCACTTCTTCCGGAGATTTGTCAACGAGGGAGGTGGACGTTTTCCTGTGCGAACGCGCTTGCGACGGTATGGCCATAGCCAGTACGATTACGGCGGCGATGGTTGACATGGCGATTTTCAATCCCGAAGATGTGGCTAGCCGCCAATGCGTAGTGGTCATTTCATCTCTCCCTTGTTTAGTCCCAAGTCAGTGGTTGGTTCTACGGTTGGGCTTGTCTTCAAGTCTGTAATTCCACGCTCCCTAGTGGGATTGCCCGGATTTACGGATATGAAAGAGGCAAAAGCCGAACCCGTCGCTACACGCGTGGAATATACCTTCCACCTATTTGAAAAACAAGCTGGGATTGCTGAATAATTGGCGAGTTGTCATTATTGGATTACGATTTTCTCCTAAAGGCGTTGTGTTAAAGGTTTAATTTGAGGCATTTGCCAATTATTCAGCAGCTCCCGAGGTGTGAGATAAAGATATTGGACTATTGGGGTCATACATACGCTATTGGCTTTTATTGCGAATATGCTATATTGCTAGTGTTATGGATTGAAAAGCGGGAGGTCGGAGTGGCGATGCCGTTAAGAACCGAGGAGGACTTGGGGCAGGATTAACAAGCCCCCCTTTCGGCTTCCGGCGGCGGGCTGACAAGGGCGAGGGATGGAGGAGGGATGCAAAGCATAATAGGCTGGGTGAACTGGGAAGGGGAAGCCGAATTGTGAATTTCGCATCGCCTTTGAACTGATGGACTTTCCGGTAGGCGACCACAAACGTCTCCTGTGTGATATCCAGCGTATCCTCCTCGTTCAGTACCACTCGGAAGACCACCTTTTTTACCAGCCCGAAATATTCGTCAACCACCGCTCGGAAGCTATCGTGCGAACGATCCTCCAGAAATTTTCCTACGGCTTGGCCCTCAGACTTCCATTTAGTTCCCAATCGCTCCCTCCTCCAGTGGCCTCCCGCATGCGCGGGGTTGTCGAATGATTTTCAACGCTTTTATTTCCATAATGTTTAAGTCGGTTTTTATCGCTTGTCAATGAGCAAGTCCGAAACGGTGTCCTTTCCTGTTTTTTCAGTGAGCCCCGTGTCTAGGAGCGCCGCCGCGTTACGTTCCTTCATTTCATTTGACGCGGTTTTCGCGGAAATCTTTTATGAAAGAGTCGATTTTTTCCGAAAAATATCCTCGGGGGGGGTAGGGAAG
>WFSE01000010.1 GCA_015486135.1 Lentisphaeria bacterium
CGACGAGCCGACGGCGTATAAGCATACTCCGAGGCGAAGGCAACGTGATCAGCGGTGCGTTTCCGGCTTTCGCGGAATTGGCAAGTGCCTTAAATTGAGCAGAAAATATTAGTCGTCTCCAAGGCTTTTGGGAGGTCTGCCCCCAAAAGCTTGGAGATGACACCATTAAAAAGGCATTTAACCCAATGACAATAAAACACTTGCCAATTATTCAGCAAGCGTTAGCCTAGCGCATCTTAGCCAGTGCCAACTCCGCACGACGGTTCTTGGCGTACGCCGCCTCGTTATGACCTTCAACAGCGGGAGTCTCCTCGCCATAGCTGACCGTGCGCAGGCGCTCCGGCACCACTCCGTGCGACACCAGGTAGTCCTTAACCGCCAAGGCCCGTTTCTCTCCGAGAGCGCGGTTGTATTCGTTGGAACCCCGCTCGTCGCAATGTCCTGATATCACCAAACCATACCCGGCCTTCCCGGACAAATACCCCGCCACCTGGTCAAGGACGCGCTTCTCGCTGTCGCCCAAAGAACACTGGTCGTAGGAAAAATATATGACGGGAAATTTAACCGATTTGACAACCTCCCACTCGTCGGGAGACGCTACCCCCTCTCCAGGCTCGGTCCACGAAGCGTCGGGCAACTCCGGATCGCTCGGCACATCTATCGCACCGGCATCCTCCCCTCCTCCCCCTAGGAAAGGAAACAAATCGGACATCATCTGGCATCCGGACAATAACATGGCCGACGTTAGGAGAAGCGAGAAATATACCACCTTGGATTTTCTCATCACAAGAACCCCTTTTCAGTTATTTTTCCACACCTTTTCGTTTGCATAGCGCTAGACTACGAAATATACTCTAGCGTCTTCCGAGATAGTTTGCAAATTGAAAGCGAAAATGGAGAACACATGCCCGAAATAGATTGGAACAAACTTGGATTCGAATACGTCCCGACCAAGTCGAATATACGCTACACGCACAGGGATGGCGTTTGGAGTGAAGGCCGCTTGACGTCCAGTCAAACCATCGACATCCACATCGCCGCCACTTGCCTCCACTACGGGCAAACCTGCTTCGAAGGGTTGAAGGCGTTCAAAAGGAAAGACGGCGGAGTCCACGTGTTCCGCCCTTGGGAAAACGCCGCCAGAATAAGCGCATCCTCCGCTAGGTTGCTCGGACCGGAAATACCGGAAAGCCTGTTCATCGAAGCGGTATCCAAAGTGGTGTCCGACAACATCGACTACATCCCCCCGTACGGTTCAGGGGGAGCGCTGTACATTCGGCCCATCCTCATGGGCATCTCGCCCACGATAGGGATCTCGCCAAGCGATGAATACGAGTTAATGATTCTGGTCACGCCCGTTGGCCCCTATTACAAGAGCGGAGTCAAGCCAGTGGACGCGCTAATTATGGACGATTACGACCGCGCGGCGCCTCTCGGCACCGGCAACGTGAAAATAAGCGCGAACTACGCGGCCAGCCTAGCCTCCATAAAAGCCGCCAAAGAGCGCGGATTCACCATATCCCTGTTTCTGGACGCCAAGGAACACCGGCACGTGGAAGAATTCGGAACGAGCAACTTCATCGGCATAACAAAAGAGGGAACATACGTCACTCCAGATTCCCCTTCCATCCTACCGAGCATAACAAACAAATCGCTTATGACACTGGCTGAGGACTGCGGCGTACCTATAGAATGCCGTCCAGTGCTCGTGGAGGACCTTCCAACATTCAAGGAGGTCGGAGCGTGCGGCACGGCAGTAGTCATCACCCCCATAAGAAAACTTGTCCGCGGAGACCGCGAATGGTTCTATGGCGATGAGTGCGGCGAAACCCTTAAGCGGTTGTACGACGAGATGACCGGCATCCAAACCGGGGATATAGAGGACAGGCACGGGTGGTTGCTCAACATCAACTAAGGCTCGCTAAAAGTTAGTCCGACGCACGGCAACTCGGACTCACCCTCCTCCGCTCGAATGGCTATGGAGGACTCGCGGACTCATCCTTACGAGCTTTGCTCCCGTTGGGCTTTGCGGAAGGACTTTCAC
>WFSE01000011.1 GCA_015486135.1 Lentisphaeria bacterium
CGAAGGCAACGTGATCAGCGGTGCGTTTCCGGCTTTCGCGAAATTGGCAAATGCCTCAAATCGTTAGTCGTCTCCAAGGTTTCTGGGAGGTCCCTTACCAAAGCCTTGGAGACGACACTGCTAAAAAGGAATTTAACCCTATGAAAATAAAACACTTGCCAATTATTCAGTGAGCCCTATTTAAGGGGGTTTCTGAGAGGATGTCCCGGAGTTACTCGCATACGAGGACCGCGCGGTAGGAAACCACATCGTCGCCTTTGCCGGCAAAAGCGTTTTGCTCCGGTTGCGGTTGAGCGGGGGAAAGGAGATCGCACCCGTTCGCGAGCATCCCGCGAACCAGTTTCACTAGGGATTGTTTTTTCAATCGGCAGGATAGCACAGCGTTGCCACTGGGGTCAACTTCCTTGGTCACGGGCGCCGCGCCTTGCTTAGCGTATTTGGAGAACAACGCCTCGGCTTTCGCCGTATCATCCACGCACCATGTTTGTGAGACCACTGGATTTATCCGTACCGCCGGGTGTTTAGAGACGGCGTTCCCAGGGGCGAAGCGCACTGGGGAACGCACACCACTAGAATCCACAGGCATAAAATTCTTCATTTCCACGTTATTGCCAAAACGCGCCGCTTTTCTCTTGGCGGTCGGGGTGGCTGTAGCGGAGGTTCTTGGTGTGTCTCCCATGAATTTTGGGGGAGCCTTGGAATCCGCCAACAACACGGATTTTTCAGTAGTTTCGCTTCCGGGAAGGCCTTTTCGGGTCAACAAAAACAACGCCACCAAGGAGGCGGCCACCAATGCGGCGAGCCTTAGGAATACCCGGAACGGTATTGGCCTCGAATCCCATTCCGCCCGCTTCCTTTCGCGTTTTAGTTCCAGCACGACGCCATCGGCAAGTCCGGCTGGAACCGCTCCACGCAATTCCCGGGAAAGACTTTCCCCTATTTTAGCGTAGGCATCCAAGCGTTGTTGGCACTCGGGGCAACGGGTTATGTGGTGGTACGCTGGGGAATCCTTGTCAAGCTCGCCGTCGAAAAACTCGCTGACCTGCTCGAAGGGGGGGCATCCTCCCGTGGTATCCAACTTGTTTGCCGGATTACTCATTGCGCTATCTCCGATAATTTCATTTTCAGCGCCTCTCGGGCGCGCGCCAACCTGGACTTGACCGTACCCAACTCAATACCTAAAATCTCCGCCATCTCCGCGTAAGACGCATCTTGGACATGCCGCAACACCAAGGCCTCGCGGAGGCCTTCGGGTAATTTATCAATGGCATTTGCCAAGGTCTCCACGGTCTCCCTTCTTTCGAAAAGCCTTTCCGGGCTCAACTGCGAGTCGGCAATATCCATGTCGGCCATCGCGGCGTCGCCATTCCTAACTGGCGCCGAAAGACTCACTTTTTCCTCGGCTCCACGTCGCCTGTTCCAGTGGTATTTGTTACGCGAAAGGTTCACCACTATGCGGTGAAACCACGTCGAGAAGCTGGAATCGCCGCGGAAATCGCGCAATTTCGCATGGACCCTGAGGAAGGCGTCCTGGACAACCTCTTCCGCATCCATGCTGTCGCCCAACAGACCAAACGCTATTTGGTACGCCTTGCTGGCATGAGCTTCGACCAAGGCCAAGAACGCCGACTCGTCGCCGTTCTTGAAGCGTTCGATCAATTTGGAATCCGTAGTTTTATCGCTTCTCATAGTGTGGGACACCAATTTCCGGAAAAAGTTCCATTTTATCTACCGCAACGATATTTCCGCAAAACGAAATCGGCGCATTGCGAAAGAAAACATTGCCAAGCGGGCTGGGGCGACGGCGCTATCTTCTCCGCACAAGCGCACCCGCCCAGGGGGCGGAGTTTTCAACAACACGTAAGGACGGCCCGCATAGCGCCGGGTCTCCTGGCGTTTATAGCTCCAACTCCGCTCCAGCGGCCATTCAGGGCGCTACGACGAGGCTGAAATTTCAGATCGAACGAAAGGAGGTCAATCGTCCTCTTCCCCCTTGTTGTGCGCGTCGATAATCTCCTTAGCCACGTTGGAGGGCACCATTTCGTATCTGGCGAAGGTCATTTCGAACAGGCCGCGTCCCTGGGTCATGCTTCGTAGCTCGGTGGCGTAGCGCGACATTTCGGCTAGCGGCACCTCGGCGTTGACCACCTGCATTCCTTCTTCCGCCGCCATCCCCAGGATACGGCCTCGTTTATGATTCAGGTCGCCAGTGATATCGCCCATGTAGTCATCCGGAATCATTATCTTAACCGTGTAAATCGGCTCCAACAGGATAGGCTTGGAATTCTGCATGGCGTTTCGGAATGCGGTTCTCGAAGCGATTTTAAACGCCATTTCCGAGGAGTCCACCGGATGATGTTTTCCGTCGTATACAGTGACCGCCACGTTTTCGACGAGGCATCCGGCCAAAGGACCGCGCTCCATCGCCTCCACAACCCCTTTTTCCACAGCGGGAATAAAGTTTTTTGGGATATTGCCGCCCACGACCTCGTTGATGAATTCGAAGCCACCCTCGTTTGGTGCTATACGTAGGAACACCTCGGCGAATTGTCCATGTCCACCAGTCTGCTTTTTATGCCTGTAGTGTCCTTCTCCGCTGGCGGTAATTGTTTCCCGATATGGTATTTTCGGGCTATGCACCTCCACATCCACCTTGCTCGTCTCTTTGAGTTTTTTTAGTGTTTGGGTAAGGTGCTGGTCCCCCATTCCGGACAAAATCAATTCCCTGGTTTCGGAGTTGCGCGCTAAGCGAATCCCGGGATCGCTCTCGGCTATTCTCGAAAGACCGGAGCTTATTTTCTCCTCTTCCCCGGATTTCACCGCGGTTACCGCGTATGACATCACGGACTCGGGGAATTGGATTTTAGCCACGGATTTGACATCCTGCGCCGTCGCCAGTGTATTGTTTATAGCGGTGTTCTTCAGCTTCGCCACGCCAACCAGCGCTCCGGGGCCCACCTCGTCGATTTGCTCCTGGTTTTTGCCGTTCATTAAGTACAATGGACCGAAGCGTTCTTTCGCACCTTTGTCCACGTTGAACACCTCCGAATCGGATTTGAACGTTCCGGAAACTACACGGAAAAAGGTCAGTTGTCCGATGAAAGGGTCCACGATGGATTTGAAAACCAATGCCGAGCCGGAGCCATCCTCCTTGACTTCCACCGTTTCCCCATCCTCGGTTTTCTTTTCCACTGTCAGGGGATTTGGGAATAGCATGGCTATGTTGTCCATCAGCTCGGAAATTCCGATATCCTTTTCGACGCTACCAGCAAAAACCGGTACTAGATTGCCCGACAACACCGCCCCGCGCAATCCTGATGCGATCTCCTCGGCGGAAAGCTCCTCTCCTTCGAGATAACGCATCATTAGCTCCTCGTCCGATTCGGCAATCGTATCCATCAATTGTTCGCGGTACGATTCCAGCTCGGCCTTAAGTTCCGCGGGAGCGTCCTTGCCGGCAAGAACATCCACAACACTCTCGAAGCCGTTTTCTTTGCCCACGGGCATAGTCAACGGGACGCAAAGTGTTTTTCCGTAGGCATTTTGAATCTGCGACAACGTTCTGGCAAAATCGGACCGCTCTTTGTCGAGACGGTTGATAAAAATTACCCGTGGTAGTCCTTTGGTCTTGGAAAGCTTCCACGCTCTAGCCGTACCCACCTCGACACCGTTGACCCCGTCGACCACGATGACAGCCGCATCGGCGGCTCCGATCCCGCTCATCATCTCGCAAATGAATTCGCCGTATCCCGGCGTGTCGGTCATGAAGAAATGATGTCCGTTCCAGGGGCAGTTCATAACGGCGGCATACACGCTGGCCATTTTCTCCTGCTCGTCGGCCGTGTAATCCGACACGCTCGTTTTTTGATCGACTTTTCCGAGTCTTGGCACCACATCCCCCTTGAAAAGCATGAGATCGCAAAGAGATGTCTTGCCGCTCCCAGAATGCCCTGCAACGACGAAATTTCTGATGTCGCCAGTGGAAATTTTCATTGTTTGGTCTTCCTTGTTTTCTGCCACTCTGAACCAATCGCTGAAGGTAGCTTGCGCTACCCCGAGGACCGGAAAGATAACCGCGGAACGCCATTTTGCAAAAACCACAACACCAACTTTGCCATACTGGGCGGCTGACCTCAACACCTCCGACCTCTTGCAATATGCGCGTATCCGGAGTATATATGGTGTTTCCGTTTGTGCGTTCCACGTTGACGCAATGGCGTGGATGCTTGTAGGGACAGAGGGCGCTACTAGTGGAAGGATTAAAGATAAAACATGCCAATGTTGGAGGCGACTCGCATATTGGCTTGGTGAGAAGCAACAACGAGGATGGATTCGTTTACCGCGTATCCGACTCGGCAAAAAACCTGTTCGTAGCTGTAGCCGACGGTATAGGCGGGCATGAGGGGGGTGGCATAGCCAGCGAATTGTGTCTTCAAACTCTCACCACCATGTGGCGCGACTCCAATCTGCCGGATTCCACTTCGAAACAACGCCTCAGGCGCTTTCTCCCCTCTGCTGTCACTAAGGCGAATAGGCGGATTTTCAGCATCAACAAGCAGTGTGGAATACAGCATCCCATGGGGACCACCATCGTTGCCGGCGTGTTCTCCCCATACGAACTCACGGTCGCCCATGCGGGGGATAGTCGTTGCTACCGTCTTCGTAACGGAATTCTAGAACCGCTCACCAGGGACCACAGCTATGTTTCCGATCTCGTCCGAAAAAAACTAATCAGACCCGAGGAGGCGAAAGACCATCCTTTCGCGCACATCATCTCGCGCTCGGTAGGTCCCGTGAAGGATTTGGAACTCGAAACCCATAGTTTTCCGCTAAAGAAACGGGACCGGTATCTTTTCTGCACCGACGGGCTGACAATACACCTCAACGACTACGAAATAGAAACAATTCTCTACGACGCTCCGGACCCCCATTACGCCGTGAGAAATCTCCTGTACGCCGCATTGAGAGGGGGCGGTAACGACAACGTTACTGTATTATGCGTGTTCCTGTGACCCGGTCCGGCAGTTCGCCCGGATTGGATGCCCCTTGCGGTAGGGGGAGAGCCGATATAGCGATGGGAACATCGTCTTCGTTATGACTGAAAAGGTTGCACATGGTTTGCTGAAACGTCGCGCCGCTTTGGCGATTGTGCTTCTACTGGGTGTGGCTGCCATTATTCTATGCTCCGAGCTGAACCGCCCAATCTGGTTTGACGAGGCCATTACCGTTATGTATTGCGTCATGCGGCCCTATCCTGAGATATACTCGCACTACGCTTTCCCCACTAACCACATCCTATACACGTACTGTCTCCGCCTTTGGGTCGACACGGTAGGCGGGGCTTTTCCCGTCAGCGAAGTGGCGTTTCGGTTGCTCTCCGCGTTCATTGCGTTGGCCTTGGTGGGACTAACAGCCCGTTTCTGGCGGAAGCGGCTGGGATTCCACGCCACCCTGGTGGTGACGGCATGCCTTGTGGTATCGGTACCTTTCGCCATTTATGGAACCGCTATGCGGAGCTATATATTGTCGATGCTACTAGTGCTGTGTGGAGTGGAGGCTTTTCTCCGTTGGGAGTCGTTCGGAACGTTCCGGGCGGCGACGTTGTTTTTCCTGGTGACCCTGGCTGGTATATCTACGATTCCAAGCAATGTATTTTCGTTTTCATTGCTATGTGTCTTGCCGACGCCAAAGACTAGGAAAACACCCGATGCTTTTGCGATATCCGCGAAGCGGAGAGTTGTCGCGTTGCTCCTTGTTTTCGTGGCGTCGGCGCTTTTCTACGGACCAATATGGCGTCAACTCCAAGCTGCCATGTTGCATAACAACGGCTGGGGGCATGCTTGGGCGGCTTGCGGACATTTGGGAGCCGGATTCATATTCTTTTTCATCCCTGTTATAGCCGTGGCGGTTCCGGGCGTTGTGGCGGGGTTGAGGAAACGCCCCTTGGCGAAAATGACGTTGGCGCTAAGCGTGGCTGTGGCGCTGGCGCCTTTTATCGTGACACTTGCCCGGCTTCCAGCGCCGTGTCCGCGTGTTTTCCTCCCGATATGGCCCATATGGATGTATCTGGTGGGCCGCGGCGCGGCGCGCACCATGGCGTGGGCGAGAAAAAAAGGAATAGGCCCATGGCGGTTGACGGGGCCGGCTTTGGCGTTGATCGTCCTCATAGGTCTGGCGTCGCGCCATTGGGATGAAGAGCTGTCGGACTTGTTCACCCATAAAGGTTCGCAAGACGACTTTTTTTCGCCCTACTACGCACGTCCCGATTTCCAGCCGCTCCGAACGGTTGAAAAACTGCTGAAAATGACCAAGGGGCAACCCAAACGAGTCTATCTTTCACAAAACACCGATTTCCCCTCGATTATCTTCTACGGAAAACTGAAGGGAGTTCAAGAGGGTTTTTGGCAATGCGACTTTCCAGGCAGAAAATCCATCGATGTCCCACGCGGCGGAATCCTAGTGGTGGTACATGGCGACGCGGACCTTTGCCTGCTCGAAAAACGCTTTCACTTGAAAACCGTACGCCCGATATACGAGGTGGGACCACAAAGGATATATCTAGAGCATGCTGAATAACTGGCAAGTGCTTAAGCCTAATTGGATTAAGTCCGCCTTGGCTGGCGTTGGCCGCATTGCGCGCATTCGTACGGTCTGAATGCGTGGAAACTTCCAATAACCCTTGAGTGTGTTGCATGGTCGCTACTCAATTTTAGGCACTTGTCAATTATTCAGCAAGCGTTATTGTACGTCCGACGAATTGGGTTTTGCTGAGAAACTCGGGAATTTGCCAATTATTCAGCGGACCCGAATTAAAGGAGGCTAAACGGTGGTTGACGAATATCTCGCGATAACGATTGGGGCGGTGCTGGTCAACAACTTCGTGTTGTCCAGGTTCCTTGGCATATGCCCGTTTCTAGGTGTCTCGCGCAAGCTGGAAACGGCTTTGGGCATGTCGGGGGCGGTAGTCTTCGTGATGACTCTGGCATCCTTGGTAACCGCAATTATAAACATCAACCTTCTCGCCCGTCCTATACACATCGGCGGAGTAGAGGTGAAGCTCGTTTTTCTTCAGACCATAGTTTTCATCGTGGTCATAGCCACTTTGGTTCAGCTTGTCGAGATAATCCTTCAAAAGGCTTCCCCGGCGCTCTATCAATCGCTGGGCATTTATCTGCCACTAATAACCACGAATTGCGCCGTCATGGGAGTTGCGACCCTCAACGCGAAAGTTTTGGACAGCAATGCCAGCGCTCTACAATCTACTTGGTATGGTTCCACCATTTTCGGTTTTTTCTCGGCGTTGGGGTTCGCCTTGGCGTTGATTCTCTTTTCCAGCCTCCGGGAACGCCTGGAGTTAGCCACCGTGCCGAAATATTTCCGGGGAATGTCCATAGCGTTGATTACCGCTGGTATTCTCGCTATGGCTTTCATGGGATTTTCCGGGCTTGTCTAGAGGGTCTCGACCCCGTTCCCACAACAACCCTCTCAAAACCTTGGAGATGACACCGCTAAGAAGGGATTTAACCCCATGAAAATAAATTACTTGCCAATTATTCAGTGAGCCCCAATTATTCAGTGGCCCTGCTTAACGAGCCTTGTCCTCGTTCTATAGCTGTTGCAAACACTAGAGTTCTCCAGGCGTTTGACCGTCAACGCTGTTTTTTTCGTTTCGGACCGGCAACAATCGAGACGACACCCTTTCTTGAGAGGTGCTTGGCGATGGTGGAGTCGACCTGTTTTTTCGACAATCCGGAATAGATTGCCGGAATGTTCCAAGGCTCGTCATGAGGGTTCCCGTAATATTCCGAAAGCACGCATTCGAAAAGCATTCTGCCTGAATTGAGCCTCGCTTCAGCGGCCTCGCCTTGCAACCTGGCGACGGCCATTTCGAATTCTTTCGCCGTCAGGCCGCTCTTGGCGAGTTTTGCCTTTTCGCGCTTCATTATCGTCAAGGTTTTATCCACTCCGTCCGGCGATGTTCCCGCGTAGAACGCGAGGAAGCCTGGATGGAGCCCCCGGGAGGAACACATTCCCGCGTAATACGCGAGGCCTTCGTCGCTCCTGATAGCCTTGAATAGTCGGGTTTCCAATCCGCTCAGCGCCACTTGTAGGATATCCAGCGAAAAGCGGTCCCGATGAGCGTTGGAGCATCCGGGAACGCCGAGCATGACAACCGCCTGTTCCCGTGGCAAGGGAACTTTTTCCGACTTCGGGGTGGTCGGGAATTTGGGCGGAGCCGGTAGTTTGTACGCGGTGTTTTCGCTCCACTGGATTCCCGAGAAGATTTGGTCGGCCAACTCCACCGCCTCAAGACGTTCCATTGGACCGGCTATTCCGATGACAGCCCTGTCCACATCCAGCATCGTGCCGGTATGATAACGCCGTATGTCGTCAATGGTTATCGCCGAGAGGCTTTCCTCCAGCCCGGCGGAGGGGCTCGAATAGGGATGGACACCGAAAATAGCCCGGCGCAAGGCGTCCTCGGCGGCTCGTTGAGGAGACATGTTTCTAGTTTTCAGCGCTTCCAAGGCTATGGCTCGCTCCCGCTCGAATGCGTCTTGAGAGAAAAGAGGTTCGGAGAGAATCGAGTGCGCCGCGGATACCGCGGTCTCCAAGCACCCTTTGAGGCAGTTGACCTTTAAAACGATGGAATTGTCGCCACCCCCGATAGAAAGTGAAATGGCGTTGTCATCCAATAGCGAGGCGAGGGCTTCTTCGTCGAACGACTTGGTTCCGGTTTTCAACATCGCCGATGTCAGGCGGGTTAATCCCGCTTTTTCCCGTCCCTCGAAAATAGTTCCCCCAGGCATAACGATGGATATATCCACCAATTGAGAAACCTCGTCTTTGAGTGAAACCAATCTTGGTTTGCCCGGCACGACGGTCAATCCCGGACCCTCGACACTAGAGCGAGCTTTGCTCGTGGATTTTCGCGTTGTCTTGGTCAGCGAATGGCTGTCAGGAAGCATCGCGACAACCGCGGATTTTTCTCTAGCCAGGTATTTTGCGATAACACGCTTGACATTGTCGGCATCGAGCTTGTCCACCGCGTCCAGATATTCCGCGGCGTGATTGGTGTCGCCATGGAAAAGGAAAGAATCTCCGATAATTCTGGCAATGCCATCGTTCGAGCGGAGACCGCGCAGCATGGACGCCTCGATTTGTTTGCGGGAGCGCTCAACCTCCTCTTCCGAGGCGTTTTCCGCGATTTCCGCGATTTCCCCGTCCAAGGCGTCGATAAGCTCATCGGCGTTCTCCGGACCGCACGAGGCGTAAACAGTGAACATGCCCCCAAATGTGGCGGAGTAATTGTAAGAGTGCGCGTTAAGAGCCAGTCGCTTCCGGTCCCTTAATCTGCTGACTAGACGGGAACTCTTTCCATACCCTAAAATCATGGATGCCAAGTCCAAGGCCGGAATATCCTCCGCCGTCGCTTTCGGGGTTAAAAAGCCGATGGCGACGCGCGCCAACGGGTCGTTGAATTGGGCCAATCGCACTGTGCGTAGTTTCCGCTCCGGCTCACTTGGCAGAAAAGGTTCTCCAGGACGGCTTTTAGCGAACGCCCCAAACGCTCGGTTTAGTCGTTCCGCCACATCGTCCGCCACCACATCGCCCACGACCACGAAGAAAATCCTTTCGACCGTGTAGCGCGATTCGAAATATTTCCGCATCATAGCCCGATCGACGGATTCTATTAATTCCGACTCGCCAATGATGGGCACGCGGGCCGGGTGCCTGCCGAAAACGGATTTTCTGATTGCGTCTCCCAGTACGCTGTCGGGCTCGTCGTCCCCCATCGCCTTTTCTCGGAGAATAACGTTCTTTTCCGTCTTAAATGCTTTTGGCGGGAATAGCGGATTCGCCACGACATCCGCCAGCATATCCAACGCTTCTCCGATGGCGTTCGAAAGTAAATCCACGTGGTAAACCGTATGGTCGAAGGAGGTGTACGCGTTCATTTCTCCCCCATTGGAATGCACTACGTCGAGTATTTTAGGCGCGGAATACCTCTTAGAACCTTGGAATATCATGTGCTCCAGAAAGTGTGACACTCCGCAACCAAGGAATTCTTCCTCGTGGACGCTTCCCGTCCGCACCCAAGCCTGTGCGCTGACAGTGGGAGCCAGGTGGTTTTCCAACACGTGAACGGGTACGCCGTTGTCAAGATGGATTGTCACCGTTTCGTGGAACTTTGTGCGCTTCCGGCATTCGGATTTCGTCATCTATTGCCACCAGTTTTCTTTTTCGGCGCGTCCGTTTCGTCGGCAGGAAGGGCGCCGCGAGTTCTTTATGAAGGTCGAACACGTCTCTGAAGTCTTCGATCGAGTCGCGTTCCGACACCCCAAGCAAACCGGAACGTACCATGTTGAACACGATTGTGCCGATATCCAAGGTATTGTCGACACCCCAGTGCCTCATAACCTCCGCTCCCATCGGGCCGAATTCCGATATGGCCAGTTCCTTGGCGGCGTAAATGACCTCCTGACCGGAAACGTGCTTAGGCGCTCCTCCCTCTTCTCTCGCTTTGTCCACGGCTCGACGCAACGCCGCGCTAACAAAGTAGTACGCGTCCGGAGCGAATTTGGGATTTTCCCTCACAATTCCCGCCACGACCTCGGCGAATCTTTCGTCCGTCATTTAGGCCTCCCGCCTGCTTCAGGCACTCATGTTACCATATCGGTTATTGGAATCTAAGTCGCCACCGTGTTATTTGCAATAGTCCGAACGCATTCACTACGCATAGTCCTATCCCCTCCCTCCAAAACTTGTGGCCATGGTAACTCTGCGAAGGACTTGACTCCTACCAAAACAGGCTTAACCTTGTCAGGACGAATATTATCCCCCGAGTTCCAGGTGCTTTGGACGCGTGGCACTGGTCGCAGTAGTGTGGTTTTCGGGGATAGCCTTTTCGCGAAAGGAGGCGGAGACATGAAACGCATGCAATTTGCCGGTCTGTTCGCACTGGTCCTGATTCTTGTATGTGGCGGGTGCGCCATTCCAAAAAACTTTTCCAACGGGCAACCTAGATATCAAGGCTCGTTCGATGAGAGGAGGCATAAAATTGGCCAGTGGGTCTATTTTTATCCCAATGGGGGAAAGCGTTGCGAGGGACGCTATGAAACAGGCAAGCGGGAGGGGAAGTGGCGATGGTATTTCCCGAAAGGGGGACTGAGGAAGGAAATGGAATTCAAATCGCATTTGGCGAACGGCCCTTTCAGGGAGTTCGCTCCCAATGGCAGATTGGTAGCCGAGGGAATGTTTCGTCAAGGACACAAAACCGGATTGTGGAAAATAAGTAATGCCGGAGGACAACCGTTGGCTAAACTGTATTTCACACAAGGAAAGTTGAACGGGAAGTGCGTCTTCTTCAACAGAAACAAAGACGGGGAATTGGAGTGGAAATCGGCGGAATTGTTCGATAATGGAGCTAGGAAAGAAGCGCGCCTCGAGTCGCCCTCGGGGAGGGAATTGAACCTAGTGGTGGAACGAGAAAAAACGATATTCGCTTGGAAAAACGACCAGGTGCCAAGGCTGGACAACGAATTTTTGACCATGCGACACGCCGACCGCGAGAAAATAATCGCGCTATTCGCGAAAGAGGATATTTTCATAAGAGGTGTCCGGCAATTCAATTCCGATTACGACTCGACGTGGGACGCTCCTCCACGTGGGCACTAATCCGCCAGTATCCGATTCCCCTTGACGGAAACGGGAGATTAATCGGCGCGGGGAACGGTAGCCGCGCTGGTTGTTTTATCCCGTTTCAAATGTATTTTCTCAGTGGAGTTGGGCTTCCGTCGCCGTGGCGGGCGCAGCTCGGGTCGACATTGTGATCATGGTGTGGCACAACTTGAAGGGTTGCTTGTATGAGAGAGGCTATATACGTTTTTTCCGGGCAAGGCGCCCAGGCTGTCGGGATGGGGAAAGATTTGGTGGAGGCTAGTTCCGCCGCGGCGATAGTGCTTGAAAAGGCGGACAGAGTTCTTGGTTGGTCCGTTAGAGATGTTTGTTTCGAGGGCCCTGTGGAAAAGCTCACGAGCAGCAAATATTGCCAACCTGCGATATACACAATGAGTGCGGCGTGTCTGGCGGCATTCAACGAACGGTATGACGATATCCGCCCTGTCGCTGTTGGGGGGTTGAGTCTAGGCGAACTCACGGCACTTTGCGCCGCCGGGGTGTTTGAATTCGAATCCGGCCTTAAGTTGGTCGCCAAAAGAGGCGAGCTGATGGACGAGGCGTGCCGCGCGACTAGCGGTTCCATGGCAAGTGTCTTGGGCGCTAGCGTGGATATTGTAAAAGAAATCTGTGGGGAATGCGATATCGACGTGGCAAATTACAATTCCCCGGGCCAGATAGTAATCAGCGGGGAAAAATCCCGCGTGGCTGATGCGGTGAAAATGCTCAAAGAACGAGGAATCCGTAAAGTCATCCCGTTGAGGGTCGCCGGGGCGTTCCACTCCCGACTAATGGCCGACGCGGCTGCGGAATTCGCGGAAACGCTGAAAGAAGTGGAACTCAAAAGGCCAGCGGTTCCGGTAACGCAGAACGTTACTGGAGGTTTCGTGGAGGACGTGGAGGAGATACGGGTGAATTTGGCAAAACAGGTTTCCAGCTCCGTCCTGTGGGAAGATTGCGTCAGAGCCATGGTGGAACGTACCGAGGCGACCAAGCTTGTCGAATTCGGCCCCGGGGAAGTTCTCACCAGACTTGTACGGCGCACCGTCGCCCATGTCTCTACGCATAATATCAACAGCGCTGAGAATTTACGATCTTTCGAGTGAGTTGTACCGTGGCAGTGGCGAAGCGGGTGTCCTCCAAACGCTTTTTTTCGATGGATGCTGGCAATGAAGTCTAAGAAAATACAAAATGGCGAAAACGGGGCTGGAGGCTTCTCCAAGGAGATTGATTTGTGGCTTTCCCTGACCTTTGCCCTACTATTCGCGTTGGCGCTGGTTTTCTCGATTGTCCTGAGAAACTACATGCACAAGGCGGACAGGGTCTCCAGGAACTTGGAAGTTCGCAAAACCTTGGCGACATTTTCGCGACTCTTGAAATGGCACTTCACTCATGTGGAGCAAGCCCAAAGAATGCTGGTCGATCACTTCGACCTTTCTTCCGTGGGGCCGGAGCTGAAACTGCATTTGGACAATGCCTGGGGACTTGTCAGGCATAGCTTCGTCGCCGGCATATATGTTGTATCTCCCTCGGGCAAACTGCTGTATGCGAAATCGGACGTGTTGCCGCGGGAGGCTATTCGCAAATTGTGCTTGGATTGCCATTTCTCCGACAAGATGCGCCTGGGCAACGGGATTTTCGTCGGGGGGCCCGTCAATTCCACTTCGGGTGAGATTGTTGTTCCCGTGAGTATGCCTGATTTCGAAGAGGGACACCATGTCGGCTCTCTGGTATTTCTAATGAATTTGGATGCCATGGTCGCTAATTTGGCTTGGTGCTCGGACGCGCTGCAATGCGGAAGGCTGTATATTTTCGACCCGCACGGGAAGATTATTTACGAATCGCACAGGGATAGCGGGCGTGTCGACCCCAAAGATCCGGCCGCTATCGATTTCGTGAAACAAGTGTTGAGTCGGAACAATGGAGCCATCCCTGGGCTTGCCGGAAGAGGCGAGAATGGGCCATTGGCTCAGTTCGCCGCCGTTCAAATAGGGGATAATTGCACATGGGCTGTATGTGTGGACCCCTTGTATCCTAGAAGTTATCCCTGGCCGGAATTTTTGGTTTCCCCGCCAGTTGTTATTCCCGCAGGGCTTATGCTGTTTTTTGTTTTGGTTTTTGGGTTGCTGAGACGGCGCATACAAACCAAGCAGATGAAGATTCTGCAAGATGATCTGGAACGGAGGCGCAAGCTGTTGGACGCTGCGAACGCCAGACTCTCCATGATACTGGAATCAATGCCATATATAATTTTCGAAACCAGTTCCGATGGAAAAATAACATTCCTCAAGGCGGCGCCAAAAGAGGTCCTAGGGTATAGCGTCCCTAAATGCACCGGAAAATACTTGCTGGACTTCGCAACGCCCGAGGGTAGGCGCAAGCTTAAAAAAATATTTAACAACCTTTTGAGCAAAGGCTTGCCAGCCAATGCGTTGAGGGTGGATATCGCATTCGTAAGAGGCGCTGATCGATCCTATAGCCTGAACGCCATTCCCGTCGTGGACGACAATGGCGAGGTGATTAGAATTAACGGAATAATCCACGACATCACGGAAAGAGTCCTGTTCGAGGAATCCTTGGAGCAGTCCCAGAAAATGGATGCCGTGGGGACAGTGGCTAGTGGCGTGGCGCACGATTTCAACAATTATCTCACTGCGATTTTGGGGCATATTGGACTGATGAAGATAAAGGGTATCGGAGGAGAGGAGATAATTCATATCGAAGAAGCGGCTAAACGCGCCGGACAGCTTACGCGGCAATTGCTGGCGTTTTCCAGAGCTCCAAGAGATACTGACCTGGCTATTTCCAATTTGGCCGACTGCGTCTCAAAAACGGTGGAAATGGTGCGTAGTACTTTCCCGCGCAAATTAAAGCTGGAAATGGATATTCCCGAACCACGCATGATGGTGGCGATGGCCGCGTCAAAAATAGACCAGGTACTCATGAACCTTCTAGTCAACGCCAGGGACGCCGTCAATGGCCCGGGGAAAATCACCGTGAAACTGTGGCGGACTGAGCTCGGACCGGAAGTCGCCTCGCAAGTGGGCCTGTTCCCGGGGCGTTATGTCATCCTGGAAGTTTCAGATACGGGCCCGGGTTTCTCGGAAGAGGTTAGAAGACGCATGTTCGAACCCTATTTTACAACGAAAAAGACCGGAACGGGGCTCGGACTCGCCAGCTCCTACATGATAACGAAAAATAGCGGCGGGTGCATTGTACCTAAAAGCCATCCCGGCAAGGGGGCGACATTTTACGTCTATTTCCCAGAAGCGGATATGAGGAAAGAGCATGATTCTTCCTCCTCTTGGACATCGCTACACATGCCAGCGCTGTTGCCGGAGGGGAAAAAGAACAAGGCGCTGGTGGTCGAGGATGACGAGCTTATCGCTAAAATGGTATTGAGGCTTTTCTGCGACATGGGCTGGGACCCCATACTGGCAACCAGTGGCGAGGAGGGGCTGGCCACGTTCAAAAAATGTGGCAAAGAACTCGCTATCATCGTCTCCGATATTATGCTGGACAACATGGACGGGGTTGAAATGCTTGGAAAGATTCGGAGTACAAAATCGGGTAGGGGTGTTCCCGCACTCGTTATGTCTGGACGAGAGCCCTCCGACGCTACGCTAGCGCAGATTCGCTTGCTCGGCGCCCGGTTCCTGAGAAAACCCTTCGACGTGGACGAGCTATTGAAGATGATTCGGGAAATACTGGGAGGTACAGGGTGAGCCAGACAGTCAAGGCGTTAATTATCACCGGTGTTGGATTAAATTGCGAGGTGGAAACCGCAAGGGCATTCGAACTCGCTGGGGCTCAATCGAAATTAATACACCTGAACGATCTGTTGGAGGCCCCCAAAGCGTTGGCAAGTCATCATGTGCTGGCATTCATTGGAGGATTCTCATACGGAGACCATCTAGGCGCTGGAACCGTCTTCGCCAACAAGCTAAAGTTCAGGCTCGCCGACGATTTGAAGCGGTTTGTACTGAACGGTGGATTGGTCATTGGGATATGCAACGGATTCCAAACCATGACGCGCTTGGGATTGGTGCCGGCGTTCAATGGCTTCGACCTAAAGCAACAGGTGGCGCTGGCTCACAATGATTCGTCCCTATTCCGCGATGACTGGGTGATTCTAAAGGCCGAGTCCGGGTCCCCTTGCGTTTTTACCCGTGGAATTGACACCGTAAGACTTCCGATAAGACACGGGGAAGGTAAATTCATGGCTGATGCGACGGTGCTGGAAAAGCTTGAAGAGGAGAATTTAGTGGCGTTGAGGTACGTCTCTTCGAATGGTGGCCCCGCCAGAGGATTTCCGGATAATCCAAACGGCTCTCTCAACGATATCGCTGGGATATGCGATCCGACTGGAAGGATCTTTGGTATGATGCCGCATCCGGAGGCCTTTCTCTCTCCGCTTAACGCCCCCGATTGGACACGCCACGACGCGGAGAGCGGAAGCGCTGGCGAGGGATTGGCGTTTTTCCGCAATGCCATCAATGCGGCCGGGGAGGCGCTGTGAGAATCGCTACCGATCTATTTATCGCATGGCGCTACCTCAAGCCCAAGCGGGACGCTGTCTCCATTATCACCTGTATCTCTATCATCGGGGTGGTGCTGGGCGTGGCGGTCATGATTGTCGTTATCGCTGTCATGGCCGGATTCACCGATGAATTCAAAAGCAAGTTGCTGGAGACGACGGCGCACATTCATATTTACGATTTTGACCAGGGATACATCGCCGATCCCGCGGCGGTTGTGCGGCGGGTGCGCGAACTAGGCGCCACGGGGGCTCCGGTCACCGAACATTCCGTGCTGGCGCAACGAGGAGAACGATTCAAGCCCAAATACCTGGTGGGGATAGACCCCGCTCGACTCGACGGGGGCGTGGACGTGGCGAGAGCCATAAAATACGGACGATTTTCCTTGAAGCATGGCGAGGCCATCGTTAGTTGCTCTATCGCCAACGAGTTGGGACTGCGCGTGGGGAGCAGGCTGCTCCTCCATTCTCCCGAAAAACTGGCAAAAATGGTGAAAGTGGGGGCGAATGGCTCTTTGGGCGTTTCGGAAGAAGCCAGGATGTATCTCCCGGACGAGTTCACCGTGGCCGGGATGTATTCGTTCGGGAAATACGACTTCGACTCAAAGGTCGTATTTGTCAATATCGACGATGCCAATGAACTATTAGGCTTGCCCATGGGGGCGGCCAACGGCGTTTTCGTCCGCGTGAAAGATCCATTTCACATGCGTCACGAACTTGTCGCATTGCGCAAGGCCTTCCCGAGCCTCACCGTCTTTTCCTGGCGACAGGAAAACGGCCAGATTTTAGGGGTTTTGGACGTGGAGAAGAACATGCAATTCTTCCTGCTTATTTTTATAGTGTTGGTCGCCGCGTTCAGTATAGCGAACACGTTGATAACCGTTGTAGTGCAAAAAACCCGTGAGATTGGACTTTTAAAAGCTATTGGCGCCAAAGACTCCACTATTTTGACGATTTTCTTGTCACAAGGCTTTATCGTTGGGGTTGTAGGGACGGGATTCGGAACATTGCTCGGGTTGGCGGTCATCCATTGGCGCAACGATATCTTGGGAGTTGTCAGGAAGATTACCGGACAAGATATTTTCCCGAAAAAGTTTTACCTGTTTAGCCAGTTGCCCGCATCCGTTCACCTCGGGGACCTTCTCGTCATCGCACTCGCGTCCGTAGCCCTTTGCACGTTGGGAGGACTTATCCCGGCATGGCGCGCCGCTAGGTTGGATCCCGCCCAGGCCCTGCGATACGAATGAAAATAGCCGTGGCAACCTTCGATGAGGGATCCGGTGCCAAACGCGTGGCGGAGGAATTGACGCGCCAATTCCGCGAAACACACGAATTCATTCCCCTCGACACCCCGGCTCTTCGCGACCGTCCTGCATCACCGGAATTAATAGCCGCTCTGAAAAAAACGGATGGAGATTTGCTGCTGACTTTAAGCGACGACGCGCCAAGCGATTCCGGAATGGAACTTGTACGGGCCATGCCCGACCACGACACCGCAACGGCTTTGGTTGTCGGTGTGCCGCACGTGCGGGAAAGCGCCGCTTCCGAACCGCATTTCCTGCTGCCGCTACAACTCTTGACCGGAGAAAAACTCGCTGGCGCCATGGATAATTTCCGGATATATCCCGTCACCTTAATTTTAGCCAATTCGGAAAAAATGGCGCATGAGGAATATGGCAAAGGATTTCCTTTGGTGGCAGCCCTAATAGACGCCTCCCGCTCCGGATACGCATTAGTACCGGTCGAGGTTGACGTAGGCGCATATACGCGAGTCGATGGAGAGGACCATACTCCACCTCGCGGATGGTTCCTTCCCAAACTCGCTATGGCCTTGTTGCCAATGCCGCGAAAAAAACTTTGCCCCAGAAATTTTCATCGGGAAAAATTCATGGAACTCCTTTTGCATCCAAATAGCTTCCTCAAATATCTTTTAGCGGAAAACGCGTCGCCAGCGGGCCTCGCCGCCGCCGCCGCCGTGGGAATGTTTATCGGAACTCTTCCCATATTGGGTCTGCATACAATTACGATTATATATGTCAGCGTGATGCTAAGACTTAATAAAATGATGTCGGTCAATATCAGTCACCTGTGTATGCCCCCCTTCGTCCCTCTGGCATGCGTATGGATAGGGCACTTTGTCATAACGGGCACTCCCCCCGATATGGATGCCTCCGCTTTGATCGAAGAATTGAAAAAACCGACATCGGTATTGATTGACTGGATTGTTGGCGCCCTGGTCCTGGCACCAATCAATGCCGTGGTTTTTGCCACCATCACCTTCGTCGTTACATCTAAAATACAGTCATTGCGAAAAAAACGGTCTCCAGATATCGAACAACCCGTTGGATAGGGAATTGGCAATTCCAGGAAAGTCTGACGGTTTCGAGTTTCGTGATGCGGATTCAGGCATTGTCAATGTCGACAAGTATCTCGCGGTTCGCACCTCCAGTCGATGGCGGTGGACCGATTATTCCCCGCTCCTCCAGTCGGTCTATTATGTCGGCGGCGCGGTTATAGCCTATCTTGAGTCTTCGCTGGATGTAACTGGTGCTCGCCTTGCGCTCGGTCAGAATTATTTCGATAGCAGCCTTTATGTTGTCGTCGTCGTCGGGCTTGAAAAATTTAGCGACTCCGGCCGGGACTCTACCCGCGCCCCCCGCGGTTTCGGCGGCGGCCTCCTCTGGATCCTCTAAAACTTCCTTGAGGAATTCTTGTTCCGCTTGGTCCGCGACGAAATTCACCACCCCTTTTATCTCGTCGTCTGCGACCCACGCGCCCTGGATACGTTCCAGTTCGGCACTGCCCGGAGGGAGGAACAGCATGTCGCCCTGGCCGAGAAGCGTCTCGGCGCCTTTCCTGTCGAGAATAACACGGCTGTCGACTATCGAGCCCACCCGGAAGGCAACGCGTGACGGCAGGTTGGCCTTGATCACGCCCGTGATTATATCCTTTCTCGGAGTTTGCGTCGCCAACACCATGTGGATTCCCACCGCCCGGGCTTTTTGCGCGATTCTCGCGATGGATGTCTCCACATCGGATTTGGCGATCATCATTATGTCGGCCAACTCGTCTATTAGGATGACGACATAAGGCAGCTCGTCCGGAATTTGGTTGCCGTCATCGTCTAGAACGGGCTCCTGGGACGGTTTCCGGTGGTTGAAGTCCTCGAGATTTCTGACACCAACCTTGCTGAGGACGCGGTAGCGCCTCTCCATCTCGTGGATGGCCCACTGGAGCGCTTTGGGGACTTTGTGCGGATCATTGACGATGGGGGATATCAGGTGGGGGATTTTTTTGTACACTTCGAACTCCACGACTTTAGGGTCAACCATTATAAGCTTCAGCTTGTCATGGGTGAAGTTGTAAAGCAGACTCATGAGAAGCGTATTCATACATACGCTTTTTCCGCTACCGGTGGCACCAGCGATAAGGAGATGCGGACATTTCGCCAAGTCAACCACCACGACCGTTCCCGACACGTCCTTTCCGAGTATGATTGGTATATTCGCCCTGGACTTTCGCCATGCGTTCGACTCCATCATAGCTCTCAGCGACACTGACGAGGCCTTCGCGTTCGGGACCTCGACTCCCACTGCGTTGCGCCCCGGTATGGGGGCTAGGACGCGGATGCTTTTTGCCTGCAAGTCCATGGCGATATTGTTGCTTAACGCACTTATCTTTTCCACTTTGACCCCAGGTTCCGGTGTGATTTCGTATCGCGTGACGCGCGGTCCGACCACGGCACCCGCCACGGTGGCGTCCACCCCGAAACTGTCCAGCGTGGCCTGCAAAAGTTCTTTCCTTTTCTCCACAAAGGTGGAATGGTCTCCGCGCTCCCCCTTGGGTTTTTCCAGAAGCGACAATGGAGGTAATTGCGGGGTGGAGGAATTGCGCGTTGGTTTGGTAGCGCCCGCGGGCGGACTGGCAGCGGACCGGCGTTTGACGGGAGCTGGTTCGGGTTCTCCCTCTTCCTCGATGAGGGAAGGGGGCAATTCGGGCGTTGGCTGCGAAGCCTTGCTCCAGGTAGGTTTTTTCTCTTCTTTTGATTCTGTTTCACCCTCTAGTGTTTTCTCGGCCATCCGCCTTCTCTGCGCGAGTGCTTGGAAAACAAGATGCCAATCCGAAAGCCATACAAAAACGAGGGAGGCGACCAGCAGGACGCTTCCCACGACAAATGTGCCGACGGTGCCGATAACGCTTCTTAATATTCCAGGGGCGGGAGCGTTCATAGGCGCCGCCAATCTCTGGCCTATCACCCCTCCGGACAATGCCGCAGCGGGCGCTCTGGAATGCCCTATCCCCAGTCGTTGAGTGGCGTTGACTAGGCGCTCCGGCCACAATGCGAACAGGATAATCGTTCCGAAAATGAAGAGAACCGTCGCTCCGACAAATCCTCGCCTTCGCAATGGAATGGGAATCAACGGGCGTATCCCGGCTAGAATCAAGAACAGAAGCACGGGATATGTCGCCAAACCTAGCAACAGAAACGCCGTCCTCGCGATATGCGCGCCCAAGGGCCCTATCCAGTTCCGCAAGGCCGCGTCGGACCCGCCAGCCAAGACGTTCATGTCCCGAGGGTCGTGCGACCATATCGCCAAGACGAGCAACAGCACGGCGATAACCATGAAGGCGTGCCGCAACCGGAACACGCTCTCCTCCGAGTTCCCGTCCTCGATTTGTTTTCCGTTGTCGCCGTTTTTAGCCATATGCCGTCGCCTCCTCAGCACTGCGGATAGCCAAAGATACAGTCAATCCGACGACAATCAATCCGTTCGAGCCTAGGATATCTGCACAACGTTGGCATTGTGCGCTAAGCTACTCTCATGTGTGTTCCTGAAGGTTTTTTCCAAGACTTTTTTAACCACAGAGATCACGAAGCTCACGAAGTTTTTCCATCTCCGCGGACGGAGCTGTAAAAGGCTTGTACAGAAGAAAAGTCAGTGCAGTTATCAGCATTCCTTCCGCAAAGCCCGATATGTCCCACCGTCTTGTCACGCGTCTTGTTCCGCCGTAAGCTTACCGAAGGCGGAAAGCTTACGGAATGCGGAGGATCGGGACGTTTCCAACTTTTCCAGTAGGCCCTACCTCAGGCCGACCGAGTCCAGGCTTTGGTGCAACATCTCTTCCAGCGAAGGATAGCGTTCGCCGTTGGGGTCCACAATATCGACCTTGGCGATGAAGAAAATATTCTCCAGTCCGCTTCGGGCGTTAGACGTTTCATCGGTTAATTTTCCCCCGGACGGCAGGGCTTTGGTTTTGAGCCATCCAGCGAGAACTGTCTGTCCGTTTTGGATGGTCAGCGTTCCATTATATTCCATTTGCGTTAAGATCGGCATCCAGATTTTACCTTTCCAGTCGGTAGGCGACCCGGGCGCCGCGCGCAACGCGTAGTCAATTTTGCCTGTCATTCTCTGCGAGACGAAATTGAGGTCCAAGCGCATCGCATCGTAATAGTCAGAGCTGGCATTGGGGTATACGTTAATCCGTCCGCCCACTTCGGCGGGTTCGCTGAATTCCGGTATCGGAGGAATGACGTGGATTTTTCCGTCGTCGTCCGTCGTGTAGGTCACTTCGTCCCAACATTCCGGCAGATATTTCTCCACAGCCTTGGCGATTTCCTTCCCATCCGACATATTGGCCACGCACGACAAGGACATTTCCAAATGTCCCTTGGGCGAGGATAGTATTCGGTGGAGCTGTTTCTCGGAGAAGCCTCCCAACCGAGCGGTTTCAGCCCCCACCAAGGCTTCGAGATCTTTTTGGCTCATTCTCACGATACTGCATTCCGCCAACACTTGCGGGTTGAATCGGTGGTATTCGCGTATGCGCTCCGCGAATGTTTTCAGCGCCGTGCCGAGCGGGGACGTGTAATCGGCGTCGAACGGCGTTGCGTCGTCAGCGTTGTCCGTATCGTTGGGATCCAATACCAGGATCGCTCCGTTGGTCGTGTGGAATGCCAAGCCGGCTTGGAGACACGCATACCGTAAAACGTCATACGCCGAGACCTCCGTCAAAGCCAGAGATACGCGTTTGGAGGTAATATTGCTGATATTGTCTGACTGCACGATTATTGAGGGAGCGTTATGGTGTTTTTTCACGATGTCCCGCAGTTTTAGAATAACCTTTGTCAACGACGTATTATCGCATTTGAATCCAGCTACCGGGATTTCCGCCAATACTCTTTCGGCGTTAGTACGCGGACGCCAAGATGGTATGTTTGCGTTGGACTTCAAAGCACCGACCGGCGTGGCGACGAGAAGCGAAACTCTGCGCATGCGCTTGACCCCACTAGGGCCGCGCTCCTCGCGGACCGACGATTCGACCACTTTCATTCTCGCTGGCGCCAACACATTGGAGCAGTCGATCTGGAATCTTTGAGTGACCGGCATTTTAACCGTTGCTTGCCCGTACCGCTTCCATCCTATAAAAAGATTGTTGTTAAAGAAGCCTCTCACCGACATGCAAGAAGGGGCTTTCCTAGAACGATCCACAGTGGACTCGAAGCTGGTACCCCAGTCGGACGCCATGCCGAATTCAGGCGCTATGACATGTAGGATGGCTGGCCGCGCAGTGCGCGGCGGCATGTCGTCGCCCTCCGCCTTTTTCTCTTCTCCCGTTTCTTTTCCCTTGTTATTATCGGGAACAGGAGGAGTGGCTTGGTCCGCCGCGGCGTCGTACCAATCCTCCGGAAAGCACCCCTCGTTTATCATTTTGACGCTGCCGCCCCCGTTGCGCGAGGAAAGCGTTTGCGCCATCGCTACTACTTTCGCCTTGCCAGTGGCGATGGCATTACGCCAAAAGTCATTCCGCGGAGGGAGGCCGTTGACGCACGCGGCGCGGTATCCGCGCTCCGGAATATCGACCTCCATCATAGTGCCCCGGACATTTGGGCCGCTGGAGGAAAGCAATTCCTTTTCAGCGAAAACCTTTTTGATCCTGGCGCATTCGCTTGGCGTGTTCCGGACCACGACCAATCCCAAATCACGCATGACGACCAATCGGGCACCTGGAGGGAATTCGATTCCGTGTGCTTGCAACCACTTTTTCAGACCGCCTTTTTTCTTAACTTCGCGCCACTTGTCTTCTTCGCCGAGGATATAGACCTTCGTAACCATAAAATCCAATGCGGCTTCCGCTGGTGCGACAACCACCGCGTGATCCTCCACGCGGAATTTGTAATCGTCAAAGCATAGGTTCCGCAATGTCTCGCCTACTGGCAAGTCGTCGATGTTAAATGTTATAGTCTGCTCTGCTCCGGCATCGTCAGCGTCAATATCCGACGGCGGATTTTCCCCGCGGGGTTCCGCGGGCTTCGCAGTCCGTCTGTCCGGAATGAAGACGATATTGATCCCCTTTCCTTTAGGGTCGTTTTTTTTCGCCATTTCCGCGAGTTTAGCGAATATCGCCTGGGCGCTATCCCCCTTCTCAACAAGATTTTTCGGGTTAATAATGGTGGATTTCAACTTCGCGGCAAGCTTCGCCCGGTCTGCGTCTAGCTTGGCGTCCTGTTGTTTCGCGGAATTCGCGGCCACTTGCCCTTTTCCGCTATCCGCCGTGGCACCGCCGCCGCCAGATTTCTCCTTGACCATCGCGTAAATCAAAAAGATCAGAAATACGCCGACCACGATCCAAGTGAACGAAAACCGCTCCTTAATCTCCTTGAACAACCCCATTGAAACACCTCCCTTGCGAAATCCAACCTAAAAAGTTTGCTGCCCAATCATCGGCACGTTTCCGACTTTTTTAGCAAGCCCTATCTCAGGCCGACCGAGTCCAGGCTTTGGCGCAACATCTCTTCCAGCGAAGGATAGCGTTCGCCATTGGGAGCCACGATATCGACCTTGGCGATGAAAAAAATATTTTCCAGTCCGTTTCGGGCACCGGATGTTTTCCCGGTCAAATTTCCCCCGGACGGCAGGGCTTTGGTTTTGAGCCATCCAGTGAGAACCGTTTGTCCGTTTCGGATGGTCAGCATTCCCTCATATTTCATTTTTGTTAAGATCGGCATCCAGATTTTACCTTTCCAGTCGGTAGGCGCCCCGGACGCCGCGCGTAGCTCGTAGTCGATTTTCCCTGTCATTCTCTGCGAGGCGAAATAGAGGGACAATCGCACGGCATCTTGGTATTCAAAACCGAAATTGGGCGTTACGACAATCCTCCCGCCCATTTCGGTGGATTCGCTGAATTCCGGTACCGGAGGGATGACACGAATGTTTCCATCGCTGTCCGTCGTATAGGTCACATCGCTCCAATATTCCGGCAGGCATTTTCCGGAATACTGCGTGTTCATTTTTTCTTCCGACAATTTGGTCACGCACGACAAGGACATTTCCAAGTGTCCCTTGGGAGAGGAAAGTATTCGCTGGAGCTGTTTCTCGGAGAAGCCTCCCAACCGGGCGGTTTCAGCGCCCACCAGAGTTTCGAGGTCTTTCTGCCCCATCCTAACGATACTGCATTCCACCAACACTTGCGGGTCGATGCGGTAGCATTCGTATATACGCGCATTCAATGTAATAAACGCCGCGTCGAATCGGTTGGTACTCAGTATGGATTCAAGCTCATTAAATCGCCATTTTTGGCGGATACCTCGTGCGAAATTGGCA
>WFSE01000012.1 GCA_015486135.1 Lentisphaeria bacterium
AGACCGCGGACGGGACGTTCACCTACACGGTGAGCGACGGGCACGGCGGCACGGACACGGCCCAGGTAAGCGTCAACATCACAGGAACGAATGACGCGCCTCAAATAAATGTCGTTGATGCCGTGGCGCTGGACGAGGGAAGCGACGTTGTCACCGGTCAGTTGACCGCGACGGACGCGGATCATAACGCAACCGCGACTTTCTCGGTCGCGGAAGGCGCGCAAGTCCCCGACGGGTTCACTCTGAACGATGACGGTTCCTACAGCTTCGATCCCGCGAATTCCGCGTATGACCATCTCGCTGCGGGGGAAAGTGTCGATTTGACCATCCCGGTCACCGTAACGGACGACCAAGGTGCGACGGACACCACTCAGATACAGATCACGGTAAATGGCACGGACGAGGATTCCCCCGCTAGTGCCAATGTAGTCACCCCGGAAGAACCCAATCCAGACGATTACGCCACGCATAATACGGGTACGGAAGGCACCGACATCCTGACGGGAGGCGCAAGCGATTCCTTACTGGAGGGTGAAGGGGGCAATGATATTCTGCAGACTTACTGGGGCAATGATTATCTTGATGGGGGAAGTGGCGACGATCAAATGAGCTCCGGCACGGGCGACGACCAGTTGATCGGGGGCGGCGGTGACGATAATATGCGGGGGGAACAGGGCGACGATACGCTGGTGGGAGGCCAAGGCGACGACACGCTCCGCGGAGACGCCGGCGATGACATTATCGACGGGGGAAGCGGACATGATACCGCCATATACTCGGGCGATATTGATGAATATAACATCTTTGACGATGGCAATGGCTCCGTCACAATCCAAGACACCGTGCCCGGACGAGATGGCACCGACACCGTTTCGGATGTTGAAGAGTTTACCTTCGATTCGACACAAGTAACCTACGGTAGTAACGATTGGACATCCGAAGTGGTCGCTCCGACCGCCGAAGATGGGGCCGCGGACGCTAGTGCCAATGCGGACCAGGCAGCTGCAAACGACATCGCCGATCAGCCCTTGGACCAGTCACTCGACCAGTCCATGGCAGACGCTCCCCCTGATGACCCCATAATCATGTAGGGCTTTCTTTATCTCCTTGCGGAGGGGTAAGGATGAAAGCTTTCTTTCTCCGCGTTCTCCGCGTCTTTGCGAGGAAACTTCTTCTTTCCCTTTTTTCCCTAGCAGAAATATCCTCGGCGAAGGCAACGTAATCAGCGGTGCGTCTTTTCAGCGAGCCTTGGCGTAGGCTTTTTCGACTCGCTCTATCTCCTTGCGCAATCTATCCGAGTGAATGGCTACGGCGGTATTGTCGCCGTTGGACGCCGCCATTTCCAGAGCTTGAGCTGTTTCGGTTACAGACGCCATCCCCATGTTGGCGGCTCCCCCTTTGAAGTAATGGCCGATATTCTTGATTTCCTCCAGATTCCGTGTCGCGACAGCTTGAGACAATTGCTCCAATTTAGGCTTGGAATCTTCGAAAAACATCTGGAAAACTTCTCGCATCGTCTCGGCGTCACCTCCCGTGAGTTCGCCGAGTTGCTCCAAATCCACCAAATCCGCCAATTCCTCGCCAGCGGCTTCGTCTCGTATTGGGTTCTTGTTTATCAACTCGTTGACTTTCACCAACAAATCATGGCTTTTATTCGTTTTCCGCACACACGCCGTGGCGCCGACCTCTTTTCCCTTCCTGATAAATTCGGGGCTTTCATCGCTGGAATATAAAATTATCGGCACGTCCGGGGCGTGTTTTCTAATGTCTCTGCAAACCTCAAAGCCTGATTTCAAGGGCATTACAACATCTAGAATTATTAAGTCGTATTTGCCATCTTTAGCCTTGGCGATCGCCTCGTTTCCATCTTGGGCCTCGACAATGATATTGCCTTCCGCCGCAAGTTTTTTTGTGAACAGCGATCTAAGTCCACGGTGGTCGTCGGCTATCAAAATTCTCTTAAGCGAGTTCTTCCTGGAAACGCTAGCGTGTTCGGTGTCCTGCTCCTTGACGTATGTCACCGCTATCAAGGAATCCCCTTCATTTAGAATGGTGTCATTGTCAACATCGTTGTCCAATGAACCGTCCCGACGCTTTATCGCCACGCCTTTTACCGCGCCGTTTTTCCTCAAAGCCGCTTCCACGCTCAACGGACGATTGCTTGTTATCGTGAACCGTTCCAAAGAAAAACCATCGATACTGGCGGCGGAAAGACCATCCTGCTCCAAAGAACTTCCGCCAATCTGCTTGATTAATAAGTTGGCAACTTGTTGTCCTCCAAGCTTTAATGGAGAAACTACAATATCCGCTCCGGCCCGTAGGATTCTGGACTCGACTCCGGGATCCTCCCCCTTGGCGATGATGAAAAGCATTGGGTTAAGCTCGCGGGAAGCGAGCGATATAAGCAGATTATCCGTGTCGGCTGGGGCGCAAGCTACAACTCCAGCCGCGCGCGCCACTCCGGCGTCGATAAGAGTTTGGTCCTGGGTCATATTACCCTTGATTACGGCATATTCCTCTTCGGCCGCCATCACCGCTTCGTCACTTTGGTCTATTATGACGAAGGGAATGTTATTCTTTTTCAACTCCACACTGATAGCTTTGCCAATGTTTCCGTAGCCGCAGATAATATAGTGATTTTTCATTTTGCCTACCATTTTCTTTGTCTTCTTCCTTGAAAGCAAATCTTTAAATTCGCTTTCCACTATGAACTTCAATATGTAAGCTACCGCTATGGCTATCACAACATAACCCAACGCTATCAAAATTACAGTAAACAGTCTTCCCTGGGGCGATAATTTGTGTGTTTCCGAGAACCCCACAGTGGTTATGGTGATGATTGTCATGTAGAAGGAATCGAAGAAATTCCATCCCTCTATCCGGGCGTATCCGATAGTGCCCACTAGAATCACGGAAGCAAGTATCAACGATATTTTAAGTAATTTTTTTGATCTTTCATTCATAAGATTTCAGTGTTGATTCCCATAGATTTCCGCAAGAGGTTACCAAAAAGCATGTAACTGCAACACATTAAATGATACACCTTTGGGCCCGTGGTTGCAACCTTGCTCCTGGGGCCGGCTTTTTCGGCAAGCCCCTAGTAGGCCGGGACGATGGATGCGGACTTCCGGCGGTGACGACGATTGGGGAGCCGGCATGGGCTTGTGCTTGGAGCAATAGTGGCTATATTCCCTTCAGCGCCGTTCCAAGTGACGGCAGCGGTCGGCGACTTAATCGGGAGGTGCGCCATGAGAAAAGGAATGTGGGTGTTGCTGTTGGCGGCGACGTGTCTGGTCTTCGGAGGATTTGCATCCTATGGTAGCGAGGACGAACACGGGGAAAAGAAATCGGTTAGAATGCGATACCGGAGCGATGACAACCGATCCCGTAGCGACTTCTTCCGGCAAATGATGATGATGCGCGCCATGATGGCGAAACACGACAATGACCGCGACCATTGGCGGGACCGCAAGCAAGGGCCACCGCCAAAGACGCGCTATTCCAACCATCATGAGCATGGCGAACATGGAGAATGGAAAGAACACCATCATCACCCCAAAATGTTTTGTATGTTCTTCCTGCTTCCGCTTTTCCTGACGTGTTTCGTCATCCACATACTCTTGACGATTTGGACGTATATGGATGTCCGGAAACGGGACGCCCACGGGATATGGGTGGCGGTAGTGCTGATAGCCGGGTTCCCCGGTGCGTTGCTCTACGCGTTGGTTAGAATCGGCGATGGAACGACGAAATCCGGAACAGGAAAATAGCTTGACGGCATCAACAATCTGAAAATGGCGTCGTCCAGGCGTAAAAAGCTGTTGACATGCGTGGGACAGTGGAATGCTTGGAACGGCGCTATATCATTGGATTGTACCCGCAAGCCGCTGAAACGCTGGACGCTCCAAGGGTTTTCCAGCAGCTACCGCATATATGCGTCGGGAGGCTGAAATCCAATGGTAGCGGGTCCCGCTCCGAATCCGACTTCAAAGCTTTGGCTCGTTGTGTCACGTGTTACGAATAAAGAAAGCCACGGAAAAATAGCCGTGCGGAAAATAAGGATACCATGGAATTTGTTAAAGGTCTGAAAATATTTTCTCTCTTCGTCACTGTCTGCGCCGCCGCGTATATCGTCCGCGACAGCGTGTACTCCCACGAGAAAGCCGGAATAGAGCGGGAATACAAACAGGCGTTTCCCATGCGGAAGATCGATTTCGTTCCTTTCACCGTTGAAAGCGCCATGATGTACTCGTACGCCTGCGATGTCGCGAAGACCGGCTCGATTCCGGAAATAGACCCGTTGCTAGTGGGAATGGAGCGCGAGCCTGTAGCTAGGCGTTTCACAAACGGGTTGGAATATTTCCTGGGCTACGGCTACCGGATCAAAAACAAACTGTTGGATTTGAAACCCGGCCCTCCCTCCGATTTCGAGGACGACCCGGCGTTCACCAAGCATCTACGCGTTCAACTACGCGCCTGGATAAGCCTCGTTTCCGGCTTGGTGTTTCTCTTCCTCTTAGCTGTGCGAGTCCCTTGGTTGTGGGCGTTGTTCGGTGGATTGCTCCACGCGTTCGCACCAGCCGCGGTGGCGCGGTATACCGGACAGGATATCGTTCGCGGTGACTTCGACCTGACATTCATCATGGCTACCTTCACCGCGGCCGCGTGGTATCTCCGAGCACCATCGTGGAGGAGATTGTTTTTGACCGCGGCCGCGGGATTCGCGGCGCTGACGTTTTGGGACATGACCCAGATATGCTTTGCGGTGTGGGGAGTTTGCGAACTGGTCCGCGTGGCGTCCGGAGGAGCCGCCAACGCGAAAAGACGTCGACTGTGGATGGCTCTAGCCATCGCAACCGTCACCGCGGCGTTCGCGACTCCATACCACCGGGCGCACATGCTGATATTGTCGCCTTTGGCTTTATGCCTAATCCCGACAGTTCTAATGGCGCAACGTTTCGCCACCAAATTCAAAGGGTGGAAACGCGTCGCGGCCACGGGAGCTTTTCTCGCGGTTTTCCTCGTAGCGTGGACGCTGGTGGTGAAACTTGGAATCGGAGGAGGCAACTATGGTCATTTCGCATCGTTGATGAAAGCGAAAATCGTCAATCTTAATATCAAGCCAGCCGATCCCTCCAAACTTGATTTTGACGCGAGAAGCGTATGGGTTCCGGCGATGCATTCCGCCACGCGCTATATCACCGCCGGCTTCTTTCCGATGGCGTTGAATATGGCGGCAACGCTCCTACTGGGAATGGTGTTGTTCCCCGAGGCCAGACGGTTTTTCAGACGACGAATGGGCTTGATCCAATTCCCGCTTTTCATGACGGGGTTTTATTTCCTGGGATTTTTGTTCCTGGTACGGTATCACGTGTTTGAAATTCTTTTCCTAGCGCTTCTGCTTCCTACTCTCATGTGGTGTTGGGTAGAGGTGGCGGGGCAGATGGCAAAGGAGAAGCTTCTCCACGCGTTGGCTGTGCCAATTGCGTGGTTCGCGGCATGGCGGGCTTATCTCGGAAATGTTATGGCGCCGGGCGCCCTCTTGAAAGCCGCGGTGTTGCCAATTATAGCCGTAGCCACCGGCGCGCTTTTCGCAATGGCCGCGGCTTTCATCGTCAAACGACTCCCATGGATAAAAGCCAACGGAAAAACGGTGGGGCGCCGTGCCGTGGCTAATACATTTTTCGCGCTAGCCGCTATTTTGGTGCTGATGGCGGAATTGGACGGCTCGCTCTATTCAAAACGAGTCTACGAACCGGGATTCTTCCCGGAAACCGCGGCTTTAATCAAGTGGTGCAGAAGGGAAAGCGTCCGTGGAGAGACTGTCCTTGCCGATTTCGAGATATCCCCACTGCTGAAGGCGTATTGCGGCGCTCGAATAGTGACTCAACCCAAGTTCGAGACAAAGGCCGCCAGGGAGGAATTCCATAAATTCCTGGATATCCTTTTCCATGGGGACGAGGACAAATTTGCCGCTTTCTGCGTGGACAACGGCGCCGAATACGTGATCTTCGACAAGGGAATGGCCAATTCTACTGGACTCAATAGTGCCAGATACATGGCGGACGCATTGGACTTCCTCGATCCGCGGTGCCCGGCGGCTATGATGGCGGCGCCCTCCGGACGACGGGCCTTGCGGAGGCTCTACGAGATAAAACCCCCAAAGGATTTTGCCATCGCTTCTAGAAGATACGCCGTGTTCAAAGTCGTCTCCATCGATGACAAAGTAAACGCTATCGCATGGGCGCTCGACGCGGAACACGCGTCGCGGCAGGGGAACACCGCGTTGGCCGCAAGACTGGCGAAGGCCGCGGTTTTCGCGGATCCTTTCTGCCAAAAAGCCGACATTATGTATAGGAAGATATATGGCAAGGGACCGGAAATAAGCCTACGCGGGCATTGATGCCCCTTGCGTGGCTAACTTCCTATTGTATGTTTGGATGCGTGCTCTAGGCGTAATGGAACACCATTGACAAGATGACTGGAAACGGGATTGTCCGAGGAGGAAATGTGAGAGGCGGCTTTTTTATGAAACGAATCATCTTTACGGTGGCGGCGTTGCTCTTAACCGCGCTCCAAGCCTATTCTCTAGATGTCGAACAATGGCGTTGGGGCTTCGACGGGCGCGCCGTGGAAAACAGATTAACCCCTCTCTCTATAATGGTTTCAAACCCCTCCCCGGACCCCTTCGAGGGCGTGGTGACGTTGTGGAAAATTGGCCCCATGGGCACTAGGATTGGAGCGTCGCTCCATAGAAAAGTATTCGTGGGCCCCTTCTCCTCCAAATGGATTCAATTCACGCCCTTCGTAAGGGATGACAATGCCGATTGGCGTGTCTTTACCGATCGCAATTCCAGGCCCGTCACGATAAAAGCGCCTAAAATAGGCGGCCCAGTGGCGGTGCTTCTGACTAGCGGGGGCGTGGCGCTCATGAAGAGAAAAATCGTCGCTCCACCAATGCCGGAACACCTCTTTCCGCCATCCGCGGCCCTCACTTCGGGTTTGGCTTCGGTGGTCCTCGACCACGACCCCGAATTCACTCCACTCCAAACCCGGGCGTTTCTAGACTGGCTTAAAGGCGGAGGAAAACTTTGGATCGTCCCTGGCGTGTCCGGCCAATTCCCCACTTTCTCCGGCGATCTGGCGGCATTGAATTTCCCTGGCGACAAGATGAATTTGGAGAATGGAATCGTTCGGAAACTTTCTCGAGGGCAAGGTCCCCTAACCGCTCGGAAAATGGGCGTCCCAGCTAAAATCCAAGCGGATCAATCATCAACCTTCTACTTGGATCCGCCCATCGACTATGTTTTTAGATACGTACGAAAGAGAATCAAGACACATCACAACTGGGGATTGATTTTCTTCATATCGCTTCTGTATATGGCGCTGGTGACCGTCGGAAACTACATGATCGGCAGAAAAGCAAAAACCCCCCTCAAGCCCATCGCTTTCTTCATCGCTACGGTACTCCTGTTCTCCATGCTCCTCGCATGGTGTGGCAAGCGGGGACAAGGCGAGAAAAGCCAAATAAACTCCATGGCTATAGCCCGGGAAGTCGCTCCGGAACGATTCCTCGTCGAACAATGGGTGGACGTGTTCGCGACATCAGGCGACTATTACTCTGTTTCCTACTCCGGCGACGATCCATCCTTTTTCTCCGGATGCCGGGAGGAAAACGTCTTCAACGCTACTATCGCCAACGGCGTGAATGGCCTCATCGAAGCCGACATTCCCATGTTCTCATCGGTGCAGTTTTATCATGCCGAAATGGAAAACCTCCCGAATATCGGCATTGAAAGCTTCAAATCATCTTTCGATGGCGCCATCGCTAAATTCATGGAACTCAAACTCTCTCCGGACTTCCCATCGCCAATACTCGATGCTGTGGCAGTGGCCAAGGGGAAATTCTACCAGTTCAGCAATACGGGCGGCGGATTGTACAAGGCCTTCGGCAACGAAAAACAAGCGACATTATCGAGCCGTATCAAGAAATGGAACGATAGCGGCCGTCCTTACCAGATGTTCGACGACGACACCGAAAAGGACTCCGTGCGATCCCTCCTGATACCACTCATAATACGCTCGCGTGGAGGAGACCCGGCATTGGGCGACTTCTTCCCCTCCTTGGCGGCCAACGACGACAAAGTCGACATCTACGTGCTAGCCACCATGCCGGACGCCATGAAATGCTCGAACAAATCAATCAAGACGGAGAAAGGCTACGTCCTTTTCCATTTCATCCGCCCTTGACACGCTACCCCAAACGCGTTACAATCACCCAAGATCGACTCTTGCCACCATTTTAGAAGAATCCGGGGGCGTTCCGGTTTCGACTGGGTTGGTTTGATCGTCAATTGCATGCCGAGGATGATCGTTGGCCTCGTTAATCATCGGTCACAACAGAACTGCAAACGAAGAGTTCGCTCTCGCCGCTTAAGTTCGGCGACGTCGTCTCCCCGATGGGAGCTGAGGGATGACGGCGCAAGTAGCTCCCTGGTTCCGGGGCTCCGACCCTTGGCCCTGGAACGAGACGTTTAGAGGGAATAGTCCGAAAGCCCGCCTGTCCGTCGGCAAGGCTCGAAGACGATAAACTCCAAAGACGGAAGAAGCATGTGGAGATTGGCGTGTCGCCATCTCAGGACGGGGGTTCGACTCCCCCCGCCTCCACCATCCTTCGCTCGGAGCGGAGCGGAGAGTGAAGGATGGTGTCCTCCGAAGCTTTAGCGAAGGAGGACCCGATAACATACATCCGCCCCGAGCTGCGGATGGCAGGCCATCCCATATGCACTACGTTTACATTCTGGAAAGCGAGAAAAAGCCCGGGGAATATTACCGGGGCATTACCGCCGATCTGCCGGAGCGACTCCGTGCGCACAACGCGGGGAAATGCCGCCACACGGCGAAGTTCGCTCCTTGGAAAGTGAAATTCTACGCCGCGTTTGATTCCCCGGAGCTGGCCAGAAAATTTGAACGCTATTTGAAAACGGGCTCTGGACACGCCTTTGCGAAACGCCACTTCGGCATATGACCTTCGCTCGGAGCGGAGCGGAGAGTGAAGGCTGTCACGCCGGAGCCACTCGTAATCGAGTGCGTAGGCGGACTCTTTTTGTGTTTTCCCGCCGCGAGACTACGGCTTGGCATGCCAAATGTCTTTGTTGAATGTATATTTGGGGTTCAGAGAGGGTTCTTGATCAATATAACGCAAGGGCTACAATCGAATTAGTGTTTTTCGCGGCGCAGCAAAGAGCGAAGGCTGTCACGCCGGCTTGTCCCGCCGTAGCCTTGGCGTAGGCGGAAGCCTTGGCGACGGAGGAGCGTCACGTTTCCTACTTTCCCAATTGCTTTAGACGTGAAGCAAATTTTTCAGCGCCGAAGCATGTGGGAAGGGAATCCCCAATCATCGCCTTGAGGCTCAATCCCATATAGCGGTTTGCTGCCCCCTGGCCATTTGCCCCCCGCACTTGGGGCATGGCCAAGGTTCTTGCCAGACCGATACGTCCTTGCCATGACATTTGGGACAGGATCCCTTCTCTTCATCATAGGCGAGATAATTGATCGGATCACCCTCTATTACTACGTCCACAAGTTCGCGGCAAGTTTGGCAAACCATCGTCTCGACCACGCATATCATGCCACAGTCTTTTCCGCCGGAGACCTCAGCGCTGTAGCCACAATTGCCACATGTGAATTCAAACCAAGCGCCCATGGGAAACCTCGCCCTTACCGTATCCTCATAAGATGCTCTCTTAATCTAGGGCCTCCTGAATAATTGGCAAGCCCTACCTAGGGCTCACTGAATAATTGGCAAGCGCTTTATTTTCATTGGGTTAAGCCTGTTTTTAACGGTGTCATCTCCAAGGTTTTTGGAGCAAACCTCCCAAAACCCTTGGAGCCGACTAACGATTTGAGGCACTTGCCAATTCCGCGAAAGCCGGGAACGGGCCATTGGCGGCGTTAATTTCGCCTCGGAGCACTTTAGTGCACCTTCGGCTTATTGCCTAGCCACTCACCCGTTCTCGACTTTTTCAGCAAGCCCTACCTAGCGTGAAATTCTACGCCGCTTGACTATTTGCACATCCCTCGCTATTTTAGAATAAGGCTATAACCTAAAATAACAAAAAGTCCTATTTTAGGTTATGGTGAAACAATGAACCACTTGCCATTTATCCTGCGGACCCTTAATAGGAATTTCTTATAATGGTCGTAAAGCAACCAGACAGAGTAAACACAGACGATAAGTTCAGCAAAGCTGGATATGCCGCTGAAAAGCAGATGGCGTTCTATCTGCGCAGGGCGTTTGGCGACGACGCGAACATCGCGATTCTAAACGGGATTCGTCTGCGGAAGGGCGATGATGTATGCCAGATCGACCATTTAATCATTCATGAGTATGGCATGATTATCGTGGAAAGTAAAAGCGTCACCTCAAAAGTCAAAATAAATGACGACGGAAGCTGGGAAAGATTGTGGAACAACCACTACCAAGGGATGCCATCGCCAGTGCTTCAAGCGGAAAGGCAGGCGGATGGAAATAAAATGGGGCAGATATAACTACTACTGGAAGTGCAAATCTTGCGGGAAAAACGTTTCAACACAAGAGAAATGCCCTGGCTGCAATGGGAAGCTGAAGATAAAGAAGAGAAAAACCAAGTATTACCTGTATTGCGAAGCCTGCAATATCGAAGGATTGTATCACGAGGAAGGCGCGTAGATGACTGATCCACGCAAGCGGAAACTGGTGGGTTGTGGGGCGGAGGCTCTCGCGGACGCGTTGTTGCGGCTTTCCGTTTATTCCGACGATGCCGACAATATGGTCGAACAAATGATTGCCATGCCGCTAGTATAATTTACCGTAGATTACTGCTCTCCATTTTGAAGAGAGGGCGACCGAAAGCGTATCCCCACGGAATCCGGTATCTGAAGAAGCTGGACAAACTGTCCGACACCATAACCGACTGGAAAGAATTCGAACCTCACGAAGCGTTCAAATCGCGGATTTTGGAAGCGCACGGGCTCAAAACTAGCTTCTGGTCGAAATACGACGGGGAATGATCATGAAGAATGGCAAAAACAATCGAACCCAAAAGGCGGTCAAAAAAGAAATGTCTCCCACCCGTTCCTCGGCGGCTGAATATTTGACATATGTCGCGGCCATCGGCGGTGAGGAGACCAGTGTTGAAATGCGCAATGAAGATGAAAATATATGGCTGACGCAGAAAATGATGGCGACGCTTTACAATGTTACTGTTCCCGCCATCAACCAACATCTGAAGCGTATACTTTCTGATAATGAATTGGTGGAGGATTCAGTTGTTAAGAAATACTTAATAACTGCCGCTGATGGCAAAAACTATAACACCAAGCACTACAATCTTCAGGCAATCATCGCTCTTGGATTCAAGATAGAGAACGAGCGTGCCGTGCAGTTCCGTAAATGGGCCGGCCAGATTGTTAAGGATTACACCATTCAGGGCTGGGCGATGGATGTGGAACGCCTTAAAAGCGGCGGTGGGATTCTGACAGACGAGTATTTCGACCGGCTACTTAAAAAGCTGGAGCAAAAGAAGCAAGAATAGCCCTATCAAGGCCCGCGCGGGGCTCGCCGAACATTTGACTTCGGGCTTGTGTTACGCGAGGGCGGCGAGCAGAAGAAACAACGCGCCAATCGCGAGGCAATAATATCCAAACACCCTGAACTTCCCCCGGTTCAACGCCCGTAACAATAGTTTCAGGGCGATGATACCGACAATGGCCGCGGTGAGGAATCCCAATGTTAGCGAGGGGATTTGCGCGGCGGTAACCCCCAAGCACGAAACCCCTTTCCGCATTATGAGGAAAGCCGGCTCCGCCAACGAGGCGCCCGCCACGGCGGGTATCGCCAATAGAAACGAGAATTCCGCGGCGGCGGCGCCGTTCAAACCCAAGCGCGACGCCGTGGCAATCGTGGTGCCGGAACGCGAGATGCCAGGCAAAACCGCCACCGCCTGCGCCAGCCCCACAAGGATGGCGTCTTTCAATGTCATCCCGTCCAAATCGCGGCCCAGCTCGCCAACTCCGTCGCCGGAGCGCGGCGGGAGGAAAAGGAGCATGATCCCAGTGGCGACAAGACACGCTGGCGGGAAGTAAGGATTATTAAACATCCATTGCTCCAAGCCGGACAGCATAAGCGCCACTCCGAAAACGCCAATTGGAACGGTGCCCACGGCGATAAAGCCCAACAACCGCCAACGCCCTCGGAACAACGACAGCAACTCGCTGAAATAAACGACAAAGACCGCCACGAGAGTCCCGGCGTGCAGTGTCAGAACCACGGATAAGGGATCCTCCTTCATCCCAAGGTATTTCGCGGCTATCGCCAAATGCCCCGACGAACTTATCGGAAGGAATTCCCCAATCCCCTGTAGCACTCCAAGTGCGATTATATCCAAATATTCGCGCATTACGCGGCTCCAATCATTGTGCAAACGGGCACACTGTCCAAGCTAACTAGAGCCTATTTGAAAGGCTCTAAAATTCGAAATACTAAATACTAAACTCGAAACAAATTCGAATTTTCAAAAACTAAATGCTCAAACTCGGACTTCTCAAGCACTTTCGACATGTCAGTCGCTAGATGTTTCTGATTTGAAGCATTCATATTTTGAATTTGCCTAGAATTTCGAGCTTAGGGCTTCGTGTTTTGATGCTCGAATCCCTTTCGAGCACGGTCTAACTAGAATAACGCGTCCCTCCCCCCAACGCAAACCGCCAGAGTAGGGCCTGCCGGGAAAGTCGGATATGCGCCGATGCTCCGCGCCTCTGCCAAGCAATATCTTCTTATACTCCTCGCGAAAGCGCGAAGTTTATTTCCTTCGCCACAACATGCCGATTCCGCATGCGGAATCGGCATCTCCGCCCCCTCTTTGCGGCCTCCGCGTCTCTGCGAGGGAAAAGGCTCGATATGTCGATAGTATCATTTATCCTTCAGCCACACGAATGTATATTGCCAATTCTTTAACGAGCCCTAACTTGGGAAGATGGAAACTATCGCGAATCTATGTTTGGCTTTCATTCTCGACGCCATTTTGGGGGACCCCGAATGGTTTCCCCACCCGGTTCGGGCGGTTGGGATATGCCTAAACGCGCTGGAAAGGGGGACGACCGCCGTTTTGGGGCGCACAAAACTGGCCGGGGTGGTGGCGGGCGTGGCGCTTGTCGCAGGTGCCGTAGGAGCGGTGGCGGGCTCAATCGCGCTCGCGGAACTCGCGGGTCCGGCGGTAGCTTGGGGCGTGCAGTTGTTCTGGCTATGGGCGGGCATATCGGCCGGCGATTTGGACAAAGCCGCCTCGATACCCTTGAGGCATTTGGAAAATGGCGACATCCGCGCCGCTAGAAGGGCTCTAGCGAACATCGTCGGCAGAGACACCTCGAACCTCGACGCGGACGCGATTCGCGCGGCCGTGGTCGAAACCGTGGCCGAAAACACCGTGGATGGTGTCCTGTCGCCCATCTTCTACGCGGCGATAGGCGGAGCGCCTTTGCTATGGGCGTTCAAGGCGATAAGCACGGGTGATTCGATGGTCGGATACAAAAACGAGAAATACCGAGATTTCGGCTGGTTTTCCGCGCGGTTGGACGACGCCGCGAACTACATTCCCGCCCGGCTATCGCCGTTATTTATCGCGATCGCCGCGTTCCTGGAGGGTCGCTACGCTGTGGAGGCTTGCGTTCAGGGGTATTCCCTAGCGAAAAAGCACGAAAGCCCCAACGCGGGATTCCCCGAGGCCGCAATGGCGGGAGCGCTGGGCGTATCGGTAGGAGGGCCTGCAATCTACAACGGCGAAATTAAGCAAAAACCTCTCCTAGGATTGCCGAACGCCCCGCCGCCATCCATGGAGGACGCCAAAACCTCGATAACGCTTATGTGGGAGGCATCCGTCCTTTTCCTCGCCGCCATTGTCGCCATAGTATTCTTCGCTGGCAAAATAGCGGTTTGACCGCCAACACTTGGGATTCGCGCTTCTCGCGTTTTTCCAACTGGCGGTGGGATTGTATTTTCTTGCGAAACCCGCGGCGCGCCGATCGGTTTTCGATCCGGCGTGGGTACTCGGATTTATAGTGGCGTGCCTGTTGCTGACGATAGCGTCTCAACGGGTCTTCTCCCCGCAATACGTCGTATGGTTAATCCCAGCCGCCACGGTGTTGCCGGTGCTTCGGGAAAAAATCGATTGGATGGCGATAGCCTTGTTCTCAGGAATTGTTGTCCTGACCTTCATCGAATTCGACTACGAATACGAGGGGTTGTTGCGGTTCGATCCAGTTTCGACCGTGCTTTTGGCCGCTAGGAACACGTTCGTGGTACTGGCCGCCGCCATGTTCGCAATGCGGACGTTCGCATTCTCCAAAGCGTAGCTCAGGGCAGGCGGAGAGGAAAAGAAGTTAGCAACGAATGGGCACGAATGAACACGATTTTGCCTCGCAAAGACGCGGAGAGCGCAGAGGAAGAATAGTTTTTTCTTTGCGCACAAAGAAAAAACCAAGGGCCTGCTGAATAATTGGCAAGTGCTTAATTTCCCGGAGAATTGATTGCTGGACGGGGGGACGCCAAACGCTGGACTCAGGACAGGATGGTCGGAGCGTTCGCGCGAATGTGTGTTGCGGAAATCGCGGGCGGCAGTGGCAGCGAGCCCTTGTCAGTCTATTCTTCGGACGAATTCGAACAATATGACGGTGGCGGCTTGGGCGGCGTTCAGGGATTCGAAGCCTCCCGGCATGGGGATTGTCAAATTTTCCGCTCCCTCCAGTTCCTCCACGCCGGATGTCTCCCCGCCGATGACTATGATGGAGTTGTCGAAAAGCTGTTCGGCATCGAACAACGCGGCGCCATCTTTGGGAACAGCGCGCCACGCCAGGCCGGAAAAGCCAAATCCGCGTAATTCGCGCTCGGCGTCCGCGAGAGTCGCGGAATAGCGAATATCCATCGCGAATTGCGCACCCACGGCGGAACGGATGGCCTTGCATCCGAACGGGTCGGTCGAGCCGGAGATGATGTAAACCGCTTTCAATCCCGCGGCGCGCGCCGAGCGGAGAATCGTTCCCATGTTGCCGGGATCGGATATTTTGTCGAGGACAAGCGCGAAAGGCGCGTCGGGTTTTCCCGTTCCTGGTTCTGGGACGCGCGCCACAAGCATCACGTCCTGGGGCGTTACCGTGGCGGACAACGATTCGAATTCTTTCGGGGAAGTGGCGACGAGTTCGACTTCATCGAATCCGCTTGGAATGGCGGCCCCTTCCCTCAAAACCCCGAATTCCACCAGGTCCGGGGCGGCCGCTAGAAGCTCTCGGCACGCCCTATCCCCCTCGCAGAGACACATGCCGGTTTTTTTCACGCCCCGCCTGGACGCTAGCGAGCGGATCAGCTTGGCGCGCCCCTTTGTCAACGTCTCCATAATTCGGGTCTGCTGAATAATTGGCAAGTGCTTTATTCTCATAGAGTTGAATTCCTTTTTAGAGGTGTCGTCTCCAAGGTTTTTGAGTCACTTGCCAATTCCGCGAAAGCCGGAAACGCACCGCTGATCACGTTGTCTTCGCCTAGGAGTATGCCTATACGCCAGCGGCTCGTCGCCTAATCACAAGTCCTCCATAGCCCGAAGGGCGACGGAGGATCGGCACGTTTCCGACTTTTTCAGTAGGCCCTAATCCCTCCAGCAATCGACGCTCGATAACGCCTTTGTCACCGGGTTTTCGTCATTTTGAGCCACGCCTCGACGAATTGGTCCAAATCCCCGTCCAACACCGCCGAAGTATTGCCCGTCTCCACGCCAGTCCGAAGGTCCTTGACCATTTGGTAGGGATGAAGCACATACGAGCGGATTTGGTTGCCCCAGCCCATTTCGGTTTTCTCGCCGCGGATCTCGTCGGCCTCGCGGCGTTTCTTCTCCTCCTCTAGTTCATAGAGGCGGGCCCGTAGCATTTTCATAGCGGTTGAGCGGTTTTTATGTTGCGAGCGTTCGGCTTGGCACGACACCACGACCCCCGTGGGCACGTGGGTAATCCGTATGGCGCTGTCGGTAGTGTTCACATGTTGCCCTCCCGCGCCGCTCGCGCGGAAGGTGTCCACCTTCAAATCCTTCTCATCAATCTCTATGTCTATATCGTCGTCGAGCTCCGGAAACACCTCCACCGACGCGAAGGAGGTATGGCGTCGGGCGTTGCTGTCGAATGGCGATATTCGAACCAGCCGATGCACGCCACGCTCCGCCTTGAGATAACCGTAGGCGAAATCCCCCGACACCTTTATTGTAACGCTCTTTATTCCCGCCTCGTCGCCGGGTTGGCTATCCACCGTCTCGCACGACCAGCCGCGTCGGTCGAACCAACGGCGGTACATCCGCGACAACATCTCCGCCCAATCGCATGATTCCGTGCCTCCGGCACCAGCGTGGATTGAAAAATAAGCGCCATTGGAGTCGAACCGTCCTGAAAGAAAGCTCAGAAGCTCCACCTCGGCCAGCTTTGACGACAGGGAGTCCCATTCGGTATCGGCCTCGGGCAACATCGACTCGTCCTGCGATTCCGCCACCAACTCCGCCAAGGCCGAGAAATCCTCCACCTTCGAACGGATGGTGTCGTATCCTGAAACCACCTTTTTCAAGGCGCTCAACTCGGACATCGTCTTCTGCGCCGCTTCTTTGTCGTCCCAAAAGTCGGGAGCGGACATTTTCGCCTCTATGTTGGCCAACGCCGCGCGCTTGGGCTCGACATCCAGATATCGCGCAAGCCCTTCCAGCCGCTCTTTCGACTCGGCAACCCGGTTCTTCAATTCCTCAAATGTCATCAAACAACTCCCGAACGGACGCTCGTCCTTTTTCGAATCCGTCTGAAGATATACCCGACACGAACTTTCGCAACCCGGGTCCGGAGATTGCCGAACATTACCGCCCACTCTTAACGATGAATCAATCCACCTCAGCTTGACTCCTTCAACGCAATGGTTTATTTTCAAACTGATTGGCGGGGGGATGTCCGCTCCGCAACCTATGGAGGGTGAGAGAATGCCTAGAACAACAATTTTCACCGCACTTCTTATTGGAATTGTAGCTATATCGCAGGGAGGATGCGCATTGTTTCCGGCATCCTATCAAAAAACGCGGTATTTCGATTTGGGCTCCCCTCCGTCGCTGGCCGCTGGTATCGATGTTGACAGCGTATCGATGCTAGGTCCCTACAAGCGCCGCATGGCCTACCGCAAAAGCGATTACGAGTTGTTGTTCGACGATTACAATTCCTGGACACTATCACCGGAGCGCATGTTGGAGGACTACCTTGTAAGGGCGTTAGGCGGGGATAAAGATTCGGATACCAAAATAAAAGTGGATATCCTTAGGTTCGAGTTGGATTTGGCGAAGAACGAGGCAGTTTTGACGGTCGAATACGCTCTGAAAGGCCGCGTCAAACGTTCGACCTTCGCAGCGCGTCTATCCGAGCCGCCACCACTGGGATTCGCCAAGGCGATGGGAACCAACGCGGCGGCTCTCGCCAAGGAAATTGCGAAACACGCGAACGTATCTAGGGCCTACTGAAAAATTCGAGAACGGGTCAGTGGCTAGGCAATAAGCCGACGGTGTGCTTCGCACTCCGAGGCGAAATTAACGCCGCCAATGGCCCATTATCGGCTTTCCCGGAATTGGCAAGTGCCTCAAAATGCTAGTCGGCTCCAAGGCTTTTGGGAGGAATGCTCCCAAAAGCTTGGAGATGACACCATTGAAAACAGGCTTAACCCAATTAAAATTAAGCTCTTGCCAATTATTCAGTGAGCCCTATCTACGAAAAAGTAAGTTTACCCTTTATAGGACTTCTTCAGCCAGCTCCATTTCCGGGAAGATCATGGCGTCGGCGAACTCCATTTGGAATTCCGGATCAAGAGATATATCGACCGCCTCCACGTTTTGCGCGATTTCCGCGGCGTAATCCCATGCGGCAATATCGACGGCAGCCTTTTCCGCCCCTAGTAGCGACGTGTTTCCGGCGAAACGAATCTTGGACGCCGGCGCATCCGGCAACAGACCGATCCTTATGGCGTTGTTTGTGTTCATCGAATTCCCAAACCCACCAGCGACAATTATCCCGTCAAGGTCTTCGGAAGATAGTCCCGCCTGTGTCATTAATATTGCGATAGCGGCTCTTATCGCACCGGACGCCAATTGAAATTCCCTAACGTCTTTTTGGCGCAGGAAAATGGAGCCTTCATCCGTATCGGCTAAAAGGATGTCGGTTATCCCGTCGTTGGTCGTCACAAGCCTTCGCTTGAGCTTAGAAGGAATGTCCCCAGCCTCCGAGGCTGGAATAATCCTTCCACTCGGCTCCAGCAATCCATACTTCAGCGCCGTCGCCACCGCGTCTATCAAACCGGATCCGCATATCCCCGCGGGGATCCCGCCTCCAATAATTTCGAGTTTGAAATCGCCGTCTTCAACACGCACCGACCCAATGGCGCCGGAAGCGGCGCGCATACCGCGTTCAATGCGGGCTCCTTCGAAGGCCGGTCCAGCCGCCGCCGCCGCCGCGGTCAACTTCCCGTCTATTGACAACACAATTTCGCCGTTAGTTCCAATGTCGATAAAAAGTGCGGCCCCCTTTTTTCTTGACAAAAATTCGGTTGATAGCAACCCAGCTGATATATCACCGCCGACATAGCCCGAGATCACGGGGAATACCGCTACGACTGCGTGGTCGGCGACGGACGCGAATCCCAGTTCGGACGCTCGGAAGGTGGCTGGCCCGGAAATAGGAGGAGTGAACGGGATCACTCCAAGCTGTTCCGCCGACAAGCCTAGCATGAGTGTTTGCATGACCGTATTGCCGGCGACAACCACCGCGGCGATGTCCTTTCCGTCCACGCCGGTGTCGGCGCGAAACCCGCGGATAAGCTCGTCACACGCCTCCACCGCCAAGGAGCTGAGACGTTTCTTGTTTTCCTCGGAATCGATTTGCGCCTGTATCCGGCTCAAAACGTCGTCACCGAAAACCGTCTGGGGATTGAGTCGTCCTCCACTTGCCAGGCGCTTCCCGGAACCGGCGTCCAACAACGACGCTGCGATAGTGGTAGTCCCGAGGTCCACCGCGACCACATATACAGGATTTCGCGATTGTCGCGATATGGAAACGACTTTTCTCCCCGCCACCATGACGGAGATATCGTTGTCCCCTTTTTTCGCCGCGTCGTCCAAAGCCTTTTTCCAATCCGGGGAACCGTCTTCGTCGGGGATATCCAGTCGCTCCAGCGGAGCCTTCCAGTCTTCTTTTTCCAAATCTCCAATCCCGATCACCCGACGTTTAGCGAAAGGCTCGGAAGCCGACCTGGCACCGTCGCCCCCCGTGGCGGTCAAGGCCAACACGTCTTGTTCCAGCAAAGTTTCCTGAGGGACCTCGATGGTTGCGTCGCACGTGATCTCGCATCGGCACGCCAGTCGCCACCCGCGATTCAACTCCTCGTCAGAAAAGAACTGGCCACACTCGGAGGACGGAGGAATGTCGCCATCCACCACTCTAACGGCGCATTTGCCGCAAGTACCACCCCCTCCACAAGGCGCTTTCAACGCCACCCCCGCCGACAAGGCGCTATCCAAAATGGTGCTCCCGCTTTCAGTGGACGCGACCGCGCCCAATCCCTTGAACACAACATTGTATTTGCTAGCCATTTAAAAACACTCCCTGTCGCTTTGGGTTAAGCCTATTTTCCGCGCTCCGTTTCGGGCTCCCGCGCAAACCTTCTCCCACCCCGCGTTCCGCCAACCGAAAGGGAACTCCACACATTGCGTTGGCTTGACTTCGTTCACCACGCACTGCGGCGGGTCGGGTTCATAAAACACGCAAGCGCCAGACTCTTTTTCAAGCAAGGCCAACGACCTCCGGTCCTCGGTAAGACGGGTGTACTGGTCGGTGAACTCAACAATATCCATTCCCAAGAATCCCGCGATTCTATCCACGTCGTCGTCGGTAAGCCTAACGTATCCTTTCCACTCGCAACAAGCGCCGCAACGGACACATTTGAACGAGGCACTTGGAGCGGTATCCCTCGGACTAACCTTATCGTCGTTCATGCCGCGATTTGCCTTTTGGAGCGGCTTTTCCCGCATTTGAGCCCAAAGCCTGTTCGAGCATTTTGCTCTGATCCGGCGATACGTCCAATGAAAAAACCCTAGCGGCGGTTCCTCCAAGAAGCGTTCCTATCAACTTGACGTTCATTTTGGCGACGTACGTCTTTCCATTTTTCTCGTAAACGGCTAAAGAGCACGGAATCATCGCCGACACCCGCCTCGAATGCTGGTCGTCCATCAATTTCGCGGCGTACCGGCCATGGCATAGCTTTAGGACCGCCACCTTCGATCCGTCCTTGGGTTGAGGTAGCGAGCAGGAAAGGGGAGTGACCGTCCATCCCTCGGTGTTTTTGGCGGCGATACGCAATTTCGCCAATGTGTCGCTAAACGACGACGGGCTTTCCATCTCCGTAATCAATGCGGATCGGAGGTAGACAACACCAAAAATGAATGCGAAGACTATCCCCCACAAGATTCCCGCCGCAAACATTCCCCACCCCGCGGAGCTTTTACGCCCATGCTTGGGGGCGTCCGCGGGGTCCTGTTTTTTGTTATTGATTGTATCGCCTTTCTTTTCGGCTCCGTTTTTGTCGTCGTTCATACCACGCCTCCGAGTGTTTTAAACCTTTTTGCCACCTTAGTGATCCCACTAGCTCCACTACGCCCCCTCGCATTTCGCCGACGCGCTTCTCAGCGCGGGGAGAGGGCGTCCACGCATATCACAATTTCCACGGCGCGCCTTACGCACGGATCTTTTTTGTAGGCGTCCCGATCTTTTTGAATATCCTGGAATGGAATACGCTCAACTGGGCACTTTATCGCGGCGCACACCTTCTCCCTGGGAATATCTTCCAATCCTGGCGGGATTTGAGGAACGATGAGCGCGCCTCCCTTGGCCAAGGCCACGAGCATCTTGGGAAATATCTCCCCGGCGGTATCCTCTCCTATCACAATGGCGCCACCATGCGACTTCATAAGCGAGGCGAACAACTCCGCCGGCCCCTTGGTTCGTCCATCCGTCAAGATAACCACGGGCACGGCGCTTACTCGTTCACTGTACTGAATTCCTTCCAAAGAGGGGAGCTCCCCAGCGGGGGCGAAAAGTCCAACCGCTGCCGCCGCGGCCCGATCCGATCCGGAGTGCGTTCCTCTAATATCGATCACCACACCCAAAGGGGAGATTGCTTGCCTGAATACGGCCTTCAACTCCTCGGAGAGATCATGGACCGCCATGTCGTCCAAATTGTCCAGCCGGACATAAAACACCCTGTTGGAGCCCAAAAGAAGCCCTCGCACCGGCTTGGCTTTTAAAGATGGTGTTTTCAGTTCTTTGTCGTCCGCGGGATGTTCGGAGTCGGGAGGGAGGTAGCGCACCCCCCCGTCCAGGGCCCGTCCCACCGCCTCCAGCACATTGAGCTCCAAATCTTCCGACAATTTCCGTTTCAAGGCGGGGCAGTTCCGGAGAGCTTTGAATACCAGTTCGTCTATGCGCGGAAGAAGCTCTTTCCTGAATTTCTCACCTGTCCACTCGTTGTCGTTGTCGCTTTGTCGAGGACCTTGGGTTTTGACGAATGGGGAAATCTTTTTATCACCCAAAAACGATGGGAAGGGCGACGCGGACGGGTCGCTAGCTAAAGCGCTTGTCCACATCGGCAGACACACCATCGTCGCAAACAATAGTGCCTTGGCCGCACACATCCGATTTGTCACACGGATTCCCATAATTTTCCGAGGTCTTAGAAACACGCCCCCGCATACTAAACCGTAATCCGCCATGCCACAAGATTCAAGAATGGAATTCGAAAGACACCGCTACCGCGCTATTGGCGACGTTGTTTCCATCTCGGAGTACAGTGGCATCCTTCCGTTCGCTACGCGACCCCGGCGACTTGTCGCCTAATCGACAGGCCCTATCCTAGCGACACCTGTTCCGCGACTCGTTTGTTTGCGGCGGTGGCCTTTTCCGCCAGTTCCGTCCTGTACGACTCCAATTTTTCCGCTAGTTCCTTGTCGGCGAGCGCCAAAATTGAAATCGCCAAGAGAGCCGAGTTGCGTCCTCCGGCCTTCCCGACGCTTACCGTGGCCACAGGGATTCCAGGGGGCATTTGAACGGTGGAAAGCAACGAATCCAACCCATTGAAGGGGGCGCAAGCCATGGGAACTCCAATTACGGGCAGCGTGGTCTTGGCCGCCACGGCTCCCGCGAGGTGCGCGGCCATGCCGGCGGCGCATATTATCACCGCCAGCCCGTTGTCCTTGGCGGATTCCGCGAATTCCGCGGCGGCGGTGGGGGTGCGATGGGCCGACAACACCCTGACATCGAACGCCACGTCGAATTTCCTCAAAATCTCGAAAGCCCCTTCCATGTTTGGAAGATCGCTTTCACTACCCATCAATACCGCTACTTTGGCGTTCGCCATATGTCGCTCCCCTACGATGTTATCCGAAAGTCGCACCGTTCCAACCCCACATCGACGCAGGGACATCCATAAAGTTGATATAGGTCCTGTCGCTTGGCACCCCAAGCTCAGCCTCTATCGCCGAGCATATATCGGCGCTGAGTTTGCCCACGACGTCGGGAGTCATTCCGCCAATCCCGCGCGCCTCGACGAACGCCGCGTCCGCGGATTCACCTCCAAACGACGCTACCGCTCCGGACTCCACAAACACAGCAACGTACCGCTCCGGTTTGCCCGTGGCGGCGGCGCAACGAGCGGAAAGATCCGACGCCAACTTGCGCAATTTCTCCCCACTGGCGTCCACCGATGTCGAAACCTTGATCATTGGCATGCTCCACCTCCTATCAAAAACACGCATTCCAAGTCCTACTCGACGCGGTCCTTCATTCCGGCATCGGGAAGGCCCTCATGAACTTTTTCACCTCCTTGGCGATTGCCTTCAACGCCAAGTCGTCATGCTGCACCGAAACAGCCCGATTGATGAAATCGGAGATCCGGGACATATCCCGTTCTTTCATTCCGCGCGTGGTCACCGCTGGCGTACCTATCCGTATGCCGCTTGTCACGAAAGGTTTTTCCGGGTCGAATGGAATCATATTTTTATTGACAGTGATTCCCGCCTGGTCCAAAGTCGTTGCCAACGCTTTCCCCGTAACGTGTTTCGGCCTCAAATCCACTAGCATAAGATGATTGTCCGTGCCTCCGGAGACGATACGGAACCCGGCCATGCCCAACTCCTCGGCGAGTTTGGCGGCGTTCGCCACTACCTGTTGCTGGTATTTCCGGAAGGATTTCATTCCCGCCTCCCGGAGGCATACCGCCTTGGAGGCGATTGTGTGCTGCATGGGGCCGCCCTGCAATCCCGGGAATACCTTTGAATTGATCTTCTTGATATACTCCTCTTTGCAAAGGATCAAGCCGGAGCGAGGACCACGGAGAGTCTTGTGCGTTGTGGTCGTAACCACGTCGCAGTAGGGGACCGGGCTGGGGTGGACTTCGGCGGCCACCAAACCCGCGATATGCGCCATGTCCACCATAAGCTTGGCTCCCACCGAGTCGGCGATCTCCCGAAGCCTTTTGAAATCTATAACCCTGGGGTACGCGCTGGCTCCGGCGACGATGAGCTTTGGCTTGTTCTTCTCCGCGAGTTCCGCGACATTGTCGTAGTCGATCATTTCCGTTTCGCGATCGACCCCGTACGGAATTATCTCGTAGAGCATGCCACTGAAATTCATGGGATGCCCGTGGGTCAGGTGTCCGCCATGGTCCAACGACATGGCCAGCACCTTGTCACCCGGCTCTATCAGCGCGAAATACGCGGCCATATTGGCTTGGCTTCCGGAATGCGGTTGCACATTGGCGGCTTCCGCGCCGAAAAGCTCCTTGGCGCGCTCTATCGCCAAGCTCTCCACCTCGTCAACCACCTCGCAACCGTTGTAATAGCGCTTCCCGGGGTATCCTTCGGCGTATTTGTTCGTCAAAACAGTGCTCTGAGCCTCGCGTACCGCCCGGCTGGCGAAGTTTTCCGACGCGATTAGCTCGATCCCATCCTCCTGTCTGCGTTCCTCGGAGTCCACCATTTCGGCTAGTTCGGGATCCACGCGCCGCAGCGAGGGGATGTCGTCCAAAGTGAAACGGTCTATCGCGGCGAGACGCCGCCGGTGCCGGGCTTCGCCACTGAACGGAGTGTCCATCCACGCCTGTATGATTTTCAACGCCTTCCTGTCGTTGACAATATCTCCGGGAATGACCAGGACGTTGGAGCAGTTGTGCTCGCGGCTCAGACGCGCGGTCCTTTCATCGTTGGCGATAGCCGCCCGGACTCCGGGGATACGGTTGGCGACTATTCCCATGCCAACCCCGGAACGGCAAACCAGAATCCCGCACGACGCTTCGCCTCTTGAGACCATACGAGCCACAGCGGCGCCAAAAACCGGATAGTCGTCCTTGGGATTCAATTCATGCGCTCCGGCATCTATGGCGTTCACCCCTTTGGCGTTGAGCGCCTCTATTAGGGCTTTCTTCATCTCGAACCCGCCATGGTCGGCGCCCAGAGCGACGCTGATCCTTTTTCCCCCATGCCAGTCGGATATTCTCGTCATTGCGGCAACTCCTTCCGTTTCATCTTATCGAACATATTGTCCAAAGCAACCTTCATCTCGTCGAAGCAAGCCTGGTATTCCTTCACACTACCGCCGAACGGGTCGCGGATGTCGCGGCCACTGCTGAATTCCCCCAATCTCCTTGTTTTTCCCGCCGCGTCGGGACTTATGGAACATACAGCCGATTCGTGCGACACCGTCATCGGCACCACCAAGTCGGCCCATTCCAGCAACTCCTCGGTCAGAGGAGCGCTCCTGAGCGCCGATATGTCAACCCCCGAACGCCGCGCGACTTCCACGGCCGACGGCGACGGAGGAGCGCCCTCCATGGCGGCGACACCGGCCGATCTCGCCTCGACATCCACCCCGCCAGTGTCGGCCAAACGCTGGAGATAGCCCTCGGCCATCGGACTCCTGCAAGTGTTGCCAGTGCATACAAATAAAACACGCATAACGGACGGCTCGAAAAAACACTTCATCTTCAAAAACAGCCAACAGGGTTGGCGGAGCTTGGACTATACACCCCTTTCCGTATTTTTCACGGTGCGTTTGTCTTTAAACCAAGCCATGCGTGAAAGACGGAACACGACGGGCACTCATCCCTTATCATCAACCTCCCTATAGAGACAAAATGTCACCACCACTCTCTCTGCGCACCTCCACCTCAACCTATTGCGTATCAATGATATAAATACTCAGACGCATCGTAATGGCATTGTTGTTGCTGAGAAATATTGACCCGTTGCCAGCCCGCCATGAAGCGGTGGAGCGAGGGGCATAAGGAGGTACTGAAAAATGAATGGAAACATGAACAACATGGGATATCCACCGGCGGATGGTGGAGAACAAAAATCCGCATTGGAGCTCTACGGGCGCGATTTGACCGCCTTGGCGGAGGCGGACAAGCTTGATCCCGTAATAGGGCGCGACGACGAGATTCGGAGGGTAATCCAGATATTGTCGAGGAGAACTAAAAACAATCCGGTTCTCATCGGAGAACCCGGAGTTGGGAAAACGGCGATAGTTGAGGGATTGGCGTTGCGTATTATCCGCGGCGACGTTCCGGAAGGCTTGAAGAACAAACGACTGGTAGCCCTCGACATGGGCGCGTTAATCGCGGGAGCCAAATTCCGCGGCGAATTCGAGGAGCGTTTGAAGGCGGTGTTAAAAGAGATAACCACCCGCGAGGGGGAAATTGTTCTCTTCATCGACGAGTTGCACACGGTGGTTGGCGCGGGTGCCGCCGAAGGTTCCATGGATGCGGGCAACATGCTCAAGCCCATGCTCGCCAGAGGCGAACTCCACTGCGTCGGCGCCACAACCTTGGACGAGTACAGAAAGCACATCGAGAAGGATCCAGCTCTGGAGCGACGGTTCCAGTCGGTCATCGTCAGGGAGCCTTCCGTGGAAGACACAATATCCATCTTGCGCGGATTGCGCGAACGATACGAGGTGCATCACGGAGTCAAAATCCAGGATGCCGCGCTTCTCGCGGCGGCGATGTTGTCCGACAAATACGTCGCGGATAGATTCTTGCCGGACAAAGCGATAGACCTAGTCGACGAAGCCGCCGCCAAACTTCGGACAGAAATCGACAGTTGCCCCGTGGAGGTTGACGAGTCGAACCGCCACGCCATGAGACTGGAGATAGAAATCGCCGGATTGAAAAAGGAAAAAGATCCGGGTGCAAAAAAACGTCTCTCTGATTTGGAAATTGAACTGGCGGAGGTGAAAAAGCGCGCCGACAACCTGAAAACAATATGGGAAAGGGAGAAAAAGGCCATATCGGAAATTCGCGAATTGCGCGGAGCTTTGGAGCTGGCTAGGCAAAATCTGGAACGCGCCGAGCGTGAATACGACCTGGAACGCGCCGCGTCGTTGCGGCATGGAACCATCCCGGAGATAGAGGCGAAACTGGCCGAGGCCGAAAAGGCCTTCCAGGAAAGTTCGGACAAACGCCTTCTCAAAGAGGAGGTCACCGACGAGGATGTAGCTGAAATCGTCGCTAGGTGGACCGGCATCCCGGTCGTCAAATTGGTCGAAGGGGAACGGGAGAAAATCCTGAGGCTCAGGGAGCATTTACACGAGCGCGTCGTTGGACAAGACGAGGCGGTGGACGCGGTGGCCGACGCCATATTGAGGGCCCGAGCGGGCCTCAAGGATCCGGAAAAACCCATTGCCTCCCTGATATTTCTCGGTCCGACCGGAGTGGGGAAAACTGAAACGGCGAGAGCGTTGGCGGAATGTTTGTTCGACGACGAACGCGCCATGATTCGCATAGATATGTCGGAATACATGGAACGCCACAGCGTCGCTAGAATGATAGGTGCCCCTCCAGGATACATAGGATTCGACGAGGGAGGGCAATTGACCGAGGCCGTCCGGAGGAGGCCCTACTCGGTCATACTCTTCGACGAGCTGGAGAAAGCCCATCCAGACGTTTTCAACATATTCCTGCAGATTCTCGACGATGGACGCGTGACCGATTCGAAAGGGCGCGTTGTCAGCTTCAAGAACTGCGTCATCATAATGACATCCAACGTGGGTAGTTCGATATTGCTGGAAAACCCGGACGATCCCGAAAACAAAAGCAAAATAATGGACTTGATGAACCGCCATTTCAGACCAGAGTTCCTCAACCGTATCGACGAAATATTGTTCTTCCACTCGTTGGACAAGACGCACCTGCGGGAAATCGTCGAGATTCAGGTAGCGCAACTGGCGAACAGGCTGGAAGCCGCGGGGCTCGCACTGGAAGTGGACGCAACCGCCAAGGACCATTTGGCGGAGATTGGTTTCGACCCGGCGCATGGCGCGAGACCCTTGAAGCGAACCATAACCAGGGAACTGGAAACCCCAATATCGCGGATGGTCGTGTCCGGCAAGTTGGGAAAAGGGGACACCGCCGTCGTATCCGTGAAAAATGGCCGGATCGAAGTAGCCAAAACCTGATCGGTCGCCTTGGGCGGTGTCCAGCATCGACCGCATGACACCGCCCTTTGCTTTTTCACGTTTGGGTCGTACTATTAAGGAATGATGTCATCGGGGGCGGTTCCTGGTGACAGGTACAAACAAAAACGAAGGAGTATGTTACGATGAGAACCGTGATACTGATGGCACCGATTATGATTATGGCGGCCGTGGTGCTTGGCGGATGTCAAAGCGTCGTTTTTTCTCCGGAAGTGGATGAGCTTCTTACTAAAATTCGCATGTCCAAGGACCCAAATGGCGTCCTGCAACGCGTGGACACGAAAGTAATCAAGGGAACTTTCAGGACCCATACGAAACAGAAGCCTATGCCCATGACGCTCTCCTTCAAAAGGCCAGGAAAGATGCGCGTGGATGTGGAAACCCCCTCGGGCAAATTCATAAAAGCCTACGATGGAAAAATCGGTTGGAGTTTTTTCCCGGGCAAGGAGCTCAAAATACTTTCCGGAGCGGCTTTGGATGAAGCCAAGCTCCAAGCCAAACTCCTTTCTCCAGGATTAAATTTGACCGAGATATTTGAATCCATCAAGCTCGACGGCGAGGCCGAGGTGGCGGGAAGAAAATGCCATAGGTTGGTCGGTCAGCCTAAAAAGACCTTCAATGCGGAACCTATAACTATCTTCGTGGACAAGGAAACAAACCTCATACTCAAACGCGAGGAAGTTATACATACTGCCAAGGGCAAACGATTGAACGTAAGCACGATATTCTACGATTACAGGCCAGCGGATGGTGTCATGATGGCTAGAAAGATCATCTCCTACGCTGGAAACGACATCGCCGAATTCAACGTGGATTCGGTGGAATGGGACGAGAATATCGACAATTCGTACTTTTCTGTCCCGGACAAGCTGTGACTGGACGCGTCGTTTCAACCAATGGAACATTACAAGGAGTTATGATGAAAAAGTATGGTATCGCGTTTTTGGTGGCGGTTGTGGCGGTTGCCACTATGAGTACGTCGGCTGAAAACCTTAAACTACCCAGTGGAAAAGTTCTTGTCGATCCCTACGTCATATCCAAAAGGCCGAATGGCTTGGAGATAGGACACAAGGACGGAGCCATGTTCGTCCCTTTCAAAAAACTTCCCAAGGCGATACAGGAGAAATACAAGTACGATCCCGCCAAGGCGAAGGCGTATGAAAAACAAGTGGCCGCCCGCAAGCGGGCGCTCGCAGCCAAGAAAAAAGCCGAAGCCGAGAAAAAAGCGAAAATCACTCGGGAATTGAACGAGAGCCGATTCAAAGCTTCTGTGGAAAAACTCGCCATGGACATCCGAAAGACTGAACTCAGAATCAAATTCTTGAAGGAAGAGATTCCCAAGCTCGAAAAAGAGGCCAATCTTCTTCTAGACAAGACTACTTCTCTAGCGGGCAAGAAGGTCTCTTCCGGCCGCAAGACACATTACAACTGGGACGGCGGCTTTTACGTCTCTGGCAACAACAATTCCAGAGCGGAAAACACCAAGCGCAAAACCGTCAAAAAACTGGGCGAGGAATACTA
>WFSE01000013.1 GCA_015486135.1 Lentisphaeria bacterium
AAGTGATAGAAACAGCCCTGTATCATCAACTGGGAGACCTGCCGGAGCCAGAATTTACCCATGATTTCTGGTGACGAGGCTAATTTTCATTGGGTTAAACCTGTTTTTAATGGTGTCATCTCCAAGCACACGTTCGTGTGTTTTGAAGGCGCCCCTTGCTCCGCTTGGGCGCTATGGGAGCGATTCCCCCAGAAGCCTTGGAGCCGACTAACGATTTGAGGCACCTGCCAATTCCGCTAAAGCCGGAAACGCACCGCTGATCACGTTGTCTTCGCCTAGGAGTATGTCTATACGCCGTCGGCTCGTCGCCTACATGTCCCGCCGTAGCCTTGGCGAAGGAGGAATCATCAGCACGTTTCCGACTTTTTCAGCAAGCCCTAATGTAATTCCGCTTGATTTTACGATGCTAAGTTCCATAGTGACCGCATCATGGAGGAGAATTGAGATGCCTGTTGGCTTATGCGGTAGAGGCGTTTTTTTATGCTGAATTCCCTTGTAGATAAAATTCATCCTGAGAAGAAAGTTTTTCTGCGTTTTTTATTTGACAACGAGTTTTTCCTCTGTTGTTTTCTGTCTGTAGTAACATTTGCTGTTTTCAGTCCCGCATGTTGCTATCCACTCCTTAACGGCTGGGATGATCATGTTTTTGTAACTAATGCGGCTCCACGTCTTACTATGACATTTTCCAATGCCGCTTACTGGCTCGCTCATGCTCGTCTTGGTTGCTATCTTCCTATTACGATGTGGTCGTATATGCTGGATTATTGGCTTTGGGGGCTTGGGGGAGGGGGCTACCACTTGCAGAATATTATATGGCATATTATCGCAGTTCTAGGGGTTTTTAAATGTTTTAGGCGTTTTAGAATTAATCATTATTATGCGTTTTTTGGGGCATTGTTTTTTGCAATACATCCTCAGCGTGTTGAGTCTGTCGCATGGGTGTCGGAGCGGAAAGATGTGATGTGTGCGGCCTTCTATTTCTGGTGTATATATTTCTATTTTAAGAGCGACAAATTCAATAAGTGGTATTATTTATCGTTCATCTTTTTTGTTTTTTCTTTTCTTTCCAAGCCAATGGCTGCCAGTTTGCCATGTACATTATTTCTCCTGAACTATATTGAAAAGAAAAAGTTGGAAATAAAGCATCAATTCATGAGGCTTTTTCCGCTTGTGTTGATTGTTGTTTCACTTGCTCCTCTTACGTACATGGCTCAGGTGCAAATGAAGGCAGTCGCAACAAATCGTATAGGTACGCTGAGGCAGTTATTTGTGGTGGCATATAATACGGTATGGTATGGGGCCGCCACTTTTTTCCCCCGCACCTTGTCTCCTATTTACCCCCGGGTTTCCTTCACTCCCAATACTACAGTTGTGTTAATCGCCGTATACACTGTTTTAATTTCCTCTGCTATCTACTTATACACTAGAAAACGTAATGTCTTTATGCGGAAGGTTGTTCCATTGACTGGGTGTTATTTTACGGCCATTCTTCCAGTTGTAGGGCTGATTCCTTTTGCTTTTATCGATTATGCCGACCGATACTCTTATATCCCGTCTTTCTTTCTATTGCTGGGGCTAGGATTCTTTTTTGAGTGGTTGCGTTCCTCGCATTTCCTGAATAGATTTTCAGAAAAGAAAAATATAATTGCAGGGAGTCTGCTTGCGGCGGCCTTGTCTTATCTCCTCTTATTTTCAGCAATAGATTACTACTACATAAAATCCTGGAAAAATATTTATTCTTTGCACAAGATGGCTCTACTGCACTCACCTCCCAACAATGAGGCTGTGAAATTTTTGGCGGATCTGGAGATTGCGAAAGGAAATTACCAAAGTGCATTTGAGTTGGCCAACATTCTCTCTAGTACACACGCTGAGTGGATGACCAAAGAGGATGTTGATTTGAATCAATTGAAAAGCGACTATATAAAAGGCGTAATCGCTTATAATATGGTAGATATGCAAGCAGCCTTTAGTTTTTTCATGCGCATTAGGGAAGCTTACTCCAAGCTGGCAACAATTCCTGGCAATGAACGGGTGGTGGCAGACTATAAAACCATGCTATTGCTACTGGCTTCTATTTATGATCGTTCAAGGCAGACAGGAAAGGCAACGGAATGTTACGAGGAGCTGTTACGTTATTTGGATGTGCATGATCGGGATGGTCTCTTCTATCGAGGTGTAGTGTTGATGAGAAAAAAACAGTATTCCCGAGCAGAATACTATTTTAACAGGGCATTAAAATTAGATCCGGAAGATGACGATGTCATCAGGCATTTACGTTTCTGTGTAGAACATAACAAAATAAATTCCCCCAATACCAAAAACTATATGAACCAGAAATGAAGATGTTACAAAAGGATGTTTTAGTTAGGGCTCATTGAATAATTGGCAAGTGTTTTATTGTCATTGGGTTAACCCTAATCGTATATCCAGATCCGAAATCCTAAATCAGAAACTCGAAACCAATTCTAATTTTTGAAATCCAAATGTTCCGAAGCGGACTTTTCGAACGTTTCTTCCGCATTGTTTCCGACTTTTTCAGTAGGCCCATTTTAGCGTTTGCTTATGAGAGAGTCTTAGGGGCAGGTTGATAGCCCTTTTGCGTAACTTGCGGGGATTGCGTTTTCAATCCCTGTTTTCGTCAGATTTCAATTGCGATTGTTTGTCTCCTGCGGTTGATGGTGTATTGTGGCTCCATGAATGATATTTTAGCTACTAAGTTCAAGAAGTCGCAGGAGGAGGGGCGTCCGGTTTTTGTTGCGTATATCGCTGCGGGCGATCCCGATTTCGACAAATCGGTTGAGGTGGCCGATATATTGGCTGGGAACGGGGTGGACATATTGGAGTTGGGGGTGCCGTTTTCCGATCCCCTGGCCGATGGCGAGGCCAATCAACTGGCTGCGGCCAGGGCGTTGGGCTCTGGCATGACACCGATGCGAACCTTGGAGTTGGCATCGCGTATTAAGTCCCGCCATCCTAGTTTGCCTCTGGTCCTATTTACCTATCTGAATCCAGTGGCTAGTCTGGCGGGAATCCCTTTTCATGATTTTTGCGCCAAAGCGTGTGATTCTGGCGTGGATGCCATATTGCCGTTGGATTTGCCGCCGGAGGAGCTGGATGGTGTTTGCTCTGTGGTTCCTGGAGCGCCCACTTATCGGGAGGCTATAATCAAGGGGGGGCTGAAACTTGTTTCTCTTGTGGCGCCTAACACGCCTGACGAGCGGATTGGACGTTTGACTTCGGTTGCCGACGCTTTTGTGTATTTGATTTCGCGAGAGGGAGTGACGGGAGAGGGGACGACGTTTTCCGCGGATTTCGCGGATCGTCTTGCCGTTGTGAGGGATGCTACCGAAATTCCCGTGGTTGTTGGTTTTGGCATATCGACTCCCGAGCATGTGCGTATAGCCGCTGCCACCGGAGTTGACGGTGTTGTAGTGGGAAGCGCCATTGTTCGTAGAATCGAGGGACTGTCCCAAGGTCGAGACACGTTGGAGGAGCTTGGCGCGTGGGTCGCGGAGATGACTTCTGCGACTTCCGCGTCGCATTCTTGATTTTTGCGGAATTGGCAAGTGTCTCAGATCGCTAGTCGGCTCCAAGGGTTTTGTGAGATTTGCTCCTAAAACCTTGGAGATGACACCGCTAAGAGGGAATTTAACACTATGAAAATAAAGTACTTGCCAATTATTCAGTGGGTCCTACTTAATCCAGTGCAGTACATCTCTGAGAATGCACCATCTAGGTTTTTTGAGTTCCGGGACTTGCCCAAGGACCCAGTAGTCGTAATACGCATCGGTATCGTGGTTTAGTTTTTTAAGTTTGATCCAGTAGTTGACGTATTCGAGGAAAGGGAGATCGCCCTTGGCTATAGCGTACGCTACGCAGGTATTGTGCTTGATGCCTTTGAGTAGCACCGCATCGTACTCCGGGTAAAGAAGAGTCCACGTGGCACCTTGTTCGGCGCTATGGATCAATCCGTCCAAGTGAAGCTTGTTCCCTTCGAAGAAGTCCACGTAGGAGTCGATTTCGACAAGTTTGAGGTCGAGGGCTTGTTCGACAGCGTTTTTGAACGCATTGCCTTTGAGGATGCCGATTTTCGGCTTTTTCTTCATTTCGCGGATTTTTTCCACCGAATTGAATTCGTCGTTCAAATAATCCTTGACGATTATGGCTGGATGTATGTCCATATAGGAGTCGGTGAAGTCCATTGTGGCGATTCTATCCAAGCTGACGTAGACACCCGTCATTGCGATATCTATGACTCCGTATTCCAGAGCTTTTGATAGGTCGGGGAACTCTATTCTTATGAATTCGACTTTGTTGCACCCCAAATTCTGGGCCAGATCGCAGGCCATTTGTACGTCGTAGCCCACCAACCCTTGTTTATTGAAAAATGAGAACGGCATAGTGTTGGGGTTGTACCCGACTTTAAGCACTTTTGCTTTTTTGATTTTCTTCAGGCGGTTAGGGGCGTTCGTCTCTTTGAAGAGTCCCTTGTACGCACTAGATTTCAGGGGTTCTTTTCGGACGATGATGTGATCCGGCCAAAGAGGCGACTTAACCTTCATTCCACTCAATATGTACGCTTGGGATATTTCCGTGTTGACTGTTGTTCCGAGATACACTTTCGCAGCGCCCAGGAGGCAGCCCGTCGCTAGGATGGCGATTCCCAAGTTGATTATGATTCTGCGTGGGGATATTTTTATTCCGTTGGACATGCTGTACGCACATATTATCGTGAACGCGATCAAATGCATCGCCGCGGCCATGGTGGCGAAATATCCATTGACGATTCCCGCTATTATGTACAGGTTGAAGAAGTCTTTCGACAACTCGTAGTGCTTCAATAGGTAAGGGATGGCCAAATTGGACCCGCCGAAGAAGCTGAGGAGTCCGGATATCGCCAAATCGGGATATTTGCCTAGGGACATTGGAGCTCCCACAAACCATGCGGCGAAAAGAATGAAGAGCACCGAGCTAAGTTGTCCGGCGTCGGGGAAGTTGAATGTCACGGGGATAATAACGTCTGGGAGATCGTTGTTGTTTTCATCGTACCCTTCGCTAGATGCGAGGAGTTCCTTGACGCGATCCGTTATCATGGGCAACACGATAAAAAGGTTGCCTGTTGTGAACGAGGTGACCAGGACATCTTTGGATATGGAGAGGACTGCGGAGTATTTGAATGGGGTAAGAGACGTCACTAATAGCGGGAAAGCGACGAATGTCAAGATGACTGCCACGAGGATGAATGTGATGAAAAATACTTGGAGTTGTCCTATCTGTTCTATGGTCAGGGTTCCGGCGGCGTTGGCGGCGAAGGCGAAAACACCGATGGGGGTGAGGTAGACCACGGCTTTGGCGACACTGGTCAGGGTGTCCCTGGCGATTCTCAACACGTCCAGTAGCGGTTGTTTGTCATTCAAGCCAATGAGGGCCACTCCGATACATATGCCGAATAAGACCACCGCTGGAATCATGCTGTTTGCCAGGGCGCTGAAAGGATTTGATGGTATGTAGAGGCTGAGGTAGTCGGTCGGGTGTGGCGGGGCCACTTGGCTTGTGCTAAAGAATGAAGCGGACTTGATTTCTGGAAAGACGAGGGGCATGACGAATGTAACCGCCAGAATGGAGCCCCAGAAAACGAAGAGGAGCACGCCGCCCCTGATCGCCAGATTTTTGGCTTCGGAAAAGCTCAAACCTCCAATTCCCACGATCAGCGATGTGATGATATATGGGAGAATGGTCATTTGGAGAAGCTGAATGAAGATATCTCCAATGATTTTCAGTTTGGAGCAAAGATCGCCGAACAATAGACCAGTGAGGATACCGAGCACTAAGCCGAGGATAATCCACGATGTGAGGGATAGTTTTTTCTTTTTCCGCTCCACGTGTTCGCCTTGTGGTTTGTTTTTCAATTTGTTAGGTGTTTTAGCCTATTTCCACCTTGGACAATAACTCTTTCCCGTCTCAAGTCAAGATTGTGTCAATGTGGTTTTCGTAGAGATGGCGTGTTGCCAAAATGTGGTGTCGGGGTATGTTCTTCGGTGTGGGGGGAGGGGGACTGGGCCGCTTTTTTCAGGGGATAACGAGACATGGAGCTGAAGAAAAGAGTATTACGG
>WFSE01000014.1 GCA_015486135.1 Lentisphaeria bacterium
ATAACCATCCTCGCCAAAAACATCAGCGTCTCCTATAAGGGCGTCAAGGTCAATCTCGTCGACACCCCCGGGCACAGCGATTTCGGGGGTCAGGTCGAACGCGTCTTGAAACTAGCCGACGGGGTATTGCTCCTCGTCGACGCCGCCGAGGGCCCAATGCCGCAAACCCGCTTCGTCCTCGACAAAGCGTTATCGCTAGGGTTGAAGCCGGTAGTCGTGATAAACAAAATCGACAAGCCGGACGCCAGGGAGGACGAAGTCCACGACGCTATTTTCGATCTCTTCGTTGAACTCAACGCCAGCGACGAGCAACTCGACTTCCCCTTGCTCTACGCCAGCGGCAAAGACGGTTGGGCCGATGTCGATCCGGACGGACCGCGCGACTCCATCGCCCCCCTACTGGACGCCATACTCGAGCACATCCCCCCTCCGGACATCAAAACCGGCACCCTGCAGGCCCAAATCACAACGCTCGATTACTCCGAATTCGTGGGGCGCATCGGCATCGGCCGCGTCTACAAAGGCTCGCTCGATATCGCCAAGCCCGTCGCCGTGGTCAAAAACGACGGCACCGTTCAGAATGTTAAGATAAAAAACCTCTTCACGTTCCAGGGACTGAACCGCGAGGAGGTCCAACGCGTCCCCTGCGGCGACCTATTCGCGGTGGTAGGTGTCGAGGATATCCACGTCGGCGACACAATATCGGACCAGGAATCCCCGGAGCAACTCCCTCCGATACACATAGACGAGCCAACGATATCCATGATGTTCCGCGTCAACGACTCCCCGTTCTACGGACAGGAAGGGAAATTCGTCAGCGGACGCCATCTCCGCGAACGCCTCTTCAGGGAAACGCTCCGCGATGTCGCCTTGCGCGTCGAGGAGGTCGATGGCGACTCCTTCAAGGTCAGCGGACGCGGGGTGTTGCATATCTCGGTGCTCATCGAAAACATGCGGCGCGAGGGATACGAAATGACCGTTTCGCAACCACACGTCATATACAAGACCATCGATGGAGTCAAGCAAGAGCCCCTCGAGTTGCTGGCGGTGGACACTCCCGCGGAAAGCGCGGGAAAAATCATCGAATTTGTCGGGACGCGGCGCGGCGAAATGACCTCCATGGACTCCCATGGGACCCGCTCGCTTTTGAAATTCCTAATCCCCACGAGAGGCGTCATCGGGCTCAGGAGCAAGCTCCTCACCGCGTCGGCGGGGGAAGCCGTGGTGTCCCACGTGTTCAACCGCTACGCTCCGGTCAAAGGCCCCATAGCGCACAGGACGAACGGGGTGCTTGTAAGCATGGGCCAAGGCGAGGCCGCGGCTTACGCGATAGACGCCCTTCAACAGCGCGGGGTGTTCTTCGTGCCGCCGGGCGCCAAGGTGTACGAGGGAATGATCGTGGCGGAGCATTGCAAAGATGGCGACCTCGTCGTCAACCTCCAAAAAACAAAACAACTCACCAACGTGCGATCGTCGTCATCCGACAAAGCGTTGAAAATAGCCCCGCCAAGAATCCTCAGCCTGGAGGAAACCCTGGAATACATCGCCAACGACGAGCTCGTCGAGATCACACCACAAAACATCCGGATGCGTAAACGCTATCTCTCCGAACTCGAACGAAAGAGGCATAAAAACGGGAAATAGGGGAAGTTGGACGCAGGACTCAAGACGCAGGACGCAGAGCAAATGGACGGGGTAGCCGTGAGTCTGCTTGCCCTCCGTAGCTCTTTGAGCGGAGGAGGGTGAGTCCACTGAAAGTCCTTCCGCAAAGCCCGCGAGGGTTCGTTGAAAAATTCGGGTGACCGGCGTGTCTAGAATTCCACGAGGGAGCGCACCAGGTCGTCTTGGGTCCACTTGCGCATAGTGTCGACGGAATGTGCGTCCTCTAGTTTGAAATCCCCGCTAGCGGTTCTAGCGAGAGAGAAGAGGACCCCTCCGCATCCAAGTTTGGCGCCTATGTCGGTGGCCAAAGTACGAATATAGGCTCCCTTGGAGCAGGTTACTTCGAAGTCGACTTTGGGAAGATGGAATTTCGTTGGTGTTAGCTTGTATATGTGTATATTTCTGGGCTCCCGTTCCACGACCTCCCCTTTGCGCGCCAACTCGTAAAGTTTTTTGCCGTTTTTCTTGACAGCGGAGACCATAGGTGGGATTTGCTCTATATCTCCAGTAAAAGCGTCGAACGCCTCCGCGACCATTTCCGGAGTCAAATAGGATGCGTCTTTTTCGGCTACGACCTCGCCATCCATGTCCTGAGAGTCGGTTTCGACTCCGAAAAGGATGGTACCGGCGTAGGATTTATCGCATTGACTTAGTGGTTGACTCGCCTTGGTCGCCTTTCCGAGCACAAGCACTAAAAGTCCCGTGGCAGCGGGATCAAGAGTGCCGCAATGCCCCACTTTTTTGACGTTGAAGCGTCTGCGGACGAAATTCACCACGTCGTGGCTCGTCCAACCCTTCGGTTTGTCCACCAGTAATATTCCACTATGCGGAAAAGGAGGCAAATGATGTTTTTGTTCGCGTCGACCGCGGCCCATACGCCTCTCCATACGATTGAGTTTCAGCAATTCAGTCCAAACCCCGCGTACCAGGCGGGAGGGGGATACATTGCCAGTGGTCACTTTCTTTTCAAGCCTCTCGGGCGCGCTTTCCGCGGGCCGGCTTCACGCCGACATCCTTGAGGCACGCTCCAGTGCGGGATTTCGGGACCGACGCCACCTTCTCCGGCGTACCCGCCGCCACGATTTCTCCTCCCGCGTCGCCGCCATCCGGCCCTAAATCTATAATGTGGTCCGCGACCTTTATCATTTCCAGGTTGTGCTCCACCACTAGCACGGTGTTGCCTTTGTCCCGTAGCATGAGCAGGACTTCCAGGAGTTTGCGGACATCATGGGTGTGCAGGCCTGTCGTCGGCTCGTCCAAGATATAGATGGTGTGTCCCCGCGGGATTTTCGCGAGTTCCGCGGCCAGTTTCACGCGTTGCGCCTCTCCCCCGGAGAGGGTTGTGGCCGGTTGCCCTAGATGGATGTATCCCAACCCCACCCGCGAAAGGGTTTCGAGTTTTCTCGCCAGAGCGGGAACCGCGGCAAAGAAGGCCAGCGCCTCGTCAACGGTCATCTCCAACACGTCCGCGATGTTTTTCCCCTTGTAGATGATTCCGAGAGTGTCCTCGTTGAATCGCCGTCCTCCGCACATCGAGCATGTCACATATACATCCGGCAGGAATTGCATTTCGATTTTCTTTTCGCCATCCCCCCGGCATTCCTCACATCTACCGCCTTTGACGTTGAAGCTGAATCTTCCTGGTTTGTATCCCCTCGCCCTAGCCTCCGGGAGCTTGGCGAAAAGCTGCCTTATGGTTGAAAACGCGTCGGTGTATGTGGCTGGATTGGAACGCGGTGTGCGCCCAATCGGGCTTTGGTCGATAACGATGGCCTTGCCTATCTCCTCCAAGCCCTCGATGGAATCGTGCTCTCCCGGAATTCGATGTCCGATCCCAAACCGTCGCTCCAGGCCGACGCGGAGAATATCATCCACCAAGCTGCTTTTTCCGGAACCGGAGACTCCGGTGACGCAGCAGAGCGTGCCGAGCGGGATCTCGACATCGACATTTTTCAGATTGTTGTGCCTGGCTCCTTTTACGCGGATGGACTTACCAACTCCCGCCGAGCGTTCCTTTGGGATAGCGATACGCTTTCTGCCGACAAGATAATCTCCGGTAAGCGATTTTTTTGATGCCATGACATCCTTCACGGAACCACTTGCGACGAGCTCTCCGCCGTGTCGTCCGGCCCCCGGGCCGAGATCAACGACAAAATCGGCTCTTCGAATCGTATCCAAGTCGTGCTCCACCACCACCACCGTGTTGCCGGTGTCGCGTAGTCTAGCGAGGGTGTCGAGAAGCTTGTCGTTGTCGCTTTGATGCAGGCCTATGCTCGGCTCGTCCAAGATGTAGAGGACTCCCGTGAGTCCGCTCCCGATTTGCGTCGCCAGTCGAATTCTCTGCGCCTCCCCTCCCGAAAGCGTGCCACTTCCGCGGTCCAGTGTTAGATATCCCAGTCCGACATCCGCCAGAAACCCCAAACGGGCGCGGATTTCGCGCACGAGCCCCCTCGCCACCTGCGTATCCTCCGCGGAGAGTTTCCCCGGCAAAACCTCCATGAACGCGTCCGCCGCCTCCACGGTCATAGCGTTGAACTGGTGAATGCCCACTCCACCGACGGTGACCGCCAAGCTTTCCGGCTTCAATCTCGCGCCGCCGCAAGCCGGGCACGTTTTTGGGCGCATCATTTTTCGCAACCGCTCTCTGACGGAATCGCTCTCGGTCTCGACGAAGCGCCGTTCGAGATTAGGGATGACCCCCTCGAAAGGTTTCTCCATTTTTCGGAGTTTGCCCCGCATCCAGAAATCGAAATTCACGGATTCATCGCCAGTTCCATACAACAGCGTTTCCCGAATCTTCCGCGGGAGGTCTTGTATCGGGGTCGTGGTGAGCGCCGGGAAATCAAGATGCTCGGACAAGCGACGCAACAAGTGGTTGTAATAAATGATAAGACGCCTTGGTCCGCGCCTCCACGCGGGAATCGCGCCCTTTTTCATCGAGAGCGATGGATCGGGGATAAGCAACTCCTCGTCAAACACCATTTTAGCTCCGAGTCCATGACACTCGCGGCACGCCCCGTAGGGGCTGTTGAAAGAGAAATTGCGCGGCGCCAGCTCCTCGAAACTCACTCCGCAATCTACGCAAGCCGCGCGTTCGCTAATCATCTCCTCGTCCCATCCCCCCTTCTCGTCCTCCACGAGAAGGATCATCTTGCCATCGCCCCCCTCGAGGGCGGTCTCCACCGCGTCCACCAACCGGGATGAATCGGTCTCGCCCGCCAGCAATCTGTCAACAACGACTTCTATCGTATGGCGCTTGTTTTTATCCAAGTCTGGCGGGGAATCCACCGGATACACCTCGCCATCCACGCGGACGCGGACGAAGCCCTCCGCCGAGACGCGCTCGAAAATATCCTTCCTGGCTCCTTTCCTTCCATCGATTCTAGGGGACAACACCATCATCCGCCGTCCTTCCGGAACGGCCTCCAATCGCCGCTTTATAGCCTCGACGCTCTGCGGACGTACCTCCCGACCGCATTTGTGGCAGTGCGGCGTGCCCGCATGAGCGTAAAGCAGCCTCAAATAGTCGTAGATTTCGGTCGTGGTCGCCACGGTGGAACGGGGATTAGCGCCAGTGGTGCGCTGCTCTATCGCGATAGCGGGCGAGAGCCCCTCTATCCTGTCCACGTCCGGTTTTCCCATCTGGTCCAGAAACTGCCGCGCGTACGCCGAGAGACTCTCCACGTAACGCCGTTGACCCTCGGCGTAAAGGGTGTCGAAGGCCAAAGAGGATTTTCCCGAACCGCTCGGTCCGGTAACAACCGTCAGTTTGTGGCGGGGGATATCAAGGTCGATTCCCTTCAAATTATGCTGTCGGGCGCCTCGTATCAATATACTTTCGAGCATTGTCGGCTCCATGGGATTGCAAGTTACAGAGCAGTATTCTTTCGCCGAATCAAAAAGTTCTAGGCGCGCGTTTGCCGTGAACCAGCGATCCCGGGTCTTCCTTGATGGAGGATATGAGTTCGGACAGGGCGTCCAACGTGTCGTCGAGTTTTCTCAACGTCACGCTCATTTCCATCTTGAGATCTCTGGCGCACTCCGTCGTTTTGGGCAGATCCGCCTCGGTCAACTGCTTTTTGGCGGCCTTGGAAAATCCGCGGACGGATTTCAACGTCTCCTCCAGTTCCGAAGCGATATTTTCCAAACGCCGCTTCGTCAGGGCGTCGTCCAGTTTGGACGCCACGCTTTGGGAACTGGTGGCGACCTTGTCGAGTTTCTCGACTATCCCCGGGATTCTAGGATCCGAAAATATTTTATTGGCGCCCCTCAACGCCTCGGCCAATTCACTCGATATCTTCTCGAAATCTATAGCCGCAATCTTGGCCAAAGTCCCAGTCAGGCTTGTCCTCAAGCCGCTTAGAAGGGATGGCGCCGAAGGAATATACAACATATCTTTTGGAGGCAGGACATGCGGAATTTTGTATTTTTTGGGATCCAAATAGTCCAGCTCCACATATTTCATGCCCGTTATCCCCTTCAGTTCGAGACGGCAACGCAGACCTTTCCTAACCTCGTCGTCCAAATGCTGGAAAAAATCCATCGACCGCGACGCGTCCCCCGACTCGTCTATCGCGGAGGGCACGGCCTGCATATCGACCCGAATCATGTTGTCCTCGGGGCGAATGGCGATTCTGAACACTCGTCCAATCGTCACACCACGGAATTTCACCGCCGAGCCGGACTCGAGCCCCTGCACGCTCTCGTTGAAATACGTAACAAAATGAATTTTCTTCTTAAACGTCTCCGACAACCCCAGCAGGAACAACGCCACCACCAGCAAGCTCACACCCGTAAGGACGAAAACTCCAAGCTTGAACTTATGCGTATCAATAGCCATGACAACCCCAATACAACGCCGAGACCGAATTCCACCCTAACAATTAACACCTTGACGCCCATAATCAAACCAAGCCGAAGAGGCGCGCCATCCAATCGAGGAAATCAACCTTCTCCTCCAGCATTTTCCCCCGTCTAGCCGCGAACTCCTCCACCGAAGAATCGTCCGCCGCCAGTTCAATCACTTTAGCGACCGCGCCATCGGCCTTCTCGGGACCGAACGCGAAGGTCAATCCGTATCTTTCCTCGAGCTCGTTCAACACCGCGATACGGCCGGCGAAGGAATTACAACGCACGGACGGCACTCCGAGCGCCGCCGCCTCCATCGCCATCGTCTGGGAGTCCCCGGCTAGCAGCTTCGCGAACGCCAAAACATGGTGCATATCCCATGGCTCCACCCTGTCGCCACTTCCACCCTCCAAAGACCACACCACGTCCAAATCCCCGGGCAATCCCTCCTTCAAAACAGCCTGGAACGCCTCCGGAGCGCCCGATTCCCCCCTGTCGTGGTACGCGGACATCGCGGAAAATCTCGCCACGGCGTACCGTCCGGGAACTAATCCGTAACGCCTCGGCACCGACTCGTCCGGGGTGAATATATCGGGATGAAGGTACGCCAACTCATGATACGAATCGTGATATATCGTTCTCCGCCCACCCCCCTCGAAACGGAGCGCGGACGGTCTGACAACGCGTCCGGCCGTGATGTTCAACCATTTCCACGCCGGCGCCACGTCGAAATCGTCCTCGCTGAAACAATACGACTCCCCGCCCAAAAGCCGCGCCGCGGTTCCCTGGACGACCGACGACCCTAAATGAAGCTCCACCCCCAGCCCCTTGACGAAAGACATGTAGCTCTTCAAGTGCGACGCGTAAGCCGCGGACAGGCTTCTTTTCCCCCCCGCGGCCGACACGGCGTACTTCCAGCCACCGCGATCCAATAGCGCCCGCAGAGAATCTTTCTCCTTGATATGGATATGCACCCCATGACCGCGTTCCCTGAACAATTCCATCAAATGTTTGAACAAATGGAACTGGGCGGGATGGCAAAGATCGAACGCCACATTCATGAATTAGTGTCTCCTGTGCTATCCGAGGTCAGTTCCGCGCTTTGACTGGAGTCGAAACGCTGATCCCGCCCCCGCCGTCTTGCGTTTGAAGATAGCCCCGCGGCGGCGTGTTGGCAACCGCTTTCTCTTCCGTGGCTTGCCCTCTCCGCTAGCAAGCGTTAAAGTTCGGGCATGACAAGTGATAGTTATCCAAAGACGGTTGGGCTAATCGCGGGCGCCGGAACGTTGCCAGAGGAATTCATGGCGAACGCCTCCAATCTTGGAATCGAGCGCGTCGCCGCGCTGGGATTTAAAGGGCACACATCCGACATGGTCCGCGGAAAAGCCGATTTCTACGACGAGATTGGGTTCGGCCAGCTCAATAAAGCTGTCCGCTTTTTCAAGAAACACGGTGTCAACGACATCCTTTTGCTCGGCTGGGTCGAGCCTAAACTGGCTATATCCAATTTCAAAATGGACCTGCGAATGCTGGCTTTGGCCGCCAAGACCAAAGACCGTCGCGCCGACAGCGTGCTTAGAGCGCTTATAGATGAAGTCGCCAAGGACGGACTCCGCGTCCTGGACACAACCAAGTTCCTCCCGCACCTCCTAGCCGAAAAAGGCGTGTTCACCAGGAAAAAACCACGCAAGGAACACTGGAACGACATTAAACTGGGAAAAACCGCCGCCCTGACAATGGGGGGGCTCGACATAGGGCAGACCGTCGTCGTGCGCAAACACGCCGTGGTGGCGGTCGAGGCGATGGAAGGAACCGACAAATGCGTCCGGAGAGCTGGCGAGTTCGGCCCTGGCGCGGTCGTGGTGAAAATGGCGAAACCCGCGCAGGACACGCGGTTCGACGTGCCGTGTTTCGGACCAAGAACCATTGAAAGTATGATGGAGGCGAAAGCCGCGGTTCTAGCGGTCGAGGCGAATATGACGTTCGTCCTCGAAAGAAAACGCGCGGTCGAGCTGGCGGACGCCAACGGCATTGCGATCGTGGGAATCGCGAGAGACGACGACAGCGCGAACGGACAGTAATATGCCTAACGGCGCTATATCCATAGACGGGCTCGAAATCCCCTTCCAGGAAGGCGATACGATTCTCGCCGCCGCCAAACGAGCCGGGATGGAAATACCAACGCTATGCTATCTTGATGGACTACCTCCGGCGACATCCTGCATGATCTGCGTGGTCATCGACAAGCGGACTGGCCACGCCATACCTTCGTGCGCCGCCCGCGCCAGCGATGGGATGGAACTGGAATCGGATACCGAACGTGTCCGCTCCCTCCGCAAGGGGGCTTTGGAAATGCTCCTCAGCGAGCATCTGGGAGATTGCGACGCCCCTTGCTCCCTAGCGTGTCCCGCCTCGATAAACATCCCGAAAGCCCTTCGCGAATTCCGCGCCGCACCGGACACACCGCCCCAAACGCTTTCACTATTGAACTTTGAAAAATTCCCGTGCCTCGACTGCCACGCGCCTTGCGAAAAAGCCTGTAGAAGAGGCCGTTACGACTCTCCTGTCGCCATCCGCTACATTCTAATAAAGGTCCGGGATATTTTTCGAAACGCCTCGGATAAAATAGCGTCCACGGAAGCTCGGAAAAAGATAAAATTCCAATCCAAATTCGGCCCATTGGAATCGGACGACATAGCGGTGTTCATGGACTCCGCCTCAAAAGAGCCAAGACACGAACCGGAACACGACAAGCTCCTATCCGCTAAACAAGCGCTAGCGGAAACCGCGAGATGCATGGATTGCGATTGCGCCGCGACGGAAAATTGCGCATTACGCGACTTGGCAGATAAATTCGACGCCAACCAGTCAACGTTCAAAGAACGCCGCGGGGAACGCGGCCGCGGAAGAACCTTCGCCAGAATCCGTGGCGAAAAAATTGTAATGGAACCTGGCAAATGCGTCCTCTGCGGACGATGTGTCGAAACCACCCGGGAACGCGAACGGGGCCTAGTATTCATAGGACGCGGATACGGCAAAATAGTCTCGCCACCGATTGGAACGTCTCTCGACGAAGCCCTCGGGGACCTCGCCGACATCTGCGTCGAACGTTGCCCTACCGGAGCCATTTCATTCTTGGGGGCCGTAGACAAAAACACAACAACACCGAGGAGCGAAACCACGACATAAATTAGGATTTGCTGAATAAATCGATACTGTCGACAATATCGATACTATCGACAATATCGAGGTAGGGGGCATCACGGCCCCCGTCCACGCCGCCCCCCTATTTAGGGCCTACTGAATAATTGGCAAGTGCTTTATTTGCATTGAGTTAAAGCCCTATTTATACCCCAATTCTTTCAATTTCGTTTTCGCCTGCGCATCCCCCTGCTCGGCTGACTTACTGTACCATTTCACCGCCTCTTTTATGTCTTTGGGAACCCCGGCTCCATTCTCGTAACAAATTCCAAGATTATACTGTGCATGCGCATCCCCTTGTTGGGCGGCCTTGCGGTACCATTTCACCGCCTCTTTCATGTTTCTGGAAGCTCCCTCCCCGGTAAAATAGCAATTTCCAAGCCACAACTGCGCAGTCGCATACCCCTGCTCCGCGGCCTTACGATACCATTTCACCGCTTCCCGCATGTCTTTGGGGACTCCACTCCCTTTAGCGTAACAAGCCCCGAGATTATACTGCACCCAAGCATCCCCCTGTTCCGCAGCCTTCCGGAACCATTTCACCGCCTCTCTCATGTCTTTGGGAACTCCATTCCCACTATAATAACAACCTCCAAGATTATTCTGCGCCAACGCATCACCCTGCTCGGCGGCTTTGCGAAACCATTTCACCGCTTCATTCATGTCCTTGGGAACTCCATCACCATTAGTATAACAAACTCCGAGACTATACTGCGCCTTTGCATACCCCTGCTCCGATGCCCTACGGAACCATTTCGCCGCCTCCTTAGCATCTTTGGGGACACCGTATCCATAATCATAACAATAACCGAGCAAATACTCCCCCTCCGGATACCCCAAGCCAGCCGCCTTTTTCCATTTATCCACGGACGATTTGCAGATTTTTTCAATCTCGGCTGTTTTAGTTCGTTTCCATAAAGCTCTAAAAGTCTTCACATCGTCGCATATCTCTTTGCGCGGAATCGGATCAACTTGTGGCTGGATAAGCTTTTTTATCTTCTCGATCTTTTCTTTCTTGGTTGTTTTCGCGTCGTCGAGAATAGCCCGCAATTCTTTCATAGCCTCTTTGCGCGCTATGGGAGTGGTGTATTTCTTCTCTATCAGCTTTTCCGCCGCGGAGATGGCGTCGGGCAATGTCTCGTAGTCGGCAGCGAGCAATCCCCCTTGACACACAAACAACACCGCCACAGCCAACACCAGCAATACGAATCGTCTCTTACTCATGACCACTCCCTCCGTTGTCCGATTGTAGCACCCCCACGTCCCTACTCCCCCGGGTTCACCCGGGGTGTCAGAAATCCCAACAACACAGAGGGGGTGAAACCCCGACATAAACAGGCCCCGTGAGGCAGGCTTCCGTCTACGTCCGTGTCGGTCCGTGTTAGTCCATGCCCAATTAGGGCTTGCTGAAAAAGTCGGAAACGTGCCGATCCTCCGTCGCCGCCGAGGCGGCTATGAAGGACTTGTGATTAGGCGACGAGCCGACGGCGTATAGGCATACTCCTAGGCGAAGGCAACGTGATCAGCGGTGCGTTTCCGGCTTTCGCGGAATTGGCAAGTGCCTCAAATCGCTAGTCGGCTCCAAGGGTTTTGGGAGGTCTGCGCCCAAGCGAAGCGCTCCTTCAAACCACACGAACGTGTGCTCCCAAAACCTTGGAGATGACACCGCCAAAAAAGACTTAACCCAATAATAATTAAGCACTTGCCAATTATTCAGCGAGTCCCAATTATTC
>WFSE01000015.1 GCA_015486135.1 Lentisphaeria bacterium
GCCTAGGGGGCGGGGTGTTTCCGGGGGCGGGAGCGGGGAGCAGACGGAACCGGTAGCGCCATTTACATTTGTTGTGGTAGGGGACACGAGGCCGGGACGGCCTGTGGCCCCCGGTGATCCTGCGTCCGTTTCCGCGGACTACCTGCGAAATATAAAATTCATCAACAAGCTCGAGCCGGCTTTCGTGGTTAACCTCGGGGATATGATTCGCGGGTATAACTCCCACAATGTCCCGTTGCTAAAGCGCCAGTGGCACGAGTTCGACAAGTCGGTGGCCCGGTTGGATTGTCCCTTGTATATGGTTATGGGGAATCACGACGCTTGGGACCGCTCGGCATTTGACCTGTACGAGAAGCTTTATGGCGAGCCTTATTACTCTTTCGCATACAAAGGGGCTAGGTTTTTTGTCCTATCCTCGGAAATCCCAGGGGAGCGAAACCGTGTCACAGGAAAGCAGTTGAAGTGGTTCAAGTCCGAATTGAGCAAATACCGCGACTCCGCGCGCAAGTTTGTCTTTATCCATAAGCCATTGTGGTTGAAGGATCGTCCATACTACAGCCCGGAATGGGTCAAGGACATCCAACCGCTTTTGCGCGAGTTCCGCGTCGATGCGGTATTCGCGGGGCACGAGCATTTCTACGAGCCATTCGAGATAGACGGGATTCCCTATTTCATTACGGGAGGCGGCGGAGCCGAACTAGACAAATGGCCCAAGCTAGGAGCTTTTTTCCACTTCCTCCAAGTTTCTGTGCCCGTTGAAGGGAAACCTTCCGTTGAGGTGGTTAGAGATGGGAAGAAGTGCCCGGTCAATATCGTGCCCATAAACTTGCGCCGGATGGTGGAAGGAGTGGAGCGAACCTTGAACAATAGCGCCACGTGGGTATTGAATTCCGGGGTGGGAATGAGAATAGAATACCCTCTGGAGAATATTTTCAGGGAGACGGTGCAGATCTACCTCGACTGGAAAGGCGGAGGGGGGCTCCCTGTGGAAAAAGTTGTGGCGCCGCAAATATGCGATGCGTTTTTGGAATTCGGAAAACCTAGGTCCATGGTGTTTTTCGCGGATAAAGTGGATCATTTCGAGGATGTCCCTAAATTGTCCTGGAAAATTTACGAGCAGGGCGAACTTGTAGCTAGTGGTGTCGTCTCGTCTCCCACGGCCCGAGCCGGATATTACATCAACAATAAGAAAGACGCTGGAAAGGCGAAATTGGTTGTTGACGGGAAGGGGCAAATCATATCCGGACGTAGTGCGTGGGCCGGGCTGGAGGACTGCTCGGCCGTGGCGCATGTTGTGAAAGGTACGACCGGACTTTTGGTAATGGTTGATGTCAAAGACGACGATGTCAGGTGGAGCGGTACTTCCGCCAGGTCTGTGGACCATCTCGAAATGTTTTTTGATTTACGGCCGGATGGTGGCTCGAAAGGGTGTTATTCCAAGGGAGCCTTTTGGCTAGAAGCAATGCCGGATGGATCCTTGAAGTTCCATCCCGATGGCTCCGAGGTGCCGGGAGCCATGACTAGAACCTCCAAGGTCCCGGGGGGATACCATGTGGATGTGTTCCTTCCCTACGATGGTTTGAAGCGAAACCATATCTTGCCGACCAACCGGTTTAATTTCGATTATGGAATCAACGATTGCGACAAAGGGGGGAGTGTATCGTTGCTTATGTGGTCTGGTGATAGAAGCGATAGATATACCACAAGACGGCTGGGGCGGCTCGGGAAGGCCAAGTAAGATCCCTTGAAACTGGATTGATTTATGCGCGAACCAAAAAATATCCTTGTTACGGGAGGTGCCGGGTTTATCGGGGTCAATTTCGTTAAAATGCTTCTCGACGAGGTCCCGGATGTGAAAGTCGTCAACTTGGATGCCTTGACTTACGCGGGGAACCTGACCAGCCTTCACGACAAGATGGACGAGCCGAGGCATGTGTTCGTTCATGGGGATATTCGGGATTCCGATTTGCTGTCCCGTGTCGCGAGAGAGCATTCCATAGACGCCATAGTCAATTTCGCGGCGGAAAGTCATGTGGATCGGTCGATCGAAGGACCAAAGGTTTTTGTTGAAACAAATGTTTTGGGAACGTTGGCTTTGCTCGAAGTGGCTAGAAATGCTGATATAACCTTTTTACAGGTGTCAACCGACGAGGTTTACGGCTCCTTGGGGGATGAAGGATATTTTTCCGAGGAGACCAATGTCAAGCCAAATTCGCCGTATAGCGCTAGCAAAGCGGCTGCGGACCATCTAGTCCATTCTTTCAAGCATACCTTTGGGATGGATTGCCTCATAACGAGATGCTCCAACAACTACGGTCCCTACCAATTTCCGGAAAAGATGATCCCGCTTTGCATAAACAACGCCAGGTTGGGGCGGAAAATTCCTATTTACGGCGATGGCATGCAGGTGCGGGACTGGCTCTTCGTGACGGACCATTGCCATGCGATATGGAAGGTGTTGACCGAGGCAGAAGACGAGGTGTTCAATGTCGGCGGGAACAATGAGAAAACAAATCTCGATGTCGTAGGGGCAATATTGGCTTTGATGGGAAAAGACGAGTCTCTCATCGAATTCGTAGAGGATAGACCTGGACACGACAGAAGGTACGCTATAGACGCCTCGAAGATACAGTCCCGGCTGGGATGGACTCCTTCCGTGACGTTCGAGGAGGGTATTCGCAGGACGGTTGCATGGTATCAAGAGCATCAGGCTTGGATGGACGAAGTCACCTCCGGGGAGTACCTGGGTTACTATGAAAGAGTCTATGGAGGGTAGGGCTTCATGAGCGAGATAGTGTTTCTTATTCAGAGCGAGGATAGTAAAGGATTGCTTGCCGGCATATCCTCCTTTTTCTACGAGCAAGGATTCAACATTCTGAGTTGCGAGCAGCACACGGATCTGCCTACCAACAGGTATTTTATGCGTGTCGCGCTCGATGTCGAGGACTTGTCGTATTCTTCCGAGGCGCTTGAACGCCAGTTCGCGGAACTCGCGGAGCCTCTTGGGCTCGAATGGTCCGTCCATTATCCTAACGAGGTCGCTAGAGTGGCGGTTTTGGTGTCGAAGGCGTCGCATTGTCTTTACGATATACTGGCAAAGCAGAGCGAGGGAGTGATCGAGTGCGAAATCCCCTTGGTGATTAGCAACCATCCCGATTTGGAGTCGGTCGCCCAACGCTTCGATATTCCGTTCCGGCATCTCCCGGTTTCACGGGAAACCAAGGCGGAGCAAGAAGCGGAGATTTTGAACCTCTTGAGGGAAAACGCCATAGACCTCGTGGTCCTAGCTAGGTATATGCAAATCCTGTCACCCGCGTTCCTGAGGGCCTTCGACAAGCCGATAATCAACATCCATCACGCGTTCCTTCCAGCGTTTCAAGGTGCGAACCCCTACAGACGCGCATACGATAGGGGAGTGAAGATTATCGGGGCCACCGCCCATTACGTGACCGAGGACTTGGACGAGGGACCTATTATCGACCAGGATGTGGCTAGAGTGTCCCATCGTTGCGGACCGGAGGACATGAAGCGCATGGGGCGGGATGTGGAAAGCGTTGTGTTATCTAGGGCGCTTAAGGCGCACTTGGAGCGCAAAGTAATTGTTTTCGCCAATAAGACCGTGGTGTTCTCGGTATGAGATATCCATCCTTATCCGCATGCGTGACCGAGTTGGTTGCGGGCTTTTGTGCGGTGACGTCGGCCCTTTGGGGGATTGTCTCCGAGGCGCAAGGCGAATCCCCCGTGAAACCTCCCACGAAATATGCCGTCGTAGCCACGGTAAATGGCCAGCCAATTACCACGCTTGACGTGTTTCTCGACACTATCCCGGAGCGGGAACGACTGGCCGCCATGTATTCCGGAGATGAACTAGACAAAAAAACACTAGAGATCGAAATCGAATCCATCAACAGACTCATTGATTCAAAGCTGGTTTTCGACAGATTCAAAAAAAGGGGATACAAAATACCCCGCGAGATCGTCGAGAGATTTATTGACAAAATTGCGGCCAACGTTGCGGGCGGAGACAGAAAGACGCTTCAGGAAAAAGCTCGCAAAGCGGGGATGACCATGGACGATGTCAGAATGAAGGCGCTGGAACGAGCCGCCGTGATGATACTACTCGACGCCAGATGCGACAAGGCCGTGAATATTACCCCAAAACAGGTTTGGGAGTACTATCGGGACCATAAAGGGGCGTTTGCGAAACCCGCTAGCGTGTCTCTCCAAATTCTATATCTGAAACCGTATCACGAGAAGTTGGCAGAGAAGTTGGCGCCCATGTTGATCACTGCCGACGAGAAGGCCTTCTCCAAGTTAGTTTTATTGCGCTCCGACAGCTCCCGCGTGACGAACGGAGGGAAGATTGGATGGATCAACGAGGCGGACCTCAGATCCGAGTTCGCCGCCGAACTCAAGGGCAAACCCAAGGGAACCGTGGCGGGGCCTATAAAGACAAAAGAGGGGGTTTACTTTGTCAGAATATTCGACAAAAAGGAGCCGGAGACACCGCCATTCGAAAAGCTGCGGAAGGATATACGGCGTATGCTCAAAAAGGCCGAGGTCAAGAAAAAATACGACGAATACGTGGGGAAGCTCCGGAAGAACGCAGTGATAAGGATATTCCTAGAGCAGAAGTAGGGCTTGCTGAAAAGGACGAAAATGGTTATTGATCTTGTTCGGAATCTTGTAGTATTTTTTGGAGTTGCTCTTTGAACACAGGAACGTGTTCAGTCGCAATATTCCAAACGAGTTCGTAGCGAAATATGATGTAACAAATCAAGATGCGATTTGGACATATTCTACCTCTTCTAAAATTTTCTCCCCAACATATGGACTTAGCCCTTGTTTTGTAACTAAGTCGTAATTATTACCAATATGTTTTTCTAAAACATCACATAGTTGATTGAAGGATTTGAAATTATGATGATTTTCATCGAATTCGACCAATATATCATAATCGCTTGACGGAGAATTATCCCCTCTAGCTACAGACCCAAAAACACCAATCATTTTTACACCTATATTCAATAGCTCTTCTTGGTGTGTCTGGAAAATATCCTTTATGTATTCTTTTCTGTTCATAGTCATAACAGAATCTATTCCAGTAATTATTCAACAAGCCCTATTCAGCAAACCCTATTCCGCTACTTCTTCTATCATGTTTAGCAGCATGGGGGCGATGAAGGGTTTCTGCAGTATTTTGACGTTTCCGGAGAATGTTTTTGACAATCGGGAGCCGGTGCAGATTATCACGTGTTGGGACGGATTGGACTTCTGAATTTCCTCGAGCACTTCCTCCCCGTGGATCCCGGGCAGTATCAAGTCCAGAATAACCACGCTGAAATCGTGATTTTCCCGATATGCGTCCAAGGCGGCTTCTCCGGTATTAGTGGGTACCACGTCGTAGCCAGTTTGGGTCAGTAGGGTTTTGTACATTTCCAGTAAATTGGCGTCGTCTTCGACCACTAATATCTTGTGCTTGGACATTGCGATATCCCTTCGCTAAAGGCTTCTCATGGCGTAGCGCCGTTCAGTCGCTCCTGAATCGTCCCTGTGCTGAAACTTATTGACGTGCAAGATGTTATGTTGTTTTATCATGCTTCAACACTTTGCCTCAATATAAGCCATTCTCATGGCAAATCAATGCTGACACGCGGGCAAATTTCGTTCCCGCTACCACTTTTCGCTGAACTTGTACCCACTGTGGGGTATATACGGCTCCTCGTATTTCCAGCGGAATGTCTCGAGGATATTCGCATAGACCCTAACCCACCTGAATATTTCCTTGTAGAGTGGGACGAACGGCACATACCATAGTAATCCTATTTCCTCCTCCTTCCGCTCGCTGAAAGAGAGCGCGACGGAAAAGGTTGCAAATGTCATCACCGCGTATATGGCGTAAGCGAATAGATATGCGAAAATGAGCAGTTTGTAGTCGAAATGCAGCATATAAACGATGTAGACGGGATAGAGCAGGGTGAGGACGTAGGCGAGGATGAACTCCTGTATCAGCTCGAAGAAGTTGGCGAATTTGAACTGCCAGAATTTCATGATGTCTTTGTGCTTGTGGAAATATGTTCTCACGGCGCCTTTGTCCCAGCGGATTCTCTGCTTGATGAGAGTCCAAAGGTCTTCCGGGACGCTCGTCATGGCGACGGCTTCCGGGGCGAAGGCTATTTTCCATCCGCATTTTTTCGCTTTCAGGGATATGTCGGCGTCTTCGGCCAGTTCGGGATCCCAACCGCCGAAATCGAGTAGAGCCTCCCGGCGGAACGCTCCGAAAGCGCCCGACGCCTGCATTGTCGTTCCGAGGAAGTCGGTCCAGCGCTTCCAGAGTCCTATTGAGATCATATATTCGATGGCTTGGAAATCGGCCCATATCGACGCGCCGAGATTGCGCGCCTTGAGATTCCCCGCCACGACTCCCACCTCTGGATCGTAGAAAGGCCCAATCATGTGTTCTATGATGTCGTAGTCGTAGCTCGTATCGGCGTCCACGCTGATAATGAAATCCCCGGTTGACATTCGGAATCCATAGTTAGAGGAGGGCGGTCTGCCAGCCCTGCCGGTTTTGGAGAAATTCCCGAAAAGCCGTATCAATCCCTTGTCCGCGTATCCCTTGCATATTTCGTACATGTTGTCGTCGCTAGCGTCGTCGACCACTATGATCTCCTTGTTTTCGTAGGGAAGGGCGAGCAGTGATTCGATAGTGCTGGCGATAATCGCCGATTCGTTTCTCCCGGCGATGATTATGCTTACGGAGGGCCGGGTCTCCAAAAATTCCTTTTTCGCAATATGGCCGCGTCTCCGGTAGCCTAGCAATTTGAGGATATAAAGGAAAATGCCGGGAAGAAAATATCTAGGCGCCTCGAACATGATGAGGACCGGAAAAAAGAAAAGAAACCATTCGTAGATGGTTCTGGATACAATCTGCAGGATGACATAGTTTTTGACATCCAACAGAAAGAATATGATGTCGTCGATCATTTGAACATTACCTTGCCGACCTGGCCGGGGAAGAGGGAGTCGATGGATTCCTCGGGTTCGAGTAGCACCGTGAAGAAATAGGCGTTTTTGGATGCGAGGCCGCGTATCCTCAGCGGTGGCGGTGAAAGTATGATGTCGGGGCGTATGTTTTTGACGGTCACATGCAGGTGTCTGCCCCCGATCTTAGCGATTCCCTTCTGGCCAAGCGCCAAGTCGGGTTTGAACCGTTCGGGCATCCACGCCGTCAGCTTCAATGAGTCTTTGCCGTAGATTGAAAAGAGGGGCTCCTCTTGTGACACGATGTCTCCCTCTCCCAGTATCCTTGGCATTACAAGCGTTCCGGTCATTGGCGAGACGACGACAATTTCGCTTCCGCCTTTTCCTTCCAAAAGATTCTTTATGTCCTCGCATCTGCTCCGCACTTCTTTCTTTCTCGAGTTCAATGCGTCGATCTGGGTTTTGACTACGTTTTTTTGGGCGGCGCGGGATCGTTCGAATTCGGAGAGCGCGAGCTTCGCGGATGCCAGTTCCTGTCTCAGGCTTTTCTCGAATGAAACGGCGTTTTTGTAGTCTGCCTCGGCAACCGTGAAGACCCTTTTGGTGGCGGAAAAATCGCCTTTTGTCAATGCGTCGAGATTCCATAATCTCTTAGCGTTGGCGTATTCCTGGGAGCGGGCTTCGAATATCGCTTTCGCCTTCCGTGTTTGATTTTTGCCCCGTTCCAGCGCCTCCTCCGCGAGTTTGACGGCGAGCGCCAGTTCCACTTGTTGTTGAGTGGCGGTTTTCTCGGTATTCGCTTGTTGCGCTAGGATGCCGTTTATGGTCTCCTGCAGGTCGAATAGTTGCTGCCTGTATCTGTCGAGGCGTTGTTGTTCCTCTATGATATCCGAGGAGAA